>CAZLFV010000069.1:0-14155 GCA_964558915.1 uncultured Eubacteriales bacterium | reverse complement strand
TTGACAGAGAATGTCAACCTGGGAATATACAGGAACACGGTTGGGCCCAAAGGCAAATTTCTTGAGGCCAATCCGGCCATCATCAAAATGTTCGGCTACGAGAACAAAGAAGAATTCCTGGCCGTGGACGTTTCCGATTTATACCAAAACTCAGAAGACAGAATGAAGTTTAATGAGAAAATGCTCCGAGAAGGGTTAGTCAGAGATGAGGAATTGCAACTGAAGAAAAAGGACGGGACTCCCTTCATTGGCTGCATATCAGCAGTGGCCGTAAAAGATGACCATGATCAAATCGAATATTACGATGGAATTATCGAGGACATCACAGAGCGCAGGCTGGCAGAGAAGGCGCTCGAAGAAAGCGAGCAGAAATTCAGGAACCTTGCCGAACAGTCTCCGAACATGATCTTTATCAACAAGAACGGTAGGATCCTCTACGCCAATGAAAAATGCGAGGAGATCACGGGCTACACGAGGGCCGAACTCTGCTCTCCCGATTTCGATTTCCTTATCCTGATCGCTCCGGAGCACAGAGAAAAGATAAAGGGCAATTTCAGTCAGCACCATCAAGGAGAGGAAGTCCCTCCGTACGAGTATTCAATCCTCACTAGAGACGGGAAAATAATCGACGCGATTCTAACAACTAAATTGATCGAGTACGGAGGGGGAAGGGCGATCCTGGGCACGATCACAGATATCACCGAGCGCAAGAAATCCGAGAAACTCAAGAATGCTATTTATCGGATATCTGAAGCGGCGCATTCCGCCGAGAGCCTGGAAGAGCTGTTTCGCTCCATCCACGGGATCATCGGCGAACTGATGCCGGCCAAGAATTTTTACTTAGCCCTTTATGATAAAGACCGGGACCTGTTGAGTTTTCCATACTTTGCGGATGAATACGATCTGGTGCCCGCGCCCAAGAAGCCCGGCAAAGGGCTCACAGAGTACGTTTTGCGTTCCGGGGAAACGCTCCTGGCTTCGCCTGAAGTATTTAATGAACTTGTTAAAAAAGGGGAAGTTGAACTGATCGGAGCTCCATCGATTGATTGGCTGGGAGTTCCCCTGAAGGCAGAGAACAAGACCTTTGGGGTTATGGTAGTGCAAAGTTATACCCAGGGAGTCAGGTTTACCGAGGAAGACAAGGAGATTCTCAAATTTGTCTCCGGCCAGACGGCCATGGCCATCAAGCGGAAGCACGCCGAGAAACAGATCATGGATTCACTCCGCGAAAAAGAAGCCCTTCTGCAAGAGATCCATCACCGCGTCAAGAATAATCTTCAGATCATCTCCAGCCTCCTCAACCTTCAAACGCGGCAAATCAAGGACGAGGACTTTATAAAGATGGTCAAGAACAGCCAGAGCCGCATCCGCTCCATGGCCTTGGTTCATGAAAAACTCTATGGCTCCCGGGATTTCTCGAATATCAATTTCTCTGATTATATCCGCAGCCTGGCTGTCCAGCTCTTCCAGTTCCATCAGGTTGACCCGAATCTTGTCCAGCTTAAGATGAATTTGGAGGACGTCTTTTTGAACATTCAAACAGCTATTCCCTGCGGTCTGATCCTGAACGAACTGATCACGAACTCGCTGAAGCATGCCTTTCCCGATGGCCGGGGTGGCGAAATCCTGGTCGAATTGCATCCTTTTGAGGAGCAAACATTCGAGATCGTTGTCCGAGACAACGGCGTTGGAATTCCCGCAGACCTGGATCTCAAACAGACGACAAGCATGGGCTTGCAGATCGTAACGATCCTGGTCAATCAGCTGGAGGGTTCCCTGGAAATCGAACGAGA
Source organism: uncultured Eubacteriales bacterium (assembly GCA_964558915.1). Taxonomy (GTDB): domain Bacteria; phylum Acidobacteriota; class Aminicenantia; order Aminicenantales; family UBA8522; genus CAZKEW01. Next base: position 12,362 of record CAZLFV010000069.1, on the reverse strand, counting down.
CGGCGGCACGGCCGCCAAGGTCCTGTTCAAGGAACTCAGATACGGGCCCAGGCTTTGAACTGCCTGCCTTCACTAATTGCTATTAGCCATTTCGGGGGGAATCTGGTAGAATTCCTGACCTAAAATTCGCGGCAGCCAGCTTGAGTCCTCTTTTTATGCTGCAATTGAAGTGAGCAATCCGGAGGAGAAAAAAATGAGAAAATGTCTTTCCCTAGTTATTATTCTTTTTCTCGCCAGTGCAGGTTTTTTGTTCTCTGAGAGCGAAGAAAATCCCCTCCTGATCAAAGTCAAACCGGCTGAGCTCACACCCTTGAAAAAAGAGGCTCTGGCCTGGGTGGATGCGAACATGGCTGAGCTGGCAAGGCTGAATGATGAAATCTGGCACGCGGCAGAAGTGGCTCTGGAGGAAGACAAGTCTGCCGAGGCTCTGGCTTCCTTCCTCGAGAGGAACGGGTTCACCGTGGAGAGAGGAGTGGCCGGCCTCCCGACTGCTTTTTTGGGAATCTATGGATCGGGCCAACCCGTGATCGGTTTTCTTGCTGAGTACGACGCCCTTCCAGGTCTTTCTCAGGAGGCAGTGAGCGTCAAAAAGCCCGTTAAAGAAGGAGCTCCAGGCCACGGCTGCGGCCATAATATCTTCGGCGTCGCCAGCGCAGCGGCAGCTGTTGCGGCGAAGGATGTCATGGTTCGACACAAGCTCCCAGGCACGATCAAAGTCTTCGGCTGCCCGGCGGAGGAAACTGTCGAAGGCAAGGTCTTCATGGCCCGCGCCGGAGTATTCGATGGTCTCTCTTGCTGCGTTCAATGGCATCCGAGCTCGGAGAACGAAGTCTCCCTGGAATCGTCGAACGCCCTCAACCAGTTTGAGGTTGAATTTTTTGGCCGGACTGCTCATTCGGCCGGGGACCCGTGGAGCGGCCGGAGCGCGCTGGACGGCATCGAGCTCACAGATGTCGGTCTGAACTTTCTGCGCGAGCATCTTAGGCCGACCGCCCGGATTCATTACGTCATTCTAGATGGGGGAGGGGCGCCCAACGTCGTGCCGGATTATGCCAGGGCCTGGTATTATGTGCGCGACATCGACAGGGAAAGCGTTGAAAAAGACTATGAATGGGTGCTCAGAGTCATCGAAGGCGCGGCCCTGATGAGCGGGACGACCTACAACGTCCATTTCAAGAGCGGTGTCCACGAATTGCTGCCGAATCGCACAGGCTCAGAAGTTGTTTATTCCAACCTGCTTCTTGTCGGAGCTCCTGGTTTTGCAGAAGAAGAGCAATCTTTTGCTAAAGAAATACAGAAAAGCCTGGGAGTCGAAGAAAAAGGACTGAGCACGAAAATCGAGCCGTTTTCCCTTCCTGAGAAAAGCTGGGGAAGCGGTTCCACTGACGTGGCCGAAGTGAGCTGGCTCACTCCCACCACAGGGCTTGGCGTCGCTTTCAAGCCCGTCGGGACGCCCGGCCACCACTGGTCTTCCGTTGCCTGCGCCGGGATGTCCATCGCCCACAAGTGCCTGTCCGCAGCGGCCAAGGTCATGGCAGCTTCCTGTCTTGATTTTTTAACGCAGCCGCAGACTGTCCAGAAGATGAAGGATGAATGGATGGCCAGGAAGAAGGGTAAGGAATATAAATCTCCGTTGCCGGCCGACCTTTCTACTCCGGCAAAACTGAAACAGGAGACTCAGACACCATAGGAACATCGGGATGAAAAGCCGGCTGTTCCAAACCCAGAAGCTGGAAGACATTTCCAGGGAAGCGACTTCGACAAGGCAGGGGCTCAAACGGGTCCTGGGCCCCTGGGACCTCATCTTCCTCGGCATCGGCGCCATCGTCGGCGCGGGCATTTTTGTTATCACGGGGCACGCCGCTGCCCAATATGCCGGACCCGGCGTTACCCTCTCCTTCATCCTTGCCGCCCTGCCGTGCGCTTTTGCCGGGCTCTGCTATGCCGAGTTCGCCTCTCTCATCCCGATCGCCGGAAGTGCCTATACATATACGTATGCCACGCTGGGTGAATTCTTTGCCTGGATCATCGGCTGGGACCTGATCCTGGAGTATGCCCTAAGCGCAACCACCGTATCTATTGGCTGGTCCGGCTACATGGTCAGTTTTCTGAAAGACCTGGGCCTCACGTTTCCGGCCCGCTTTTCAGCCGCGCCTTTTGCCTTCGACCCTCAGCACCAGACCTGGACAGCCACGGGCGCGCTCTTCAACCTTCCGGCGTTTCTTATTGTCGCTGTCATCACGATCCTGCTTGTCATCGGCATCAAGGAATCGGCGACGGTCAACGTCGTCATCGTCTTCCTTAAGATCACGGCCCTCCTCATTTTCATCGGCGCGGGCGTGTTTTTCATCAAGCCGGAGCTGTGGAAGCCTTTTATCCCGGCCAACCAGGGCGGTTTCGGGTTCTTCGGCCTCAGCGGAATCCTGCGGGGCGCTGGAGTCATATTCTTCGCCTACCTGGGTTTTGACGCAGTCTCTACAGTCGCCCAGGAGGCCAAGAATCCGCAAAAAGATGTGCCCAGGGGTATCCTGGGCAGCCTTTTTATCTGCACGGTTATCTATATCGCTTTTTCGCTCGTCCTGACGGGTGTCGTCCATTACTCCAACCTGAACGTGCCGGCTCCCGTGGCCGTCGCCATCGACGCGATGCGTCTCTTCTGGCTCTCTCCGTTGATTAAAATTGCCGCTGTTGTGGGGCTGATTTCGGTAATGATGGTTCAGCTGATGGCACAGGCGCGCATTTTCTTTTCCATGGGCACGGACGGGCTGCGCCCGAAAGCCGCCGCTAAGGTCCATCCCAGGTTCGGGACGCCCCACATAACGACGATCGTGACCGGTCTCGCTGTGGCCATCGTCGCCTCTCTCCTGCCCATCGGCATAGTCGGTGAGCTGGCCAGCATCGGCACCCTCCTCGCCTTTGTGATCGTCTGCAGCGGGGTGCTCATCCTTCGCTACACACACCCGGAAATTCCCCGGCCGTTCAGGAGCCCTGGGGTCCCGTTCATCCCGGTCCTGGGCATTGTTTCCTGTTTTTACCTGATGATCGGGCTTCCCAAGGACACCTGGGCCCGGCTTCTCGGATGGACATGTTTGGGATTGCTGATCTATTTTTCTTACGGGATTCGCAAAAGCAAGTTGAGGCAGCAGAAATCGGGACCGCAAAAGGCCTCCATATGAATATATCGAAAAGACGAGGAGAGCCAGGATGTCAAGACCAAAAGTCATAATTTCCGGTCTCATTTTTTTACTGGCCGTCCTGGCCATCAGCCTTAAAGCCCAAGCGCCAGAAAAGACGAAGACTCTCACTTTTGATGCCGTGGCGACGCCGTTTTTTGCCCGGGAAGGCGGGAGCGTCAAGCAGATGATCAAATTGGGTTTTGACAACCCGGGCCGAGAGGTCAAGGCCGACCTGAGGACGAAAATCGGCCAAGAGGAGTTGGCGATGGCCTTGAGCCCGATCCCACCGGGAAAGAGCGATCAGACGATTTTTATTCCTGAAATCAAAAACCCGGTGGCGGCGAAATTCTTGCTTCGGGCTGGAGACCAAAAGATTGAGTCCGAAAAAATGCTCCGGCCGTCCCGGAAATGGACGATCTACCTGTTCCATCACTCCCATACGGATATCGGTTACACCGACCTTCAAACCCGAATTGCAAAAAAGCACGCCGAGTTCCTTGATTCCGTTATCCAGTATTGCCGGGAGACTGAAAACTACCCTGACGACGCCAAATTCCGCTGGAACGTCGAGGCGACCTGGAGCATTGAACAGTATCTCGAGCAGAGGTCCGAGGCCAAGGTGAGAGAGTTTATGAATCTCATCAAGAAAGGCCGGGTCGATGTGGGCGCGTGGTACGTCAACCTTTCGGACCTGTTCAGCCATGAAGAACTCATCCGCGCAACCTACCTGGCGAGAGAGCTCAGCCGCAAGTACGGTATTTCTATATTGAGCGCTATGAACAATGATGTCACGGGGTTCAGCTGGGCCGTGCCTCTCATCCTGAGCCGGTCCCGCGTCCGCTATTTCGCCACGGGTATAAACGAAACGCGCGCCCGGGCGCCCCTCGATCCTCCGTGTCCTTTTTATTGGGAATCTCCCGATGGAAGCCGCATCCTCCACTGGAACGGCGAGCATTACTTATTTGGCAATTATGGGCTGCGCCTCCACGAGGGAGAGGCCAGGAGCCGGCCGGAGGTGGAAAAATACCTTATCGGCCTCGAGAGCAGGGAAGACTACCCCTATGACCTCGTCGCCCTCAATATCAGCGCTTATAGCACCGACAATTGTCCTCCGGGACGGGAGCTTTCCGACATCGTCCGCGACTGGAATGCGCGCTGGGCTTTTCCGAGAATAAGGCTTGCGACTATGTCCGAGTTCTTCAACGCGCTGGAGAAAAAATATGCCGGTCGGATCCCCACCTATAGGCTCGGCTGGCCTGATTATTGGACGGATGGAGTCGCTTCCACCGCTTACGAAACCGGGCTGAACCGCTTGACCCACAACGGACTTCTTACAGCCGAGAAAATGTCAACGATCGCCGCAGAGATTAACTCCAGATTCAGCTATCCAAACGCAGAAATCAAAGAGGCCTATAGCAACTCCATGCTCTTTGACGAGCACACCTGGGGAGCCGCGGGCAGCATCTCCGACCCGGAGTCTGAGTCAACGAAAGGCCAGTGGACGCTTAAATCCAGCCATTCTTATATTGCCGGCGAAATCAGCCGGACTCTGCTCGGCCAGAGCCTTAAGGTGATCGCCGACGAAATTCCCAAGACGGGGGAGTTTTCCTTCGCCGTCTTTAATCCTGTCTCCTGGGAAAGGACGGATATCGTGAAGGTGGAATTGCCTGCTCCGCTCGTGGACAGAAAGGGAAAATTCCGGCTGATCGACAAAAGGACGGGCCGGGAAGAAGCTTACCAGTTTCTTGATAAGAGGATAATCCTTTTTCTTGCCCGCAATGTCCCGGGTTTTGGCTATGCCGTTTATGGGATTTCCTTGGATAAGGCTCCGGAGCCTGCCACAGCCTCCATCTCGGTCGGAAGGAACTCGATCGAGAATGAGTTTTATAAAGTCGTGCTCGACCCAGCCTCAGGAGGAATTAGGAGCATCACCGACAAGGAAACGGAAGCAGAATATGTGGATCCATCCAGCCCGTATAAGTTGAATCAGTATGTTTACGAGAACCCGGAAGGCGGGCGTCCGGCTGTTGACAATATGCAGAAAAGAGCGGTTTTCAAGCGGGCGAGCCCGACCTCGGCCAAGATATCGCCGGGCTTGCAGGGGCCTTTGACCTCAAGCTTGATCGCCAAGGCGACGGCACCGAGCTGTCCGGAGCTCGAGACCGAGATCTTTCTTTACCGGGACGTGAAACGCATCGAGATCGTTAATCGTCTCCGCAAGAAGGAGACGCTCGAGCCTGAAGCGGTCTACTTTGCCTTCCCTTTTAAGGTCGATGGAGGGGCGTTTGTCTTTGAGATCGCCGACGGCGTGATGCGGCCCGAAATCGACCAGCTTCCAGGGACAACCCGGGATTGGCAGACCGTGCAACACTGGGTTGAGGTGTCAAACAAAAATCAAAGTTTAGTCTGGTCTCCGGTCGAGGCCCCGCTCGTCCAGTTTGGCGATATCAATACGGGAAAGTGGCTCAAAAAACTCGAGATCACCAACGCCTCTCTTTTCTCCTATGCCATGAACAATTACTGGATGACCAATTTCAAGGCCGGCCAGGGAGGTTTTGTGTTATTCAGATACAGCCTGACAACCCGGGCCGGCGGCTCGGATCCAGTGAAGTCGAGCTTATTCGGCTGGGAGGCTCACACTCCGCTTGTAGCCGTCTGGATTCCCGAGGGGACGAGGGGCACACTGAACGGGACCAGAGAATCTTTCTTTCGTGTTGACCAGCCGCATGTCATCCTTCAGTCCGTGAAAAAGGCCGAAGACGGACAGGGACTCATCCTAAGGTTAAAGGAAATCGGGGGGAAGAACGCTGAGGTCCGGGTCAAGAGCCCGTTCTTTCGGCCGGGCAGGTTTTCTGCCGTGCTCACGGACATCGGAGAAACGAACGAGAAACCGGCCGCCGTTGCCGGAGACGAGATCATCGTTCCGTTGAGGCGGTGGGGGATCCAGACCGTCCGGATAGTGCGGGAGAAGTGAAACCATCGCGCTGAGAGACATCAGGCGTATTATCTCTGATGAAAATCCTGCTCATTCAGCCTCCACTTGAAGATTTTTATACTACGGCCATCCGCCTTTATCCTCTGGGGCTTCTGTACGCAGCTCGAGTTCTAGAAGATGCGGGTGCGGCTGTGGAAATCCTCGACTGCCTGGCGCCGCTCCAAAAAAGGAGAATTCCCGTTCCGCCAAGCTTCAGCTATCTTCCTCCTCTTGGCGAGATTCCCCATTTCTTCAAAGGCTATTGCCGCTTCGGGATCGCGGGTGACGAGATTCTGCGACGCATTAAGACTTTCGGCCCTGACCTCATCGGCATTTCCTCTCAGTGCACGGCCTATTATAAAAGCGTCGAGGATCTCGTCCGGCTGATCAAGAGGACATTCGCCGTTCCTGTCTTTCTCGGGGGGAACCATGCCACGGTTTTTGCCTCTGAGATCAAGCGGCGAACCCCGGAGGTCGATTATGTTCTTTCGGGACCGGCGGAGGATTGCCTGCCGGAATTCTTGAACTCACTCGGGCAGGGGAGCGCTGGGGAAAAAGTCGACTGGAAGACAATCGAGCCGTCGCACCATCTCTTGAAAGGAGAGGCGTATAGAATCGGGAGGAAGAATTCCATTTCCCTGACTGCCAGCCGGGGCTGTCCCTGGGACTGCGAGTTCTGCAGCATCCACAGGATGTTCGGAAGGAAAATCAGCTACCGCTCCAGCGCCTCCCTGCTGGCTGAAATGCGCGGGAATTACGAGCACAAGGGAACGCGGGTTTTCAATTTCGAAGACGATAACGTCTCCTTCGACAAGAATTGGTTCCTCAAATTCCTGGAGGCCGTAACGGCGGAGCCGAAGCTCAAGGGTATCGAGCTTACGGCCATGAACGGCCTGTGCGCTTCCACTTTGGATGAAGACGTGCTCGAGGCGATGAAGCGGGCGGGATTCCGGAAGCTCGACCTGTCCTTGGTCAGCCGCGACCCGGCCCTGCAAGAGGCCTTCCGGAGGCCCTACTTAAACTATAGTTTCGATAGATTTAATAGACTTATTCGCGCCGCCCAAGAGCTTTCCTTTTTTATTACCGTCTATATCATTATCGGCCTTCCCGGCCAGACCTTCGCCGAGGTCAAGGAAAGTATCGACTATCTCCTGGGCCTGGGTGTGCTGGTCGGTCCGTCGGTCTTTTATCTATCTCCCGGGAGCCCTCTCTACGAAAAGATGGAACTCGCCCCGGAGATAAAAGACGATTGGGATCTCTACCGCTCATCCGCTTTTGCCGTTGAAACTGACGAGCTCAGCCGGAGCCAGCTGCTCTCCCTTTTTTCCTACGTCCGGGAAAAGAACCTGGAGAACAGGACGGCCGGGATTTGAGCAAAAATAAATTGAGGAGGAACAGAGGATGAATAAAAAATTGAGACTTGTCTCCTGTCTCGGGTTTGTCATTTTTTTAATTGCGGCGCCGTCAGGGCCTCTTTCATCCCTCTCGGCCGAGTCTAAGACTCCGGCCAAAGACACTGTCGTTGACCGCAAAGTTGAGGCTATCATCGCAGGCTTGGCCCCGGCGTTCATCGAAATCCGCCGGGATATTCATGCACATCCCGAGCTCGGCTATCAGGAAAAACGGACTTCGGCGATCGTGGCCGAATATTTCCGCAAGCTCGGGCTTGAGGTCAAGACAGGAATTGCAGGAACAGGCGTCCTGGGAATTCTCCGGGCCGGGAAGAAAGGGCCTGTCATCGGAATGAGGGCCGATATGGATGCGCTTCCCGTTACCGAAGAAACCGGACTCCCGTTTGCTTCCAAGGAGAAGGCCGTCATCGACGGCAGAGAAGTGGGGCTGATGCATGCCTGCGGACATGATATTCACACGGCCGTCCTCCTGGGCGTTGCTCATGTCCTTTCGGAAATCAGGAACGAGCTTGCTGGCACGGTCCTTTTTGTAGCTCAGCCGGCTGAAGAATCCGGGAGTAGCGGAGCCCTTAAGATGCTTGAGGAGGGTCTTTTTCAAGACCTCCGGCCTGAGGCCATGTTTGCCTTTCATGTCGATGACTCGATCAAGGCAGGATTCATCAAGTATACCTCAGGTTATATGACCGCCAATGTCGACGGGTTCGGCCTGGCCATTGAATCCAAAGGCTGCCACGGCTCCGAGCCGTGGTCCTGTGTTGACCCAATCGTCGTGGGGGCACAGGTTGTCACGGGGCTTCAAGTCATGGTGGCGCGAGAGATCAATGTTCGCAAGGACACGGTCATCACTGTTGGCACGTTCCATGCCGGGACCGCGAGCAACGTCATCCCGGAAAAAGCGGAACTCGGGGCAACCATCAGAAGCTATGGCGAGGACGAGAGAATGCTGGTCAAGGAAAAAGTGGAGAGGCTGGTCAAAAATATTTGTGAGGCAGCCGGCGCACGGTTTAAGCTCGATTATTATATTGGGATTCCCTCCCTCTATTGTGATCCTCATCTTCTTCAAAGAATTCTGCCGACGGCCATACGGGTCCTCGGGGGGAAGGATCGTGTCATCGAAGAACCGCCGGGCATGGGCGGGGAGGATTTCAGCTACTTCGCCAGGGAGGCTCCCTCAGTTCTCCTCTGGCTGGGAATTGTGCCTAAAGATTTAGAAAAGACAGTGAGCCATTCACCGAGTTTCGTCGCCGACGAAGAGAGTATCTCCGTAGGGGTAAAGGTGATGTCGTCTATAATTCTTGACTATCTTCGAGGTCAAACCCGTCGCCAGCCCCGTCTCTAATCGGCCAGGTCTTTCACCGATTTTTTCTTGCCCGTCTTGATCCCGCCGACCGGAAGCGGCTGGTGGATTTCTACAGGTCTGACGTATGCTTTTACGGTCTCGGTCGTCTCGGCGACGCCGAGCTGTTCGAACAGGAAGGAGAAATTTCTCTCCAGGTCCCTGCCGATGGCCTCGAGCGCCTCTTTCGGCAGCGACCAGAACTGCTTCTTGAACGGACCGACAGCTTTCTTTCGCGTCTTATAGATGAATTGGGCCTCCGTGTCCTTGGGCTTGCGCTCGTCGGCGGCGTAGATTTTCACCCAATCGTACATTTCTTCGCGAAGGGACTCGGGAACCGCCGGATGCTCAATAACGAGCGTCTGGAATGCGGTCGCCAGATGGACTTCGCATGTCCCGGCCTCGACGAATTTATGGAAGGCAGTGTCGGGCAGAGTGCTCGCCCCGTGCTGGACAACGCCGCCAAGTCCGTATTCCAGACGTGCTTTTTCGCCGAGAATGCGGAGCGTGTCGAAATCGATGGCCACTTGGGCAAGAGTTCCGTCGGGAAGGACCACACCGCCATGGCTGGTCCCCGTCTGAATGCTGATCTTGCTGATCCCCGCGTGACCGCCCCGCCGGGCGTTGTAGCCGCTCATGAAGGCGTCCAAGTCTTCCGGGGTGCTGTTTTTTTGGCCGACCTCGCCGATCTCTCCGCCGATAGAGATCGTCACTCCGGAGGGTTCATGGCTGCGGATGAACCGCGTGAAATCATCGCACAGCTCGTAGTTAATCCTTTGTTGCTCGTCGAGCGTCGGCTTGCTGAGGTCGACCAGGGTCGACGTATCGATATCAATATTGTAAAACCCGGCGGCCACGGCTTCGGTGATCAGGTCGCGGATAGCTTTGATCTCAGCCTGTGGGTCGGCTGCGTACTTCTTAGCCGAGGTCTGAAAGTGGTCGCCCTGGATGAAGAGGGGCCCGCGAAATCCCTCTCTCATGGCTGCGGCCAGCACAGCCGAGGTATATTCGACGGGAAGCTGGTCGGTGTAGCCGATCTCGGAGCGGGCAATCTCAAAAATCAAGGCGCCGGCGTCGATTTTGCGGGCCGCGCGGAAGACGGCCCGGGCCGAGTCGTAGGCCAGCATGCGCAGGTTTATCGCCGGAACAGTGAACGGCCTTCCGATCTCGCCGCGCCCCCGGGCCATGTAAAGGTTATGGATCGAGGCCGGATGAATTCCCAGCGCCTGGGCCGTGTCCCAGATGAGCCAGCGGGCCGCGGCCCGCGTTTCGGAGTCCCCGAAGACGGCCTCGCGGATAAGATTGTCCAGGCTTTCGGTGAATCTTTTTTCGTCCTTGACCGAAATTCGCTGCCCTTTAAGCTCAAGGGTTCCTTGGTAGGGTATCATCAGCTTTTCCAAGGGTTTCTTGGCCATAACGGGTTCTCCTTCTTATTTATTGGATTTCAAGCTCACCGGTGATCTCGGGAAGGGGCTTTTTCGAGTTGGGAGAAACGAAAAGACGGTATTTCACCCGACCCTTGGGAGTAAGCGCGTTTCCGGAGGGGAGCACGGAGAGGGATTCCAGCAATATTTTCTTCTTTTCTCCCGGCCGGACCTCACCGAAATCCCTGTCACCTCGGGCTATTTCTTGCCCGTTGCTTTCGAAAACGATCCGGAAACGGGTCTTTCGGATCCCGTGCCGGCTTGAGTTTTCGTATTCGAGCAGGAGTCCGGGTGGAAAGCGCGGGTTGATTTTAAGAACTGTGACGCGGGCTCCTTTCCTGATGTCATTTTGGACGAGCCTGCCCTCTCTCCAGTCCAGGAAAATTCCGGCCGCCTGGGCCAGGACTATAGCGAACGCAACGACAATGAATATGATCTCAATAACGCGCTTTATTTTCACTTTCTCTCCCGGCGCTGTTGCCCGGCGCGAGCAACAGGCCTGAGCTTACAGCGGCAAGATGTCCGGACTTAAATTTTAGTCATTCGGGCAGAATTAATCAACCCGGAAAAATTCTCGAAAAATTCTGGGATATGTAATCAAACTCTCTTGAATTTGGTACGTGTCCCCTGAATTCAAGAGAATCACACTTGGATTTCGTAGACGACGGGGATCCCGGCTAGCGAGATTTCCGGATTGAACGTCCAGGACACGAGGTTGACGGCCCGGGGATAGGGGATGAACCGGGCCTTGTAGAACGGCCCCGCGGGCCAGCCCCGCTTGGCGAAGTCGATCGTCCCGACGAAGCCCTCTTTCCTGAGACGGGCCAGGTAGGCCAGAATGAACTCCGCGCGCTCTGAGGCTGAGAGGTCGGGGAAGGCGACATGGTTGACCCAGGCCCAAGGTTCGACGGTCCGCCCGACATGGTCGTGGTGGATGAAATTGATCATCGCCCGGATACAGCCGTCCTTTTCCCAAATAAGAGTCCTTGAAACGTCGGGCCAGGCAAGTTCGAGGGCCAACGCGTCCCTGTCCCAAACCAAAGCCAGTTCTACGGTTTCTTGGTAGCGGTCGAGGAGAGCGTGACAGGCATCGAGGTCTGAGGGCTGGTATTCCCGGAGCTCGACGCGGGGCGCTGCCTTTGGCGGCCGGTGGGCCCCATAGAGCTTGATGGCCGCCTTTTCGCAGCCCTTCAGATTTTCCGACGCGGCCACGCGACCCAGGTCGAGGATGCGGGCTATGACCCCGGACTTGCGAACGATCTCAATCCGGTTCCCCTCAGCGCGGAGCTTGTTCATCATCTTGGTCGAGCGATGCCCGGTCTCGAGGGTCAGCAGCGAAAAATCGTAGTCGTATTTCTTGTTCCCGTCGACCGCCGCCCGGACGAGGGCCAGGGCCAAGCCACGCCGGAGGTATTCCTTGCGGACGACCAAGAGACAGCTGTAGACGGCGTCATAGAGTCGGCCGCGAAACCGGAACTTCTGCGGCAGGTTGGCCAGGAAGGCGACGAGCTCGTCCCCTTTATAGGCGGCCACAAGGTGGTCTTTCTTATCCTCCGGGATGCGGTCAAAGAGGTAATGGAGAAAGGCGGGCCGGTAGAAGTTGGGGAATGAGGCCTCCCCGTACTCGTCGCGCCAGGAGGCGTGGGCCATCCGTTCGAGGCCTTCGTAGTCGCCCCGGAATCGATCGATTGATATTCCTTCAATCATTGCTGTGGTTCCCCGGAGGCCGCAATAAATCTCCCGGGATTGGAGCGCCTAAAAATAAGAATTTGGTTTTTTGGGTCCGCTGGCTGCGGCCACATTTTTGCTTTTCTTATCCCCTCCAACCATCGCTAGAGACCATAAATCATGACAAAGAAGATGTCAAGGACAGCTTGGGCGTGCGGGTTATATCGGCAAGGCCGCTCGTGTGGTCAAAACAGCCGGAAATCAGCCGGACCTTTTTTGTTGGCAAAAACAAAGTTTGGGAAAATGAACCTTAATTTCCTAATTCAGAGGTATCCTGTCCCCTAAATTTCTCAGTTCATAAGCGAACTCTTT
>CAZLFV010000068.1:0-14795 GCA_964558915.1 uncultured Eubacteriales bacterium | reverse complement strand
ATTTCTGACTTCGGGGTTGAAGGCGGAGTCGAAGGCGGAGTCGAAGGCGGAGTGGTGGGCGGTGTCCTCGGAGGCGTCGTCGGCGGCGTGCTCGGAGGTGTGGTGGGCGAGATCGAGGCGCCCGTCCGGGCCATCGGCGAGGTCAAACCGCCCCGGCTCGTCAAGCGGGTTGACCCCATCTATCCGGAAATCGCCCGCCAGGCCCGCGTCGAGGGCGTTGTGATCGTCGAAGCCACCACCGACATTTATGGCCGCGTCCAGAATGTCAAGGTTCTGCGTTCCATCCCCCTCCTTGATCAGTCGGCTATCGACGCCGTGCGGCAGTGGGTGTATGAGCCGATGATCATCAACGGACGGCCCAGAGGCGTCATTTTTACAGTCACCGTAAGATTCCAGTTAAAATAGACCCGAAAAGCTAGAAATAATGGCTTTCGATATTTAAAAGGAGGTACCTAACATGCAATTTGGTCTGATCGAAATGTGGCAGGCTATGGGTCCTGTTGCCAAAGGAGTCTCCATCCTCCTCATCATTCTCTCCATCATTTCGCTCTATCTGTTTATTGAAAGGCAGCTAACCTTCCGCAAAGCCCGGAACAAGTCCAAAGCGCTTGCCCCGAAACTCGCGGACATGCTCAAGAAGGGACAGGTCAAGGAGGCGTTGACTCTTTCAACCAAAAAGGAAAACCAGGGAAGCCATTTGGCCCGCGTGACAGCGGCCGGTATCCACGAATTTTTGGAAGGGAAAGAGGCCAGCCTCTCGCATGAAGAACAGGTCGAAACAGCCCAGAGAGGCTGTGAGAGGACGGCAACCCTCTACACCCAAGAATTGAAACGAGGCTTGAACACTCTGGCGACAATCGCCACATCTGCTCCCTTTATCGGCCTTTTCGGAACGATCGCCGGAATCATTAACGCGTTCCGCGGCATGGCCCTGACAGGGTCGGGTGGAATCGGCGCGGTCGCTGGTGGAATCGCCGAGGCACTCGTCACGACAGCTTTTGGGATCGGTGTGGCTGTGCTCGCCCTTTGGTTCTACAACTTCTTGAATACCAACATCGACGTCTTCGAAGCCGAAATGACGAACACCACATCCCAGATTGTGGACTTCTTCATAAGAAAAGAACAAGTCTAGACTCTGACAAGAAGCGCCAATATTGCCTGCGCCGGGGCATTGCGCCGGCCCGGGCAGAAAGAGGCATAAAATGGCAATTTCAATCGGCGGCGAACAAAAAGTAAAATCAGAACCCAACGTCGTCCCCCTGTGCGACGTTCTGCTTGTCCTTCTTATCATCTTCATGGTCGTTACACCCCTTGTCCAGAGAGGTGTTGATGTCCGGCTCCCCCCCGCCCTGAATACGATCACTATGCCCGAAAATCCTGAAGTCGTCCTGGCTATCCGCAAAGACGGCACCATATATATCAACCAGGACAAAGTCACGCTTGAAACCTTGCAGTCCAGGCTGGAGGAAGCTTTCCTAACGGCCGCGGACAAGAAACTCTATATCAGAATCGACTCTGAAGTGGAATATGGCAAGCTCGTAGAGCCGGGCGGAGTCTTCGAACTTCTCAAGGAAGCGGGCATCGAGGACATCGGAGTGATCACCGAGGTTCAGACCGAAAAGACGACGTAGGCCCAGCTCCCGGATTTCTTGATCATTGACATGACTCAGTAATCCGGGGCGAAAGGATGAGTTCGATCTCCTCTTTTCGCCCCGGATTTTTTCTGAGCGCCTTCCGCCAGACCTCACCGTCTTCCATACAAAAATAGAGCGGAATCCGGCCGCCTCCCCAGTATTCAATCAGCCCGACGATTTTCTGGTAGAGTTCCAGCCGGAGCGGTTTAAAATACCGCAGCTTGCCGTCCTTCCCCTGCACCATCTCCCCGTAGATGATCCTGGTCTGGGGGAATCTTTGTTCGATAATCGGTTTGAGCCCGGGCGGGAATCGCAGGCTTCCGAGGCTGATCCAGCGAATTTGGGAAGGATTGACCGAGCGGAGAAGATTCTCAATAACTCGAGCATAGTCTTCTTCCCAGCCCGGATAAAGGATGAGCGGGTCAAAATGGAAGCCCACCGGGAAACCCTTTGAGGAAACGATCCGGGCGGCCTCGATACGGTCAGCAACCGAGGGAGCCCCCTTTTCTTCCTCCCTGGCGATCTTCTCGGAATTGAGTGACCAGGACAGGACAATATTCTCCGCAGGCGGCTCGGCCAGGATGCCGGCAATGTGTGCTGTCTTTGTTTTTAATTCAAAGATAGCTTTGCTTTTTCTGCGGAAATAAGAGACGAATTCTCCGGCTGTCTGCGTGACCTCATCCAGAGCCAGAGAATCGGAAAGCTCCCCCGTGCCGAGGCGAATGAAGTTTTTATTAACCCGGGCCAAAAATACATCCAGCTCTTTCCAGAGGTCACCGAGGTTGACAAAGACCGTCGTCACAGGATTCGTTAGATAGAGCTGGAGGATACAATAGGAACAATCCAGCGGGCAGTTGAGGGCGGCGTTGATAATAAAATAATTGCACCCGAGATAATGCGGTGTGCACGGGCACGGCTTGACGAACGTCCCTTTCTGCCGGCTCAGGCGGAGGTGCCTCTTTCCTTCTCCAACCGGGTCAACCGAAGAGGCCAGGTTCGAATCGAGCTCCTTCTTATTACGGATCACTTCAGAGGGGACGCCGGGGCAATTCTTCAGAATTCTTCTGGTCAGAGGGAATGTCAGGACGTCCTTATCGATAAATATTTTTTGGATGGCCGTCATCGATTGAATAGCCCGGAAAATTCTTTTTTGCTTCCCATTTCTTGGAGTTTGGCCAGTTTGTTGCTGAATTCTTTTTTATTTTTGAAGCGGAAAGAAGCAAAAAGATCTTCGTCCTCAAAATAGGGAGAAGGTAGAAGGGCTATGTCTTTGGGCCAGCGGAGTTTCCTCCGGACAGAATCAAATGCATCCTCATAGGAAGACAGCCGCGGATATCTTTTTCGTTTAAGAATCCGGCGGATTTTTTCTGCTTTCTGCTGCGGAGAGAGTTTCGAAGAGGCCAGGGTCTCCGGCGCCCCAACATCAATCAGGAGTTTCCTGACCGTAATATTGTCTCTCCGGCTGATCTCCCAGACATCGTCAAGAAGTTCTTTTTGCTTGTTCTGCCCCAGAGGCCGGAGCAAGGGGAGAAGAGCCTTCCTGTCGACGGGTGCAAACCGGAGAAGAGACTGGACGACGGGCAGAGGGACATCTTTTTCCCAGATAAATTCTTTGACTGCACGCCCAGCCCCGCATAAGGCCAACAGAATCTCAAGATGTTCTGAGGTAGCGGGAAGGGAGAGAAGAGGAAGATAAATCCTGAGGAGCGTTGTCCTGTCCACGCCGAATCCCATGAGCTTGCGTCCAATTTCCGCCTTCTCAACCAGGCTGATTTCTCTCGTGGCCAGATTCTCATAGAGTGCCCGGAGGAAGAGCCGGAGGTCGTTCTTGTCTTCAGTCACCAGCACGTTTATGGAGGTAAGGCCGAGCGCCCGGCAGGCCAGGACTCGTTTCCATCCGGAGACAAGAACGTGCCTTTTCTTGCCCCGACGGACAAGCGGAGGGCTCACCAGCCCGGCCTTCCTGATGGACAAAATGAGCCGGTCGAGGTTGAAATGATAGGATGTCCGGAACCGCTCATCCTTCAAATCAATTTTGCAGAGGGCGATATCTTCACACGTCACGCCTCCTATTCTAAATTCACCACCGTTCAATTTCAATAATGCAAAATATAAGCCGCTCCGTTTCTGTATTATTGAGGCCATGATCTAGAAAGGGTGACGTGGCTGGGGGGCCACTCATGGGGGATGAGGCGAGGGAGGATGTGGCGAGAAGTCCGTATGAGCGACGAGCGGGCACGCTTTTTCGACCGAAGCGAGAGAAGAACGAAGCTGAGGACTGAAGGGGGCGGGTGGCGCAGCTGGGGGGCCCCCCGCCGGCCCGAGCGTTTGATGCCACTGGAATTCCTGTTTGCGTAATCAACAGAATTGGCCGCGAGGGCGCCGGGGGGATGCTGCGACAGGACCCGCCCATTGGGCGGAAGAGGCGAGGGTGTCGGCCAAGGAAGCCCGTCAAAGACGGAGCGGCCCACTGAACCAACATTAAAATTGATTTGGCTGCCGAATTCTGGTATTTTTCTCTCCGCTCCGCAGGGAATGCCATGAAGACAGCTTCACTTGTTGCCCCAAAACCGGTCCGCGGGGTTGACGTTGAAAAAGTGTTTTACATTCCTTGCGACATTCCTTCCGGCCTCATCGCCTCGGCTCTCAAGAAGCACGCCCACGCTAGGAAAGAATTCGAATTCGGGATGCTTTATGACTTCGGAGAAAACCTCGTCCTCTTCAAGGCTCTTGGCGCTCCTTTGGCTGCTCTGGCTCTCGAACGGCTGATCGCATCTGGAGTCAAGGAAATCATCCTCCTCGGGTTTTGCGGCTCCCTCGCCGGACGGTTCAAGATCGCCGACGTTTCGAGCATCTTGCGAGCCTTCTCCGAGGAAGGCACGTCCCGGCATTATTTCTCCCGGAAGCGCTTATTTCATGCTTCGCCCGCTCTAAAAGAGGGCCTGGAAAAAGCCATGCACTCTTCCGGGCTTGATCTCAAGACAGGGACAATCGTTTCGACGGACGCCCCCTACCGGGAAACAATATCCTGGCTGAGGAGGAATCAAAACCGCGGGGCCGAGCTTGTGGACATGGAAACATCGGCTGTCTTCAGCCTGGCCGAGTTCCACAAAATCAGGGCCGCCTCCATCCAAATTGTCAGTGACGAACTCTCCAGCGGAACATGGAGGACGGCGTTCGGGAGTCCCGTAATCGAGCAGAGAGTGAAAGATTATTTTCTGCCCCTGCTCATTCCCTAGAATGAGTGTTCAAGGAGAACCAACGTGAAACCAAAGGTCCTGGTCACTCGCCGGCTTCTGCCGGAGGCCCTGGCTTATCTTCAGGAGCACGCCCGCGTTGAAGGAGGAAAGTCCCGCCGCGGTCTGACTCGGGAGAATCTCAAAGCCAAAATCAGGGACAAGGACGGCCTGCTCTGTCTTCTCGTCGACCAGATTGACCGTGACATTATGGACAGCGCGCCGCGCCTAAAGATCATCGCCAACTGCGCTGTCGGGTTCGATAACATCGACCTCGGGGAGGCCCGGAAAAGGGGCATTCTCGTAACCAATACGCCGGGAGTCCTGACCGAGACAACCGCCGACCTGACCTGGGCGCTTATTCTCGCGACCGCGCGTAAAATACCACAATCCGATAGATTTACTAGAAATAAGCGCTTCCGCGGCTGGGAGCTGGACCTCTTTCTAGGAAAGGAACTCACGGGGAAGCGGCTGGGCATCATCGGCATGGGCCGGATCGGCATGGCCGTGGCGCTCAGAGCCCGAACTTTCCGGATGGAAGTCGTCTATTTTGACCCCTGCCGCTTGACCCCGCAGGAAGAAAAAACATTGAAGGCCGCCTTTGTTCCGCTGGATAATCTTCTGGCCTCGTCCGACATCATCACGATCCATGCTTCCCTCCACCCGGGAACTTACCATCTGATTTCGGCGGAGAACCTCCGGCTCATGAAAAAAGACGCCATCCTGGTCAATGTCGCCCGCGGGCCGATCGTCGACGAGAAGGCCCTGGCCAGGGCGCTGGCCAGGAGGCAATTATGGGGAGCCGGGCTGGATGTCTACGAAAAAGAGCCCGCTATCCAGCCTGAGCTTCTCCGGCTGGATAACGTCGTCCTCCTTCCTCACATCGGAAGCGCTACTTATGAAACGCGGTTGAGGATGGCGATGATGGCCGCCAGGAACCTGATCCAGGGACTGAAGGGAGGGCGGCCGGATCATCTCGTCGTCTAGCTCAGGTCTTTTTCTTCCACCGCAGAGGCGCGTTCAGGCTGCCGGTCCTGTATCCCTCCATGTCCAAAGTGACATACGTGTAGCCGAGTTTTTTCAGCCTCCGGACGATCTGGAATCTAACCTCCTGTGTCATGGCCTTTCGGAGCTCTTCCGCCTTGACCTCGACCCGGGCGATCTCGCCATGATGCCTCACTCTGACCTGGGAAAATCCCAATCGCCTCAAAACGTCTTCCGCCTTGCCGACCTGAACTAGGGTTTTCGGTTCGACCGGAGTAAAATAGGGGAAACGGGAGGCCAGACAGGCCAAAGACGGTTTGTTCCATGTCGGGAGGCCGTACTTCCGGGAAAGGAGCCTGATTTCCTCCTTGGTCAGCCCGACTTCACGGAGGGGAGAGCGGATTCCCAACTGCCGAGCCGCCTTCGCTCCGGGACGATAATCGGCCCTGTCATCATAATTTGAGCCGTCCAGGATGTAAGGGATGGACTTTCGGATCGCGATCTCTTTCAGCCGCGAAAAAAGCTCCTGCTTGCAGTGGTAGCACCGCAGAGGGGAATTTATGGCAAAGTCCGGGTTTTCGAGCTCCCGGGTTTTGATCACCAAACGATTGACATGAAGCCGGCCAGCCAATTGGCTGGCGGCTTTGACCTCTCTCGCTGGATAAGTCTCTGAAGTGGCTATGACCGCCAGCACGTTTTCGCCGAGCACTTCAGCTGCCGCACGAAGAAGCAGCGTGCTGTCCACTCCGCCTGAAAACGCGACCAGGACTTTTTTCATCCGGCCGAGGATCCGGCGGAGCTTTGCGAGTTTGGCTTGAGTTGCCCTGGGAATTGTAATGATGTCAGACACGTTCCTTTTTTCCCGTCCGCCGCTCTGCTCTGGCCATTTCTTCAACTTCTTTGACGAACTCGGGGATGATCCTCCCTTCCTTGATCCGGCGGCAGAGCTTTCCCTTTTTGAAGAGAGCCCCCGCCCCCTTCCCGCAGGCCAGCCCGATGTCCGCCTCTTTGGCTTCGCCGGGGCCGTTGACCATGCATCCCATAATCGCCACGGTCAGGGGAGTTTGGATCGAGGCAAGCCTTCGCTCTACCGCAGATGCAATTTTCATCATATCGACCTCGGCGCGGCCGCAGACCGGACAGGAAACAAAATTAATGCCTCTTCGGCGCAGGCCCAGGCACTGGAGGATGAGGTAGGCAACGCGCACCTCCTCCTCCGGGGGAGCAGTCAGAGAGACGCGGACTGTATCCGCCAGGCCCTCGCTCAGCAGGATTCCGAGGCCGGCAGACGACTTGACGGTCCCCGAAAATAGGCTCCCGGCCTCGGTGATGCCGGCATGAAACGGATAGTCGACCTTCTCGGCGAGAAGCCTGTAAGCAGCCACAGTGCGTTCGATATCCGAGGCCTTGAGAGACACCTTAATCAGGTCGAACCCAAGGTCCTCGAGTATCCGGATGTGGCCAAGTGCACTTTCCACCATTGCTTCTGGAGTCGCTTCTCCGTATTTGGCGAGGAGCCTCCTTTCCAGTGAGCCTGAATTCACGCCGATACGGATGGGAACGGACCTTCCCTTGGCCGCTTTGACGACTTCCCTCACCCCTTCCTTTGGCCCTATGGTGCCGGGGTTAAGACGCAACCCATCCACTCCCGCCTTGAGCGCGGCAAGAGCCAGCCGGTAATTAAAGTGAATGTCAGCAATCAGCGGAACAGAGACCCGGCGTTTTATTTCTGCCAAAGCGTTGGCCGCGCGATCGTCGGGAACAGCCAATCTCACGATTTCGCAGCCGGCTGCCTCGAGCTTCTTGATTTGGGCGACAGTGGCTTTGACATCATGCGTAAACGTTTTGGTCATCGATTGGACGGAAATCGGAGCTCCCCCTCCAACCGCGATGCCGCCGATTGTGATTTTCCGGGTTTGCCTTCTTGGAAACACGATACAGGTACCCCTTTTCTCTCCAACTTTAGGGCAACTGAGATTTCTTCCCTTTTCCATGAGACCTAAATCCGTATTACCAGTCAATTTGCATTCTATAAAATTTGCGTTTGTTATCCTGAATTGGCAATGGGTGGCACACCGTTAATCCTGCTAAGGGACGAGGGGAGGGGCGATGTGGTGAGAAGTCCGTATGAGCGACGAGCGGGCACGGTTCCTCGAAGAGGAGAGCGAGGAGCGAATCGAGCAAGATTTCCTCGCCGGGGAAATCGCAGCGTGACTTCGAGCCACACGTCCCGACCCTCGATGTGGAGGCATCGTATCCGGACACCTTGTTTTTGCATTCATTTACCAAGGAATGATGCTCTGCCAGCCGTTGGGCATTCTCTTGACGACATCATTAAGGATGATAAAGACGATCAGAAAAACAAAGATGACAAACCCCACCTGCATCCAGATTTGCCTGATCTTTGGGCTGAAATCCCGTCTGAAAAGGCCTTCCAGGGCAAGCACAAAAATCTGCCCGCCGTCGAACACGGGAATCGGGAATAGGTTGATCACTCCAAGCTGAAGGCTGATCAGACCAATCCAGCTCAGCAACGAAAAAAACCCCATCTGGAGCGCCGCATACGAAAAACTGGCGATCTCCAGCGGCCCGCCCAGCTGCTGAGTCGAAGCGCGGCCGACGATGAGATCCCTGAGGAAGCGGACGATAAGAAAAACGTTCCGGGCATTATCCTTGATGCTCTCGCCAAAGGCCGCAAAAAAACCGTATTTTTTCGGCACTGACTGAGGCTCTTGATACAGTCCTATTTTCCCCACCTTCCCCTCCAGCCGGGGAGTGATATAGAGCAGCACCTTCTGTCCCTTTCTGTCCACTTGAAACTCAATCTCTTTTCCAGGATTCTTCTCGATGAATTCAACGAACTGGAAGAAATAGATCGGCGCGCCGTTGACGGCCAGGATGACATCCCCCGCCATGAGCCCGCCCTTTTCTGCCGGTGAACCGGGCTTGACCATTCTGACCTGGGTGAGAATTTTTCCGGTAAACCCGGCGTAGCCCAGGGCATAACGCGTTCTTTTTTCAGTTTTAAGATTAACCGACTGGACAGCTTCGTTTCTTTTAAGCTCAACCGCAATGCTCTTGTCCGGCTTGGTCCCAACGGCCAGCTCGACATCTCCCCAGGTTCTCATCTTTTCTCCGTCGATCCTGAGGATTTCATCCCCAACCTGAAGACCGGCCTTCTCAGCCGGAGAGCCGGGCTCGATGTACCCGATCACAGGCTTCTCATCCTGGTAGACCGGGACCGTGACACCGACCATGTTGATGGCCGCGAAAATGAGCACGGCCAGCAGAATATTCATCAGCGAGCCCATCACCATGACGAGGAAACGCTCCCACCTTTTCTTGGCCATAAAATGGTCCGGAGGAAGATTGCCTATTCCCTCAGCGCTGATCTCGCCTTCCCCCAAAAATTTGACATATCCGCCCATCGGAATAAGGCTGACGCGATAATCCGTCTCCTTCCTTTTGATCCCGAACAGCCTTTTCCCATAGCCAAAAGAGAAGGTCTGCACCTGAATCCCGACCAGCTTGGCCATGAAAAAATGACCGAACTCGTGGATGAAGACAAGGATTCCAAAAACGATCAAAAAAGCAAAAATCGTTCCAAATAGAGTTCCCATATCAGAACCTTTGTTTGATCAACTCTTCGGCTTGAGCGCGTGTCTCTTTGTCGACCTCAAACACGGCCTCAAGGCTTCCGACTTCGATCAGGGTATGCTTGTCCATGGTCCTGCGGACGATGTCGGCAATCGAAGAAAATCCGATCCTCTTGCTCAGGAAGGCTGTCACGGCCGCCTCGTTGGCTGCGTTCAGGGCGACTGGAAGGCTCTGTTCTTCTTCAAGCGCCTTCCGGGCCAACGGCAGGAGCGGATATTTTTGTTCATCCACCTCATAAAATTCAAGCGGGCCAACCCGGCTCAAATCAAGCGGCGGAAGCATTGAGTTCGCTCGCTCAGGATAGGTTAGGGCATATTGAATCGGAATTTTCATGTCCGTGGCGCTGAGCTGGGCAAGAACCGACCCGTCCCGCATCGCCACCAGCGAATGAACGATGCTCTGAGGGTGGATGAGGACATCGAGCTCGGCCGGGGCCAGGCCAAAAAGCCAGTGCGCCTCGATGAGCTCAAGCCCCTTGTTCATCAACGTGGCCGAGTCGATGGTCACTTTCTTCCCCATTTTCCAGCGGGGATGGATCAGCGCTTCTTCCACCGATTTAGCGCCGATTTCCAAAAGAGGGGTCTTAAAAAAGGGCCCCCCTGAGGCAGTCAGCGTCACCTTTTTGACTTGGGCTTTCTGTTCCTTGGCCAAGCACTGAAAAACCCCGCTGTGTTCACTGTCCACAGGGATAATCTCCGCCCCGGAGACTCGGGCTTCAGCCTGAAGGATGACTCCTGCGACAACCAGAGATTCTTTATTGGCCAAGGCGATTCTCCGTCCCGCCCGGACCGCAGACAAGGTCGGCCGAAGCCCTTCTATTCCCGTGATCGCCGAAACGACGATATCGTTGTCCTCGAACCTGGCCACCTCTTCGGCGCCTTCCGGGCCATGAACAACCCTCAGGGAGAGATTCTTGAAATGGTCCCTGACTTTCAGCGCGTCCTCTCTTGTCTTGAGGGAAACAACCTTGGGCCTGAATTTCTCGACCTGTTTAATAAGGAGAGGCGTGTTTGAACCGGCGGCTAGACCGACGACGGCAAAGCTGTCTTTGAGCTTGTCCGCGAGTTCCAGGGTGTTTGTTCCGATCGAGCCGGTCGAGCCAAGAACAGCGATCTTTTTCATTTCCAGAAATATATGATGAAAAAATAGAAAAACGGTGCGGCCAGGATGAGGCTGTCGATGCGGTCCAGGAATCCGCCGTGGCCAGGCAGGATGTTGGAAGAATCCTTAACTCCCACGGCCCTCTTGAAGAGCGACTCGAGAGGGTCGCTAATCTGGGCCACCGCATGAACAAGCGCGCCGCAGACCAAGGCGTTCCATAAATTCACGTCTCTCAGGAGAATCTGCTGGGCCGCCAAGGCACCCAGGACGGCGAAGACGATGCCTCCAAGGCTGCCCTCCCAAGTCTTGTTCGGGCTCGCCAGCGGCGTCATTTTGTGCTTCCCCAGGAGTTTTCCTATGAGATAGGCTCCCGTGTCTCCTAAAAAAACGGCGGCGCAAAGAAAGTAGATATAAAAAGGCCCTTTTTCAAACCGGATCAGGAAAAGATAGTTGAGCGTAAAACTCAAATAAACGGCACCGAAAAAAGTACTCGCTATCGACTGAGAAAAATAAGGCAGCTGTTCCTGACGCCTGAACAACAAAACATAATAGGCGCCCATCACAAGAAAACAAGCAAAAAGGGCCAGGCCCAGGGAAAAGGCCGGCCTAAAAAGAAAGGAGAGGCCGATAACCAGGGAGAGGAGAACCCCGAGGAGCCTCTGGGGACGGAGTCTCTTCTTACGGCCAAGATTATAAAATTCGATGAGAGCCGCCAGGATGAGCGCCTGGAGGGCGACAAAGTTGAGAATCTTCGACCCGTACTGGATAATCACGAAGAGAAGTCCCAGCAGCACGATAGCGGTGGGGATTCGCTTGCGCATACTCAAGGATGGAGGCAGACCGGATGATTCGGAGGACGGGAAGAGGCAATCACTCTATCAGCTCGCGACATCGACGGCGCCAAACCTCCTTTCTCTTTTCTCATAATCAACAAGGGCTCGAAGAAATTGTCTTCTCCGGAAATCGGGCCAGTAATCGGGCGTGATCCAGATTTCAGAGTAGGCAATCTGCCAGAGCAGGAAATTGGAAACCCGGAGCTCCCCGCTCGTCCTGATGAGAAGGTCCGGGTCGGGCAGGGAAGCAGTATAAAGATATCTGGAAAAGGTCTCTTCATTCAGGCTGGCGGGGTGAACGATATTCTCACTCAGCAATCTCTTTGCCGCATCAACAATCTCGGCGCGGCCGCTGTAATTGAGGGCGAGAACGACCGTGAGTCCTGAAAAATTCTTAGTCAGCTCCTCTACGCGGCGGAGCTCCTTGGCCGTGGATTCGGGAATATCCTCCCTCTGGCCGATGACCATAAGGCGGATATTGTTCTTAACCATCTCTTTGTCTTCTTTCCGGAGATAGTCCTCAAGGAGTTCCCAGAGCCGAGCGACTTCCCTCCGGGGTCTTTTCCAGTTTTCCTTGGAAAAAGCGTAAAGAGTCAGATATTTAATCCCCAAACGGACGCAGGATTCGACCACTTCCTGAACAGCTTTGGCTCCGGCGCGGTGGCCTTCGATGCGGGGCAGCCTTCTTTTCCGGGCCCAGCGTCCGTTTCCGTCCATGATGATGGCCACATGCCGGGGAAGCCGGGAAAAATCCAACTGCCGGACCAGACGCTCTTCCTCGCTTCCAGGCTTGATGAAACCCTTGAGCTCCTTAATCACGGCCCCATTATAAGGGCTCGCCCCTGAATTGTCAAAAACGGTAGACCTGGGCGAGAGGATTTGCTAATCTAGAATATTCAATCCAGAACAAGGCCAAAATGTGCTTAGGAATTCCTGCCAAAGTCACCCAGGTTGAGCGCTCCGGCGAAGGGAAGGTGGATTATCTCGGGACCAAAGTCAAGGTCAATTTCCTTCTTCTTGAAAACGTTAAACCCGGGGACTGGGTGATCGTCCACGCAGGTTTTGCCATCACCAAGCTCGACGAAGAAGAGGCCCGGGAAACGCTCTCTCTCCTCCGGGAAATCGCCGAGAAACAGGTGGAATAGGAGTTTGCGGCGCAAATGAGAGAGCTTCGGGATAAGAAGATCACGCGTGCTCTCCTCCAGGAAATCGAGGAAAAGGCGCGCTCCGAATCCCGGCCCGTGCGCATCATGGAAGTCTGCGGAACGCACACTATGACCGTTCACCGGTACGGATTAAAAACCCTTCTTCAGGAAGCCGGAGTGGAAATGATTTCAGGGCCCGGCTGCCCAGTGTGCATTACGCCGAATGAAATTCACGAGGCCTGCCTCGGCCTTCTCGCGGAAAAGGAAAACATCATCCTGGCTTCCTTTGGAGATATGACCCGGGTCCCGACCCGAAAAGGCTCGCTGCAGACGGCCGTTCCCGCTCACGGATCACAAGTTAAGATCGTCTATTCTCCTGCGGAATCTCTGGCTCTGGCCAGAGCCCATCCCGATAAAGAGGTCGTTTTTTTTGGCGCGGGTTTTGAGACAACAATCCCCTCCATTGCTTTGACTGTGAAAAAGGCTCAAGAAGAAAACCTCGGGAACTACTCGGTCCTGTCTGCTTTCTGGCTTATTCCGCCAGCTCTTCGGGCCATTCTCGAGGCCGGGGAAGCAGCCGTTTCCGGATTCCTCTACCCCGGACATGTCAGCGCCATCATCGGAATTCAGCCTTACCGGTTCATCGCGGAGGAATTTGGCGTTCCGGGCGCTGTGGCCGGGTTTGAACCTAACGATATTCTTCTCGGGATTTCCGCCATCCTGGATCAGATGAAGAGGGAAAAGCCGGCCGTTTATCTTGAATATAGCCGCGTTGTCAGCCCTGAAGGCAACCCGGTGGCCAGGGCAGTCATGGAAGAAATGCTGGAGCCCAAAGACTCCTTCTGGAGAGGCCTTGGACGAATCCCTGAGAGCGGCCTCAAGCTGAGGAAGCGTTTTAAGGCCTATGACGCGCAGATCAAGCACAAGCTCAGGCTGGAGGAAGGAAGCAGAGACCTTCCGGGCTGCCGCTGTGGAGAAATCCTTCGCGGCCTCATCGCGCCCCCTGAGTGCCCTCTCTACCGAAAAAAATGCACCCCGGATTCTCCGTTCGGCCCGTGCATGGTCTCATTTGAAGGCGCCTGCTACGTCTATTACAAATTCGGCCAGAACGAAGGAGCAAAGCTTCAGTGAAGAGTGACCTAAAAAAAGTCAGCCTCGAGCTTGGAAGCGGCGGAAAACTGATGAGGGATTTCGTCGCCGGCAGCATCGTCCCTGCTTTTCGGAACCGCTTTCTCCAAGAGCTCTCGGACTCAAGCCACCTCCCTTCCGGGGCAGCTTTCACCACAGACAGCTATGTTGTCGACCCGATATTTTTCCCGGGAGGAGATATCGGGTCGCTGGCCGTTAACGGAACTGTTAATGACCTCGTGGTCTCGGGCGCCAAACCTCGGTTTATCTCTCTCGCCTTAATCCTGGAGGAGGGACTGCCTTGGGAAGACCTGAAAAAGATATTGAGGTCAATAAAGCGCGCGGCCAGCCGCGCGGACGTCCTGGTCGCAACAGGAGACACCAAGGTCGTCAGGCGGGGCCAGGCGGACAAAATCTATATCAACACATCGGGCGTTGGGTCTATCGTGGGAAAACCCCGGCTTAAGTTCATCCAGCCGGGAGACCGAATCATCCTCAGCGGAACTCTCGGGGAGCACAGCCTCGCGGTCATGCTCGCCCGCTCCGAGTTCGGGCTCGAGGCCAACGTCCGAAGCGACTGCGCGCCCCTGAATTACCTCCTCCCCCTCTGGAAAAAGGGAACGTACTGGATGAGGGACATCACCCGGGGCGGCCTGGCGACAATCCTGTCCGAGCTTGCAGAGAAGCTTCATTATTCCGTGCTCATCGAAGAGGACAAAATCCCCCTCTCGCGGGCCGTAAGGGGAACCAGCGAACTTCTGGGAATCGACCCCCTCTATCTTGCCTGCGAGGGCAGGGCCGTGCTTGTGGTCGCTCGCAAACAGGCGGACTTCATTCTTCGAAAAATCAAAGCC
The DNA here is from genome assembly GCA_964558915.1 of uncultured Eubacteriales bacterium. GTDB lineage: Bacteria > Acidobacteriota > Aminicenantia > Aminicenantales > UBA8522 > CAZKEW01. Next base: position 223 of record CAZLFV010000068.1, on the reverse strand, counting down.
CATCCTCAGGGGCGCCGCGCCGCAATCATCGGCCGCGTGGATGAAAAAGTTGGGAAGCCCGGTGAGCTTCTTATTTCAACGATGACGGGGGGGTTGAGGCGTCTCGAGCCGCTCACCTCTGAGCTTTTGCCAAGAATCTGCTAACGTCAAGCACGAAAAACACCTCTTTACTGGAAAGGAAAATGGGTGGCACGGCGTGCTCCCCGCCCGCCCGGAGCTGATG
>CAZLFV010000067.1:9704-14848 GCA_964558915.1 uncultured Eubacteriales bacterium | reverse complement strand
TTCTCGTTTCCGCGCATGATACGAATGACGATGGTCTAAACGAGAGCTGGGATCTTGAGCCCATTCCGACTCTTGGTCAAAACACCAACGTGGCCTGGGTTTTAAGAAATGATGACAATATCTATACCTATTTCGGCTGGTTCTATATTCCTTTCAAACTGACCGTACAGCGGTTGCAATAAAAACGAAAAGGGCCTCAATCCGCGCCGGCTGACAGAGAGAAGTGTAACTCGGGCAGTCTTCTGCAGCTTACCATCCTCAGAGGTTGCTGGACGGTCTCCAAGCTCCAGAACCGGGAGATGCCGTTTGTCCTGAGGGGAGGAAAAGTAAGTCCTCGAGTCCTGGAAAGAGATCGTTCTGTACCTCAAGCGCTCTACGGCGACGTGCCATCGCTGGGAGACGGAGCTCGACCTTCCTGTTCATCGTCTCGATGGAACTCCCAAAGCCCGGGTTTTCGCTTACACCGACGAGCTTGACCGCTGGATGGCGGAAAAGCTCCATGTGGCAGATGCCCTGACCAAGGAACTCGTCCTTTCAGAGCGCCGCAAGAAAAACCGGGTGCTGATTTCGGCGGGCGTGCTCATCGGCCTAATCGTGCTCGCCATCCTGGCCTGGCGCTTCTTCCCCTTCCCAGTTGCTGCCCCTTCCCAAATACCATCCCTGGCCGTCCTCCCATTTGAAAACATCACCGGAGACGAAGGCCTGGAAACCTGGAGAACATCCCTTCCGGTTCTGATTAGCACCGACCTTGAGCAGTCGAAGTTCGTTAATGCCGTGCCGACCATCCCGCTTTATGAGCGTCTTAAGGAACTCGAACTGACGGAGGTCAAGAAGTTTTCCGCCGAAGACCTCAAGAAAGTGGCCGAAAAGGCAGAGACTGACTACTTGGTAACGGGGAGCCTTATTAAAACAGGAGAAGACGTTTTTATCACTGTCCTGGTTCAAAAACCAGGATCCGGAGAGGTGGCCAAATCGCTCCGTGCTCATTGCCAAGACGAGAACGGCTTTTTTGCCGCGGCCGACGATCTTTCAAAAGAAATTAAACTCTCCATGAACCTGACTCCCCGGCACGTAGCCCGGGATTATGATAAACCCGTGAGCAAAATCTCTACAGACTCTCCAGAGGCTTTCAAACTCTACAGCCAGGAGCTCCGAGAGATCACTGGAACAAAAACTCAAGAAAAAAGTGCTCTTTTGCAGAAAGCGGTTGAGCTTGACCCCAAGTTCGCCCTGGCTTATGAGCGCTTGATGTTCAAGTATGCCGGCGCTCGACGAAAGGAAGAAAGCAAAAACTATACCCAAAGGGTCCTTGAACTCTCCGACAGGATATCAGAGCGTCATTATCTTCTCTTCTTGGCGGGTCACTATACATATTTTTGGGGGGAGAAAGACTACAACAAAGCCCTCAAGGCAAGCGAGAAGCTCTGGTCTCGCTATCCGGTGCTTTTTCAAGAGGACGTCTACGGACAATGGGACTTGCCGCAACTCTATATGAGATTCGAGGAATATGACAGGGCCATCCGAATATTGGAAAAGCTCGGTCCGAGATATCAAAAAAATCCCTATATCACGGACATGCTTTTCGAATGCTACATATCCGCGGGATTGTACGATAAGGCCAGGAAGACGCTTGATGATTTTATCGCCGCGAACCCCTCCGAATCCGGGGCTATCAATTTCTTAGATAAATATAAGTCGCTGGCCGGGCGTCAGAAAAAATATGATGAAGCGCTAAAATATATCGACATGAAGTATTCTCAACGGCCCAATGAGTTTAAGCATTCGAGTGAGAGGGGATATTATTTCTGGAGACAGGATGACTTTGCCCGGGCTGAGGAGGAATACCGGAAAGTTTTCAATAAGGACGATCCCGGCGAACAATCGGAGAGGGCAATTAACCTTGCGGTTTTGGCCCTATCCCAGGGTCAAGTGGAAGAGGCCAAAGCCATCATCCAGCAGGCAATTGAGGTCGCCAGGGACCAAAAGACCTTGTATGGCCTCCGCCGCCGTTATGAAATGGCCTATCTTATGGCCAATCTTTATGTTATTTCAGGCCAATTGCCGGAAGCCCTGAAAGCGGCTGAAGCCTGCCGGGAGTATGAGATAAAAGGGCCAATGGCTCGGGCAGCGCTTCATTTAAGGGCCATGATTTTGCTGGAGATGAACAAGTTTGACGAGTTCGAGAAGCAGGCCGAAGAGATCAAGCAGGTCATCGAGCGCGAACAACTCCCTCAGCACATGCGAGACTATTACCACCTCCTTGGCCTGAGGGAACTTAAGAAAAACAATATCGATGCGGCCATAAGTTATTTTGGGAAGGCCCTGGATTTATTCAAATTCCCGCTTGATCTTGATGGCGTCTGGGCCACCCATTATTATTTCTTAGCCGAGGCGTATTATCGAGCCAACCGCCCTCTGAACGCTTTGGACATGTATGAAAAGCTGGAGGAGCCCTGGGTGGTGAGGTCTTTTTTCGGTGACCTTTATGCGAAGAGTTTTTACATGAGGGCGAAGATCTACGAGAAGAATGCTGAGCCGGGGATGTGGGGCGTACGATGGAACCTTGGTGGGAACGATAAGGCGAACGCCATCAAGAATTACCGCAAGTTCCTTAGCCTATGGGGGAAAGCTGACCCCATTTTCCCCGAAGTCGAGGACGCCCGGAAAAGCCTCGCCAAACTCGAATCCAAATAAAAGGGGACGGTTCTCTTTTTTGAATTTATCTCAGACTCACCTCACAGCCGGGATTTCACGCGGAGTCCGGGAATATCCTGAAAATGGTTGGAAAGATACCGCCTGCCCTAAGCAGTGATATCCAGCAGAGTGTGGAGTTTTCCTAAGACTTCAGCAATAGCGCCAGCGGGAAGTGTGCATATTCGTTCAGCATTTCTGGCCCGCCAATCCATACTTTTGACCTGGTCGGATAGGATCACCCCGGCAATCGGCAACCCGGCTGGAATCTTGACCTCGAAGGGATAGCCTTTGACCTGACTTGTAACGGGACAGAGGAGGGCAAGTCCGACCTTGCTGTTATAGGTGTGAGGCGAGAGGATGATTGCGGGCCTTCGCCCGGCCTGTTCATAGCCGGCTCGAGGATTTAGGGTGATCCAGACAATATCGCCGCGCTTTGGAACATATGGAGTTGCGCCTACCATATTTCTTCGCCCTTCGCCGGGCCGGTCTCCCATTCATGATGGATATTGTCTTCTGTGACTTGTGAGAGGAGTTCTTCCAGCGTCCACATGGATTCTGTATCAGGCGCAATGACGAGCACGCCTTCTTTGATTATCAATTGAACAGACGAATTCTGCTTCAATCCCATCTCATCGGCAAACGATTTGGGAATCCGAAGAGCGAGGCTGTTTCCCCATTTTTGAATTTGCGTTTTCAAGCCTCAATCTCCGGTGTATCTACAATGAAGATACACTTGCCCGGTGCAATTGTCAAGGGAAAAGTGCCGCTTGGTCCCGTTATATTAGCCCTAAGAGCTTTATTTCATCGCCTAAAAGCTGTAAATTATAAAAAAGGTTTCGGGATGGCGAGAGTCGCTCTTCGCGGTAACATTATTCTCCCCGATGAAATTCTGAAGGGAGGGATTATCGTCCTGGATGGCGAGAAGATCGCCGTGGTCCACCCGGCCGGCTCTGCTTTTTCGTCCGAGGAAGGCATGCTCTTTGATTACGCCGCGCGTTACATTTCCCCCGGGCTCATCGACATTCACCTTCATGGTGCGCTCGGGAAAGACGTTATGGATGGCCGGACGCAGAGCCTCGAAGCCATCGCCGCTCATCAGGTCCGCTGCGGTGTCACCGGTTTTGTCCCGACGACTCTGGCTGCCCCTGTGCCTTGGATCCTTGCCGCAATCGAATCTGTAAAATCCGGCCAGAAACTGCGTCCTCCGTCGGAAATCCTTGGCGTTCATCTCGAGGGACCTTTCTTGAACATCAAAAAAAGAGGCGCCCAAAATCCCGCCTTTATCAACGACGCTAACGCCTCCAGAATCGACTCCCTCTTCAAAGCCGCCCGCGGCCTCAAGATCATCCTGACATTGGCTCCGGAAGCCGGGAAGAACGCGAGCTTTATCGCATCGCTTAAGAAAAAAGGAGCAGTGATTTCAATCGGTCACACCGAGGCGACTTACGAGGAGGCCATCCAGAGCTTCGAACAAGGAATCACCCACGCGACCCACCTCTTTAACGCCATGAGCGGGTTCCAGCCACGGGAGCCCGGAGCCGTCGGTGCCGTCCTAGATTCCGATAAAGTGACTGCCGAACTCATCGCTGATGGGATTCACGTTCACCCAGCCTCGCTCCGGATGGCGATCCGCCAGAAGGGCGCCGACAAAATCTGCCTGGTCACCGATTCGATGAATGCGGCGGGACTCGGGGACGGCGATTTTAATGTCGGCGGGCTTGATGTTGTTGTTAAGGATGGACAGGCACGCCTCAAGGAGAGCGGTGCCCTGGCCGGGAGCGTCCTGACACTCAATCGGGCTCTGAGGAACGTTCTCCTGTGGACAGGGCTGTCCATCAGCCAGGCAATCAGAATGGTTTCTTTAACTCCCGCCCGCGTTCTCGGATTCGATCACGAGGTCGGGAGCATTCAACCCGGAAAATACGCCAACCTGGCGATATTCGACAAAGATTTCAATGTTATTGATACAATTATGCGCGGCCGCTCTATCCTGAGGGGAAAATTTGGCGTGTAGCCATCAGGCGATTTTTCTCTCGTAAATTCTATATTTTTTATACAGTTTCCCGCCTAGTGAAATAACGAATTTGTTGACCGGCTCGTTGTCCTCAAGCTGCCAGCCCGTCTCGGCCCAGACATAGCCTCTGCGGAAGGCATTTTCCTTGATCTTACGGAAAAGTAGAAAGCTGAGGCCTGTGTTCCGATACTCTGAAACGACCCCGAAGACCGGGACCCGCACGCTCTTGATTTTCCTCCGGCCCAGAAGAATCTTGAAAATTCCAAATGGCAGGAGCCGGCCATTCACTTTGATGAGAACCTCGTTGTAGTTCGGGATCCCGAAGGCGAACCCGACAGGAGTTCCGTCCTTTTCCTCTGCCAGGATGACGATCTCCGGGTCGGCCAGCTGGCTGAGCGATTTCACCATGTGTTTCATCTCCAGGTCCGTCCAGGGC
>CAZLFV010000067.1:7703-9694 GCA_964558915.1 uncultured Eubacteriales bacterium | reverse complement strand
AAGCCCCAGTTTTTCACCCAGCCCCTGTTGTAGATGGACTTGATTCTTTCCGCCTCTGCGTCCAGGTCCTTCATGTTGATGACCCGGAGCGTTACCGGGAGGGTGGCCTGAGCATGCTCCATAACGGCCTGCGCCCTCGCCGGAGTCGGGTCAGCTGTGAGCATGTGGAAGGCATAAAGATCCCGGGCCTTAGCCAGACCGCAGGCCTCCATGAGTTCCAAGTAATACTTCGGGTTGTAAGGCATCATAAGGACAGGCGGCGAATCGAAACCCTCCAGAAGGAAGGCGCATTCGTCGTTGAGAGAGAGGTTGACCGTCCCGCGTAGGGTCTCCATGCCCCGGTCCTTTCCGCAGGCCGCGACCGTGTCCAGGAGGGCTGCGGCGACCGCCGGGTCGTTCACGCTCTCGTACATGCCGAAGAAGGCGATTTTCTCGTTCTGGAACTCATTGTGGTAGCGGTCGATAATGGCGGCGATGCGTCCCACTGCTTCGGTCTCGCGGTAAGCCAGGAATAAATCCCTCTCGGCATGCTCAAAGAAAGGGTGCTTGCGAACGTTGAGTTTTTCCTTGACATCCATCAGCAACGGGGGCACCCAGTTCGGGTCGCCCTCATAGATCTTCCAGGGGAAATGAATGAACCGGCGGAGCTCCGCCTTCGTCTCGACCTTCTTGACCCGGATGTCGCTCATGCTCGCCCTCCAACCGGCTGTATCTTAGCAAAATGACCCTTGTTTTGCACGAAAAAAAACTGGGTTTCCGATTTGTGAAAAATCGGCTCAGGCGTTAAAATGTGAACAGAGTAGAAAGGAAGGTGCCAGGTATGACTAAAAACAATAATGCGGCCGCGCTCCTTCTTTGTGTTCTTCTATTTTTTGTTTCGGCGGTTTTCGTATCCTCCGCTCTTTCAGGCTCTCCAACGGATGAAAAAAGCCTGAGAGAAATTCTCGTCAGCCAATACATGGACCTCCTCATTGAGAAGGGGGTCTGCGACGACCAGGGCAAAGAAATCGACAACCGCCTGGGCCAACTGATCCGCTCCGCAGAAGCCAAAGGGCTGAAGCAAAATCAGCAAGTCATTCAATATATCCTCAAAGAACTGAATTACTCTCGGTCGAATTTGGGCGGGTTTCCGGTCTGCGCTTTTGACCGGCCGATCGGCACCAAGCTCAGCCGCTACGGCCACACCATAGCGCCCGGCAACATCGACGCCACAGCAGAGGGAAGTGCTGCCCCTGCGGGCGGGATCGGCGCGGGCTCATTTGAATGGACGATGAGCGGAAACTTCAGGTACTGGTTCTTGAAGCTCGGCTGGATGGTCGACGAGACGGCCTGGGCCAACCAGTTCCATGTCTATATGAAAAAGGGGAATAAGACAGTCTCCCAGACGCTTTCCACGGACGCGCCTTCGTCTCCGCTACTCCAGGCCTGGAATTGGAAGTATCCGGCCGGCCAAGGAAGCTATTACGCCCTTTTCCCCAAATCCGGGTTTTCCTACGAAGCCAACGAAACGTTCCCAGTAAAGCTGGCTGTAACCCAGTTTTCGCCGATCATACCACACAACTACAAAGAGACCAGTTACCCCGTGGCGGTCTACAAATGGATCGCAGAGAACGCGGGGCGGGAGCCGGCCGAGGTCAGCGTCATGCTGACGTGGGAGAACATGGTCGGCTGGGAGACAAATCCCAGGCTAACCTCCGGCGATTTCGGTTGGGATAAGAGCAGCGGCGGCAATTTCAATCAATTTATCGAAGATGGAACGAAGAAAGGCATTCTCTTCCAGAAAAAAAGCGCGGACCTGAAGACGCAAAACGCCCTGACCGGCACAATGGCCATTGCCGCACTTGAAATACCCGGGAAAGCCGCCGTCTCCTACTGCACTGATTTTGACCCCGCAAAAGACGGGAGCGAAGTCTGGAAATCCTTTTCGGCTAACGGCACCCTGACAAATTCCCGGGAATCGCGCACCGCTGTTGCCGGTGAAGCGTTGGCCG
>CAZLFV010000067.1:0-7693 GCA_964558915.1 uncultured Eubacteriales bacterium | reverse complement strand
AAGAGACAGCGTTAAGCTGACCCTGCTGCCGGGTGAGCGCTTCGAATTCCCGGTCGTGGTGGCTTGGGATTTTCCCTACTATGAGTTTGAAAAGGGAATCAAGTATAAGAAGAAATATACGGAGTTTTTTGGCGCGACGGGCGACAAAGCCCTTGCCATCGCCGGCGAAGCCCTTGACAAATACAAGGGTTGGGAGAAGGCCATCGACGACTGGCAGCAGCCATTCATCCAGGACAAGCGCCTTCCCGGCTGGTTCCAACAGGCTCTCTTCAACGAGCTCTACGTTCTGGCCGAAACTAGCATCTGGGACGCCTCCACCAACCTCCACACTTATCTTGAAAGCGCGGATTATCTCATGTACGGGACGTTCGACGTCGATTCCTACTGCTGGCATGTCTTGAGGCTTTGGCCGGAGCTCGAAATGGAGAACATGCGTTTCTTCGGCCGGGCCGTCGAGCTTGAGGACCCCGCCTTTAAGACCTATCTCTACTCGACGACTTTTCCGAAAGAAGTCCCCGCAGATAAAATGCATTATTACTGGGACACGAACAAGGTTTATGGGATGGTTCCGCACGATCTCGGCTCGCCGCGGCTGAGGCCCTGGGTTGTGCTCAACGGGTTTGACTGGCAGAACGGCAACGTCTGGAAAGACCTAAACCCAAAACTGCCCCTCCGCGCCTACCGCGATTTTCTGGCTGCCGGGGCGACCGATTATGATTTCTTGATAAAAATGTTCAAGGCTTCGGTTGTCGCTCTGGATACATTGGAAAGGAGGTTCGGCGACTCTTCAACGCACGTCCCCCTAAACGAGGGTATCCCCGACCAGACCTATGACACCTGGAGGATGAAAGGCGAGAGCGCCTACTGCACGATGCTCTGGCTCGCGGCCCTGAAAACAACGTCCACAATGGGCCGGCTCTTGCTTGATCATGGGATCGCCGCGCTTGACGGCAAGAGCATCAAGGATATCAATGATAAATATGGGGCCTGGTTTGGTTCTGGCCAGAAGGCTCTCCAAAATTTGTGGAACGAACCCGGCGGCTATTTCAACATCGACACCGCAACCGACGACATCATGGCGGACCAGCTCTTCGGCCTGTGGTATTCCAAGATGCTCGGCCTGGAAGAACCGGAGTCCGGCCGGATCGTCCCCCGCGAGCAGGCTGAGAAAGCCCTGCGCACGATCTATAAGAACAATGTCCTCGGGTTTGGCGGAGGATTGATGGGCGCTGCCAACGGCCGGACAAAGGACGGGAAGCAGCTCCTGAGCCAGCAGGGGGATGAAGTCTGGGTGGGGACGACGTTTGCCCTCGCCGCGAATCTTCTTCTCCACGGCCTCCGCAATGAGGGCATGCATGCGGCCTACGGCGTTTATCATGTCGTTTGGAGCCCCTTTGGCCAAGGGTATTTTTTCAAGACGCCCGAAGCCTACCTCAACCCGGATGAGGTTTTCTGGAACAACCCGAGCGTCAAATACGGTGACAAGTTGTTCCGGGCAATGAAATATATGCGGCCCGGAGCTATCTGGGCAGTCTACGAGGCCGCCTTGAAAAATTCGCCTTAACACGGTATCTTTACGATTCGCCATGGCGACGATAAAGAAGGCTAGGAAATGGCTCCTGGCGGTCGCTGGGGTCCTAATCGTCTGCGCCCTTCTATGGGTTTTTCTGCAGCCCGCGAAAGACGCGGCCAGGCGATTTGAGAAGCTCTGGGCTAAAAGCGGAGTCGAGAAGCCCAATGTCATCCTAATCACCCTGGACACGACCCGGGCCGATCATCTAGCCTGCTACGGTTATCCTTTCGTCAGGACGCCGAACCTTGATTCTTTGGCCCGGAAGGGGATCCTTTTTGAGCAAGCCGCCGCATCCTCCCCCCTGACTCTCCCGTCCCACTGCTCGATCATGACCGGCATGCACCCCACATACCATGGGGTTCGGGTCAACGGAAACACTGCTCTGAATGACGGACAGACGACCGTTGCCGAAGTGCTCTCGGCCCAGGGTTACCAGACCGGAGCGTTTATCGGTGCCTTTGTCCTTGACGGCCGCTGGGGGCTCAACCAGGGTTTCCAGCATTACGATGACCAGTTCGATTTGAAGAAATACAAGTATCTCGACCTCGGTGCTGTCCAGAGACCGGGAAACGAGGTCATGGATGCGGCGCTTGCCTGGCTGGAAGGCCAGAAAAAAAATCCCTTTTTCGCCTGGATCCATCTTTATGACCCGCATTCGCCGTATGAGCCGCCAGAGCCCTATTCCTCCGAATATAAAGCGCGCGGCATGGCCGGGTTATATGATGGAGAGATTGCCTTTATGGATGAACAGATAGGAAGGTGTGTTTCCTGGTTGGAAAAGAACGGCCTGGATAAGAATACCGTCCTGATCCTTGTTGGCGACCACGGTGAAGGCTTGGGAAGCCACGGCGAAGGAACCCACGGCTATTTCATTTATGATTACGCGGTCCATGTCCCGTTGATTATCGTAACACCTTTTGACGAGCTGCGTGGAATTCACGTTCCCTCGCAGGTTGCGACAGTCGACGTTTTTCCGACCCTGCTTGAGCTTTCCGGGACTAAAGCCCCGGGTTCAACTCACGGCCGGTCTTTGCTTCCTTTGATGTTCCGGCCGGAGAAAAAAAACGATGAATACGCTTATAGTGAATCCATGGCTCCGAATATTCAGTTCGGCTGGAGCGCCCTGCACTCCTTGCGGACCAGTCAATATAAATATATTGATGCGCCGAAAGCGGAGCTCTATGATCTTGCTCTCGACTCCGACGAACTGACGAATCTTTTCCAACAGTCTTCTGATGTTGCGCAGAAAATGAAGAGTGAGCTCGACCGTCTTATGACCGAAACCAGCAAAGGAGCCCCCACTCCGCAAGCAGCCAACCTTGATAGCGAAACAATTGAAAGGCTGGCCGCACTGGGATATATCGGCGCTCCCGTCTCGGCGAAAAAGTCTTCTGGAGCCGGCTCGGGACCGCTCGCCGACCCCAAGGATAAGCTCCGCGTTTTCACGGCCATCACGGGGGCGGGCGAAATGGTCATGAAAGACCAGTTTGTGGACGCAGTTGCAGCGCTCGAGTCGGCGCTGAGGGAAGAGCCGACGATTCCGCAGGCGCTCCTGCTGCTCGCAACATGTTACGAAGAAATGGGTAGAAAAGAGGAAGCCAAGGCCAAGCTTGATATCCTCCTCAAAGAGACTCCGGATAACACCCAGGCCCTGACCTCCCTGGCGAAAATACTGATTGACGAAGGAAAAAATGATGACGTCATCGCCATCTGTAAGCAGGCCCTCTCCGTGGACGACCGTGACACCCAAGCCTTTACGCTCCTCGGGCGTGCTTATATAGGAAAGAAAGACCCAGCCAGCGCTCTTCCTTATTTTGAAAAAGCTTTAGAGATTCAGCCGAAAATGACGCGGAGCCGCCTTGAACTGGCGGTTTGCCTGCTTAACCTCAAACAATATGACAGGGCGGAAGAGGAGCTTAAGGAAGTCATCCGGGAAGCCCCCAAATTCCCACTGGCTCAATTCAACTTAGGGGTTCTCTATGAAGAGCAGGGGGAGTTAGAAGATGCCAGGGCTGCTTATGGGGAGGAATTGAAGAACTATCCCAATGAATTCAAAGCCCGGTTCAACCTGGGCAAGGTCCTGTTCAAGCTGGGTGATAGGCAGGGTTACCTGGACGAGATGAGGGAGGTCATCAAGATTGCCCCTGATCAAGCGGAGGGCTACCTGCTTCTCGCCCGCGGGTTGCTCTATGAGCCGGGTCCGCTCGACGAGGTCAAGACGATGGTTGAAAAAGGGCTCTCCCTGGCCCAGACGTCCGAGCTCAAAGCCCTGGGCTATTTTCTTCTGGCCGATATTTACACGCGCGAGCATCGGCCCGAAAAAGTAAATGACGCTCTCCAAAAGGCGAACTCATATAAGTCGAAAAAGGAGTAAACCATGAGATTTCGAACACGTCAATTTTTTGGAGCATTCATCGTCTTCCTCGGCTTCATCCTCGTTCTTCCCGGGTCCGGCCAGTACCGCGAGTACCTTCTCTATGGGAAGGTCATCGACACGCAGAAAAATCCTTTAGAGGGAGTTGAGATGGTTCTCCTGGACATCGCCACCAGCCGCCGCTATTTCATTAAGACGAACAAGAAGGGTGAATTCAAATTTGCCGGCCTCCCCCATGGCACTTACAAGGTCACCTTCAAAAAAGAAGGCTTTGCGCCGAAAGAAGACGAATGGAAGTTCGAGACACCCCAGGACACAATGCAGAAGGTCGAGATCCCGCCCGTGACGCTCGTTTCCCAAGAGCTGGTCGAGAAACAGGCATTCATGAAAGAGATGCAGGGCGCCATCAAAGAGGCGTTTGAAAAAATAAGGCAGAAAGATTATGACGGCGCCATCGCGATCTTAAAAGACGTCTTGGCCAAGGACCCCAAGGATTCAAATGCCCTTTACCTGATCGGGCTGGCTTACTCCAAGAAACGAATGTGTCCGGAAGCAATAGACGCCCTGACGCAGGTCACGCAGTTGGTCCCAAAGTTTCCGCCGGCCTACTTTGAACTCGCCGTCTGTTATCAGAAGCAGAACGACCCGGAAAAGGCCCTCGAAAACTACCAGAAAAACCTTGACCTCGACCCCAACAACCCGGACTCCGCCTATAACTCCGGGCTGATCCTTTTCGGGATGAACAGGGTCGACGAGTCCTTAGCCCGTTTTGAAAAAGCGCTGACCGTGAGGCCGGATGACCCAGCCTATCTCGAGATGGCCGGAAGATGCTACATTCACCAGGCCAATTTTCCCAAGGCCATAGAGTATTTGGAGAAAGCGAAAGCCGGCTACACCGACCAGGAAAAGGTCAAATTTCTGGATGACCTGATTGTGAAACTCAAGGAGCAAATAAAGTTGCAGCAACAACGGAATCGAACTTGACAATAGCATTGATAAGTAATAATAATTTCTTGGATGTTTTGTGTGGGGAAAAACATTAAAAAAATATAATCAACACGGAGGTGAAATCGAGGGTAACTACAACAAAAGCGCTAAGGGTTATTTCTACCGGTTCATCCGGAAGAAATAGGGTTTGAGGCAAGATTTAAAAAGAAAGGAGAGAAAATGCAGAAGGCAAGAAAATTCCTGTTTGTTATCTGCTTCCTCGCCCTTTACCTTGCTGTTGTGAATGTGAACGCTCTCCGGTCCCAATCCGTCCTCGAAGGGAAACTTACGGGACTGGTCACAGACGACAAGGGTGAGTCGCTCCCCGGAGTAACCGTGGAAATAACGAGTCCTTCCATGATGGGAACACGTTCCTCCATCACATCGGCGAAGGGCACATTTGTTTTCCTTAATGTCCCTCCCGGAACATTTAAACTGACAGCCTCGGTGCCCGGGTTTAAAAAGTACGTTCAAGAAGGCATCATCCTCGGAGCCGGCGGCACAGTGGATATTAAGGTGATCATGCAGGTAGGGGCTATTGAGGAACAGGTTATAGTCGTTGCTGCCAGCCCGATTGTCGACGTTAAGACTTCGACGGTTGATTCCAGGCTTGAAAGAGAGATGATAGCGAAATTGCCGACTAGCCGCGATGCGTTTTACGACCTCTCCCTGACCACGCCGGGGATGTTCGACGTCGCGGACTCGGGCTCATGGCTGCCCAGCCCGACGGCTTACGGAAGCACCAGTGTTGAGAACATCTTCATGGTCAACGGGGTCAACACCACCAACCCCCGCGCCGCTGCCTGGGGGTCTCTGGTCAAAGTCAATTACAACGCCGTTGAAGAAGTCAGGGTTGTGGCCCTGGGCTCCAAGGCGGAATACGGGAGCTACTCCGGTGCGGCCATCGATGTCCTGACCAAGTCCGGAAGCAACTCGTTCCACGGCAACGCCGCTTACTATGTTCGGCCAGTCGCCTGGTTTACCCCCAACCATCCTTACCCCATAGAATCCGGAACAATCCCGCTTGAGGGCGAAAACAGCTGGCTCTTTTATCAGCAGGGAGACCAGCTCTTTACCGATACGCAATCCGACTGGGAACTCAATGCCACGATCGGTGGGCCGATCCTCAGAGACAAAGTCTGGTTCTATGGCGCTTTTGATTACCTCAGAAACGTCAACAAGGGCATAAACTGGGACTTGCTCCTTCACTCCAGGAGTGCTTTCGGCGACCTTAAGATCTCGGCCGAGCCCTTCAAGAACAACAGGGCCTGGCTGGCCTATCATTACGAAGATAACAAGGGGGACGGCTGGAGCTGGGGTTCGCAGCCTGAGTGGGACACCTCGATGACCTATGGCCAGGCGGTCACCAACAACACGCTTTCCGCCCAGTGGCAATGGCTGCCCTCGAGCAAGATGATCCTCACGGCCAAGTATCTGGGGTTCAAGACCACTGAAAATCCCTTCATCCCGGACGACGCGCCCGACCACCCCGGCTACATTAACTGGTGGAAATGGGCTCAGTATGGTATCAACGGCGCCTTCCCCTATGTCGAGAAACAGGTGTCCAGCCGCAATACAATCCAGGCGGACATGTCGTACTATGCCGAGAATTTCCTGGGAGAGCACGACATCAAGTTCGGCGCCCAGTTCACCCAGGGCCGGGGCAACTGGATAGGCGGATATTTCCAGAACTATGTGAATTTCGTGTATCCCCTGCCCTGGTGGTATGATGTCGAAGGCCTCAAGAACGCAACTTGGTACTATAACGGCGCCATGGCCGACGGCCTTCTTTTCTACAATAACCAGTATCATATCAACCCCTTCCTGACGGTGCGAACCGCAGATTCCCTGGGATTCTTCTTCGATGACCAGTGGTCGGTGAACAATCGCTTGACCTTGAACCTCGGCCTCCGCTATGACAGGATGACGACCAAGTACGGAGTGGGGAAAGTCTATGAATTGCTCCAGTCGCCCTCAGATATCAATGGCGATCTTGCCGTCGTCCGCGACCGCGCTTCGACCGATAACATCTTTGATTTCGGGACTTGGTCCCCACGCATTGGCGTCACCTACCAGCTGACTGGGGATGGAAAGACTGTTGTCCGAGCGAGCTATGGCCGCTATTACATGCCGCTCATGACGGAGACACTCCGGAGGTTCGGCCCCGATATGCCGGATTTGTCAATCAACTATCAAATCTATGCTGTTCCCTGGGAGTTTATTGACCTGAATGGAAACGGGACCATAGACACAAACTACTATACCTTGAACGGCGAATTGGTGAATGAAGTCCAGAATGGCGCCAGGCAGATATATGGCTTGAGCCCCATTTTTGAGGAGATTAGGGCGAGAGACCTATCCTGGGCGCTCAATGCCGAGCCCGGTCTCAAAGACTCCTACACCGACCAGTTTTCATTGAATATTGAAAGAGAGATCGTCAAAGACTTCTCGATCGGAGCGACGTACATTTACAAGAATAGGGGCAACATTTATGCCAACGTCCCCATGAACCGAGTAACTGGCGAGGAGTGGGAGTACGAGAGAATTCCCTACACAACCTCGTACGGGCAGACGGTCCAGCTTTATAGCGTCATCTGGAAAGATTACAATGAAGACGGAGTGGTCGATGGATCGGACGTCGGCTGGATAGGAGATCACAATACTTTTATTGTGAAGAACCTGCCGGCCTATGACGGGGTGAAGGCGAAGAGAGTCTATCAAGCTCTCCAGCTCGTTTTCAACAAGAGATATTCCAATCG
>CAZLFV010000066.1:11454-14922 GCA_964558915.1 uncultured Eubacteriales bacterium | reverse complement strand
GACCTCAAGTGTGTAATCTCGCTTGAAAACTGCTCGATGACAGCAAAAAACGAGTTACTAAAAATCTCTAATGGCAATTTTGGGATCTAAGCAACTTTTTGAAATCCCTGTCGTATGATATCAATAAGTCGTATGATATCAATAAAAGGAGGAAAACTATGCTGAGAAGGGATTTTTGTAAAATCAGCGGCCTCTGTTTATTGGCCCTGCCCGCGCTGGGATGGGACTCGCCCGGCCCCAGTCCGCCTTGGGAAAGGGAATCCGCTCTCTGGATTCATGGATCCCCCTATCTCGGCAATTCCGACTACAGAAAAGATTTCAGGGGACTATCCCCGGATGAAATTCAAAACGAGGTCATCCACTTCAGGACAGAGGAGCCGTGGAGAAGGGCGATTCTCTTTGGATTGAAAAAGGAATCATAAACAAGGAGGACATCATGAAAGACCTGGCAGAACTGGCTTTAGACACGGCCAAGTCCAAAGGCGCTTCTTATGCGGATATCCGCATCTGTCGCTACCGTGATCAATATATTTTCGGCAGGGACCGGCGCATTGAAACCACTGCCGATACCGAGAACACTGGGTTTGGAATCAGAGTCATAGCCAACGGCGCCTGGGGATTCGCCTCGGGCTACAAGCTCGAAAAGCACGAGGTCCAGCGGATTGCCGTTCTGGCCGTTGAAGTGGCCAAGGCAAGCTCGCGCCTCCTGAGACAGCCCGTGGAACTCGCTCCCGAGCCCGCTCATCGAGATCACTGGCAATCGCCCATCCAGAAGAATCCGTTCAAGATTCCGATGGAGAAAAAGATTGATCTCATCCTCAAAATTAACGAAGAGATGCTGAAGGTCAATGGCATCAAGGTGGCGACCGCGTTCCTCAATTTTAACGAGATGTGGAAATACTTTGCCTCAACCGACGGATCCTTCATCGAGCAGAATTTATTTTTTACCTACCCCAACTTCACCGCTGTGGCCGTGGGGCCTGACGACTCCCAGACCCGCTCGATCCAGGTGCCGCCCGAGCAAAAAGGCTATGAACTCATCGAATCCGTCGTCTGGGTCGAGCTGGCGCGGAAGGCCGCCGAAGAAGCCGTGCAAAAACTGAAAGCCAAGCAGGGTGCCGCGGGAAAAAAAGACTTGATCCTCCTGCCCTCGCATCTCTGCCTGACGATGCACGAAAGCATCGGCCACGCCACCGAGCTCGACCGGGCCCTGGGCTGGGAAGCGGATATGGCGGGAACCACGTTTGTCACTCCCGATAAGATGGGCAAACTCCAATACGGGTCACCGCTTATGAACATCGTCGGCGATAAGCTCATCCCGCACGCTCTGGCCACTGTCGGCTACGATGATGACGGAGTCAAAGCGAAGCGATTCGACATCATCAAGGAGGGGATATTCGTCGGCTATCAAACGACACGGGAACTGGCAAGATTTGTCAACGAAAAGGAGTCCAAGGGCTGCGCCTACGCTGATTCCTGGTCTTCCTTCCCCCTTCAGAGAATGCCTAACATCTGGCTCAAGCCCGGAGAAAAGCCTTTGACCCTGGATCAATTGATCGCTGACACAAAGGACGGACTTCTTCTTGACGGGATGGGAAGCTTCAGCATCGACCAGCAGAGATACAACTTCCAGTTCGGAGGAGACGCCGTCTGGGAAATCAAGAACGGCAAGATCGGGGACATGGTCAAGAATGTCGCCTACCAGTCCAAGACCACTGACTTCTGGGGGTCGCTGGACGCCGTCTGCTCCAAGGAGGCTTGGGAAAACTGGGGCGTTTTCGGCTGCGGAAAAGGAGAACCGGGCCAGTCGGCCAGGATGGGGCACGGCAGCGCTCCGTCCCGGTTCCGCCAGGTCAACATCATCAGCGCAGGAGGAAAAATATGATTCTCGAAGAAAAAGAAATCAAAGGTCTGCTCGAAAATATCATGGCCGAGAACCCGGGCAAGGAAATGAGCGTCGGCGTCTCAGGGAACGAAAGAGGCTCCACGCGCTTTGCCAACAATGCGATCACGACCAACGGTGTTTACAACCGCCTTGAACTGTATGTCGAAGTGACCAAGGGCAAAAAGAGGGGGATTGCCCTGGTCAACGAACTCAGCAAGGCCGCCATCCTTGAGGCTGTCCGCAGAGCGGATGCTCTCGCTGATGTGGCGCCCGAAAACGAGGAACTCATGCCCCTGCTCGGGCCTCAGGCCTATCCGAGCGTCCCGCCTTTGTATTTTCCCAGCACGGCTGATTTCTCGCCGGGACGGCGGGCCGACGCGATCATCGCGGTCAACGAAAAAGCTAAGAAAAGAGATCTATCGGCCGCGGGCTTTTTTGAAACTGGCTCTTATGCCTCGGCGAGCCTGAATTCAAAAGGCCTCTATTATTACGTTAAGGCCACGCGTTCTTATTACAGCAATACATTGAGAGGCGGGGGCGGCTCCGGATGGGCTTCGGCAGAAGAAGAAAATGTCGACAAGATCGCCACGGGAGACTTGTCCGACCGGGCGCTCAAGACGGCGCTGGATTCGAGGGCCCCGAAGTCGCTCGCTCCGGGAAAGTACACGGTCATTCTCGAGCCTGCTGCCGTTGCCGATTTGGTCTTTTTTCTTGGCTACAACTTTGCAGCCCGGGAAGCGGATGAAGGAAGAAGCTTCTTGTCTTTGGGCGAGGGAAAGAACCGCTTGGGAGAGAAACTCGTCTCTTCCCAGATCACGATCTATAGTGACCCCGCTTTTCCTGAAGTGCCGGCTTTCCCGGTCGGCGAGGACGGGTTGCCGCTAAAGAAGACCGTCTGGATTGAAAAGGGGGTCATAAAAAACCTGATCTACACGAGGTACTGGGCGGAGAAAAAGGGCCGCGAACCCGTCCCCTTCCCCCAGAATATCATCATGGAAGGGCAGATTAACACCGTCGAGGACCTGATCAAATCCACGGAAAAGGGCGTGCTGGTGAGCCGGTTCTGGTATATCAGGGATTTGAACCCCATGATCCTGCTCCTTACCGGCCTGACAAGAGACGGCGTCTTCTGGATTGAAAACGGAAAGGTTACTCACCCGGTCAACAACTTCAGGTTCAACGAAAGCCCCGTCAACGTGCTCAAGAATGTCGAGATGATGTCGCGGCCAGTCCGGGCCGTCGGCGGCGAGACGGGCCGGTCGGCGTTCGTCCCGGCACTCAAGGTGAAGGACTTTAATTTCGCTTCGGTCTCGGACGCCGTGTAAATAAAGAATTCAAATATACTCTATCGTGGCGGGCGGCTTCGGCGTGATCTCATAGACAACCCTGGTTACACTCGGAATCTCCGCAGTGATTCTCGTTGAGATCTTCATCAGGATATTATAAGGAACAGGGGTCGGCTTCGCCGTCATGGCGTCTTTGCTTTCGACCGAGCGGATTACAATGATGTCCCCGAACTTCCTCTTTCCCTTTTCAACGCCCGTCCCCTTGTCCCTGAGCAGGACCGCAAAGGCCTGGAAGGG
>CAZLFV010000066.1:0-11354 GCA_964558915.1 uncultured Eubacteriales bacterium | reverse complement strand
AATCTCGCCTTGCTCTTGAGCACTTCCTTTCCGAAAACCTTATAGAACGCATTACGGAAAGCCCTCCGTTTCGCTTCCGGGTCGGTCTTGCCTCGGAGCGCAGCGAAAAATTTCTTCCTGTAATTGACTATGTTGACCTTGATGCCCAGCTTGGCGAAGACTTTCTTAACCTCTTGAGCTTCGCCCTCCCTCATTAAGCCGTCATCGATGAATATGACTTTGAGCTGCTTGCCGATGGCCCGGGCGGCCAGCGCGGTGCAGGTGGAGCTATCGACTCCTCCTGAAAGGGCGGAGATAGCCGTCCCGCTCCCGATCGTTTTCCTGATACTGGCAACCTTATCTTCGACGAATTGCTTTGCGTTCATTTCATCTCTCCTCGCTCCGGCGCCACCGGAATCTTTAAATTTCCGCTAATAATAGCACAGCCCCTGCTGCCCCACAAGCGCAGAACGTCGATAACAAGCAGCTCTGTTGTCATGATAGCGAAGCAATGGTCTAGGGAGTGTGACACGGCGGAAGTGCCCGCCCGGGGGAAGAGGCGAGGGATGATGTGGTGGGAAGTCCGTATGAGCGACGAGCGGGCACGATTCCTCAAAGAGGAGAGCGAGGAGCTGCTTACCGCGCGTCCTCTCAAAGGGTGAGCGAGACGGCGGAAATTCATCCCCAAATCCACCCAAAAGGGCGATTGACCACTGCCCTGAGACTACTTATATATAAAGTGCGTCAAAAGAATATGTATATCTTTGAGGCTGAGGACTTAAGTCGAAGGAGGGCCTCATCCAAGGCGGAAACCGGGTGCAAAAAAGGAGCAGGACGAACCGAGGATTCCTCTCCTTCCTCTCCTGGCCCTCCTTCCCTATCTTTTCCTAAATAGACTTCTCCGCGCTTCAAGAAGGTCTTAATTTTGCTCTAAACCCGTCATCCGGTACCACTATATCTTGGGCCCTTTCCTTTTTTAATACGATATGTTGGATGCAATGTCAAGCACTTTTTTAATTTTTTATTGGGGGACTATTGCCGCTTTCATGATTGGGGGCGATAGTCCACGAAGGTTGACACGGCAGAGGCCCGCATTGGGAGATGAGGCAAGGGATGACGTAGTGAAAAGTTCGTATGAGCGACGACCAGAATCTGATTTTCTATTTGATTAAAAGAGTCTTCAGCCAGAAGACAAAAATGCCGCTTAACCCGCCCAGGATCGGTCCCCAGATCATCTCAAGGATGGTAACGGTTGGTCCCCAATCCTTAAATAGGGCAAAGTTCGTGATCCCATAAACGCTGATGGCCAGGACGCCGGCCAGGGCCCCAACAAGAACCGCTCCCGCATAAGTTCCTGACCCCGCTTTATAAAGAACCAAAACGACGATACAGGTCACCACCATCACCTGGGCGAGAATCCCGGCCGCACCGTTAAAGGCCATTTTTCCGTCGCTCATCCGCGCCAAAGGCCTGATTCCCTCGGTGTAAGCCTTGCGAAAAACGCCCAGGTGCCAGATAGCGTCAATGGCACTTGTGAAAGCAAAAGAAAGCACCCACAAAAGTGCATAACGCAAAATGGTCATCTCATTCTCCTTTCTGCTCTAGGTCTTTTTCGGAAACCAGGGGAAAAAAGCATTGGTCCTGTGGGCGTATTCGGCAAATTCCTCATTGCCCGCGTATTTCTTCTCGAGCATCGCGACGCCGGAGACCCGGAGCAGGAGAAAAGTTATAGTTATCGGGCTGACGAGCCCTACCCAGCCGCCCGGCACAGAAAGCGCAATAAGGAATATCCCCCACCATTGCGTGGCTTCTCCAAAATAGTTGGGGTGGCGCGTATATTTCCACAATCCGGTGGTCATAATCCTCCCTCTGCTTTCTGCCTTCTGCTTGAACTCTCTCAACTGATAATCTCCGATGGCCTCAAAAAAGAAGCCGGCAAGCCAGACCAAAGTTCCAAGCATGTCAAGCCATGAAAGACCTTTCGTAGCGGAAAGATTTGCCAAGACAACAGGGTAAGAAATCAGGATAAGAAAACTTCCCTGGAGCATGAAGATCTGGAAAAAGCTCCTCAGGACGAACCATCTCCCCCAGGTTCGTCTCCATTGCGCGTACCGGTAATCCTCTCCCCTGCCCTTATTCCGGAGATAAATGTGAAGAGCGAGCCTTGCTGCCCAGACCAGGACAAGAGCTGTGATGAGAACGTGTCGGGTCTCAAATCCAGGCCACCAAAAGTAGCTCAAAAGGGCCACCACGACGAACCCCGGCCCCCAGGCGATGTCAACAACAGAATTATCTTTCTTGACCAGGGCGATGAGGAAGACGGCGGTCATATAAAAAAAGACCGCCAGGGCAATTACGAGTATGGGCTGCATCATCGTCGCCGGGCTTTATTCGTACATTAGGGCGATTCCGACGACGCCGATGCCGTTATGAACTCCAATGGCCGGAGCGACATCCATGATATAAGCGGGAGGGACGCCGAGAAGCTCCTCCAGTTTCCGGGCATAGGCCTGGGCCCGGGGCAGGTTCTGGGCGTGGACGATGGCATACCTCCAGACTTTTCCCCGGGTTGCCGCCTCCTCGCTCACGAGCCGGAGGATTTTCTTCATGTTCGATTTGCGGCTGAATGATTTCCCAAAAGGCAACCCTCTTCCCTCCTCGTCCAGCGTGATGATCGGCTTCAGGTTGAGGATCCTGGCCAGGAGCCCCTTCATCGGGCTGATCCGGCCGCCGCGCACCATGTATTTCAGCGTGGCAATATCCACCCACAAGCGAGTTTTCGCGATCCACTCCTGGGTTTTTTTGACAATCTCCTCGGCGGCCGTCCCCCGGCTCAAGGCCTCAGCGGCGCGCATAACGATCAAGCCGAGGGAAACCGAAAGGTTCTTGGTGTCAATCACAGTAATTTTATTGTTATTAATTTTTTCTGCTGCTTGCCGACTGTAAGCACAGGCCCCGCTCAACTTGTCGGAAAGCTGGAAGACCAGGATGCACTTATAGAAGGTGGAAAGATGCGAAAACAAACTCTGCACCACCGCGACGGACGCCTGCGAGCTTTTGGGATGTTCCCGGCGCGTTCTCAGGAGAGTATAAAACTGCTCCGGCGTGATGGTCAGCTTGTCGAGGAACTGAGTTTCTCCGAACGAGAGGTTGAAAGGAATGACCTGAATCTGATACTCATCGATGAATTCCTGGGGTAGGTCGCACGAGGAATCCGTGACGAAGGCGACATCCCATTTCCGGTTATGGCTGACCTCATACTGCTTGCGCATGTCATCGACCTTTGGCTGGACGATGGAGCCATAATCCTTGAGCTGGAAGAACAGGTCAGAGGGAGAATTCGTGTGCACGTGGAAGCGGGCCTTGTCTTCAGAGCCGGCCACGATGGCCGAATTCCCGAAGGACTGGACCAAGCTGCGGATTTTGCCGAGATCCATGTTTTTTCCTTCGAGAAGCGCCTCGGCGCAGTACCTCTCTTTGATCTCTCCTTTAAAAGAGTGGACCCGGCTCTCTATTTCGGGTGCAACCGTCGCTGACTTGGGCACATTTCTCAGCCTACCGGCGCGGGTAAAATGCAGGACACCCTCGATAAAATCCACGAATCCCTTGGCTCCGGCATCAACTACGCCGGCTTTGGCCAGAACCGAAAGTTTCTTGGGTGTGTCTTTCAGCGATTGCCTGGCCTCCTGGAGGGAATAAGAAAGGAGCTCGACGAAATCCGCAGTTCTGGCGGCGTGCCGGTGGACCGCCTCGGCCCATTCCCGCATTACGGTCAGCATGGTCCCTTCCACCGGAGAGAGGATTGCTTTGTACAGTGATTGGACCGCTTTTCTGCACGACTCGGCAAAGGTCTTGGCCGTGATGCGATGCTCGTGCTGGAATTCGTTGCTCAGGCTGTGGATGAACTGGGCAAAGATCAAACCCGAATTTCCCCGGGCTCCAGACAGGGCGGCGTCAGCGATCGAGCGGAAGGTGGCCCGGAGCGAGTTGCTCACGACTGCGCTTTCCGCGATCGAGCGCATTGTCGCGGCCAGGTTCGTGCCCGTGTCTGCGTCGGGGACGGGAAAGACGTTGATCTTGTCCAGGTAGTCCTTATCGCTAATGACCGCATTTCCGCCTGCCAGGAAGGCGTAGTAAAGCCTCGGTCCGTTGATGTATCTAATTTTCATAAAATTGCGCTCTTCCGTCCACTCTATGAGCCCATAATTTTCCCCATTTTACCCGAAAAGTCAAAAAAAATCTATTGTTCCGATAAGTTCTATAATTTAAATCAAATATTCGGCTCTTCCGGTTTCTTCGCCGTCAAGGCGGACGCCTGCCGCCGGGAGAGGACCCAGGGCTGGTCCCAATGGATGATGTCCTGCCCGTTCCAGTAAAAGGTCTCAAAGAACGATTTCTCCTCGTTCGAGATCGTCGCGCAATAGAAGGCTGCATTTTTTCGCAGGACTTTGGTCATGAAGCGGCGGGCGCGTCGGAGCGACCGAAAATTCTTGCACCAGACCTGGTAATCGGTGAAATCAGAGTGGAGGCACACCTCCCAATCTTTCCCCCCCGACATCAGCACCCTCCGCTCTCCAAAGAGAGCCGCCTTCTCCTCACGCCCCATCCTCCAGATACGTCCTCGCCTCAACGGCGACAAAAATTACAATCCAAGGCACCGAGCAAACCAATTCTACACATTTTTGCCGCCCAACTCAAGCCAAAAATTGCTAACGGAATTGGGAGAGCGTTTAAGGTGAGGGGAATAACTCGAGCGGTGTTTCGTATTGGGCGGGAGGGATGCCGACCCCTGCCCCCGCACCCCGGGGAACCAGTCCCGTCGGTTCCCCCCATCGGAAAAGAAACGATGGGTCCCCCTTCCGCTACGGGCTCTTAGGGCCGGCATTCCTCCCCGCCAAATGCCTCAACGTTAATAACATGAACAACTGCATTGTACCCCCTAAAGATTTGCTCCTTATCTCATTGACCGCATTAGGAGAAAAAGCTATAAATAAAGAGCCGCAGGTGAAAAAAATGAGGACATTGTTGGCCAGGATTCTATTGGTCGCGCTGATCATCCTTGTTCTTGGGTTAAGCGCCGGTAAAAGCAGGATTCCCTCTGGCGGCATTGAAAGACAAAAAGGAATATCCTACGCAGCTTGGGCGCCAGGGCTGTATTCCACTCCGGACTCTGACCTATCGCTCGTCCACCTGGCTGAGACGGGCGCAAACTGGATCAGCCTGATTGTCACCTGTTATCAGAATACTCTGAGCACCACCCAGATCTCGGCGACGGCAGGCACACCCACGGACGACGACCTCGTCCATGTCATCCGGCAAGCCCACGGCCTGGGACTCAAGGTCATGCTCAAGCCCCACGTGGACCTCTGGAACGATCCTGCTCACTGGCGGGGTGAAATCGGCACAGCCTTTAAAGGCGAAGCCGAATGGTCGAGCTGGTTCTCTTCCTATCAGGCCTTTATCCTGCACTATGCTGACTTGGCCAGCGCGCAGGGAGCCGATCAATTCTGCATCGGCACAGAACTCCAGGGAACTTCTGGACGGGCGACAGATTGGCGGAAAATCGTGGCTGAAGTCCGGGCTCACTACAGCGGCCCGCTGGTCTATGCCGCCAACCACAGCGGAGAAGAAATAGGCATCAGCTGGTGGGATGCTGTGGATATCATCGGCGTCGATGCGTATTACGCTCTGGCCAGCAAAAGCAATCCCACCGCCCCAGAGCTCGAAGCCGCCTGGAGACCTCATGTCGCGGCCCTCGCTCAACTCGCCGCCACCTGGCAGAAGCCCATCATCCTGACCGAAATCGGATACCGCAGCCTGGACGGAGCGGCCTCCCATCCATGGGATTGGCAGATCGAGGGGCAAATCGACCTCAAAGAACAGGCCGACGCTTACAAGGCCGCCTTCGAGAGCGTCTATAATCAACCCTGGTTCTCCGGCATCTTCTGGTGGTCGTGGAACCCCGACCCTTGGGAGGGTGGCGCTGATGACGACGGCTATACCCCTCACGACAAGCCCGCCGAGGATGTGCTCCGCTCCTGGTTTGGAGTGCCGCCGCGCTGCGTCTCTCCTTCGGCCCCGGAATCCAACGAGTTCCGGCTGATGGATATCTATACCGAAGGCTTGAGCTCCGGCTGGGTGGATCAGTCCTGGGGTGCAGACTACGAGTTTCATGCGACCGACCCTGTCCGCAGTAGCGCCTATTCCTTGCGCGCCCGGCTGTCTCCCTGGGGCGCCCTCTCCTTTTGGCATCCGCCGTTTACTTCTACACCCTATTACTGGCTCGAGTTTGCCATCCGCGGCTCGCCGGGAGGAAATCCGCCGCAACTTAGTGTTTATTTTTATGATCGAACCGGCGCGGTTTTGCACATGGTCTCAATGAATAACCGGCGGTATCTTAGCCGGGGGACCGTCGAGCCTGGAATATGGAAGGTTGTTTCGATTCCTCTCCGCGATCTCGCCGCTTCAAGGAAAATACTCTCGCGTGTCTCCCTTCAGGACTCGAGCGGCCGGGGGAGCAACGATTTCTGGATCGACGACCTGCGCTTGGTCGGCGCGCGCTGGAAGCAAAGAGAAGAGCTGCCGGCCAGGAGGCGTTGAATGGAGAAGAAAGACGACTTCAACTTGATCATAAGGGAATACGAGCCGGACGACCTCGAGCAGCTGCTCGGACTGGTCAGAGAACTGGAGGCCGAAATGGCCGAGAAATTCAAGGCGCCAGTCAAGTCCGGGGTTGATGATTACAGGGAGCGTTACCTCAACCCGGCCAATAAATATCGGACCTGGGTAGCTGTCGCCGACGGCAAGGTTGTCGGCTATCTCATGGGTTATCCCTCGCTCGGCACGCCTGAAATCGACAATATGTACGACGTTCTCCCGCTTCCTCCAGGGACACAGCCGCCAGAATTCTACATGCAGATTACCTTTGTTACGAAGCCTCATAGAAAAAAGGGTATTTCCACCCGGCTGCACGAGCACGTCATCGCCTACGCCAAGGCCCGCGGGTTCAAAGAAATCTACGCCTGCATCGCCAAATGGAACGACCCGGAGCTTCGCGTCATCCGCTCATTCAAGTTCCAGGCCAAAGACCTGGGCTACCGCTACCGTCTGAGTCTTAAATTATGACGACCGCGCTTCGCTCTTCCGGCCGGCCAACGCTTTCTTGAAGGCGAAGAACACCGGAATCCCGACAAGGACCATGACAATGGCGATCGAGGATTCGACCGGCCGCTCAAGAAACCCCAGGATGAGGATGGAAATCCCGGCCAGGATATAGATCACAGGAACAACCGGGAAACCGGGAAGTCTGTAGGCGCTTGCCTTCGACCTCCTCAGTTTGAAAACTCCGAGGATGGCCAGGATCGGAAAGATTCCCAGAGAAAAGCCCATATATGTCAGGATCTGGTCGAACGTCCCGAACAACACCAGGGCCGCAGCGATAAGGCCTTGAAGCAGGATGGACTTTGAGGGGACTTTGTGCCGGGGATGGACAGAGGAGGCGAAAGGGAAAAAATACCCGTCCAGGGACATGGCGTAATAGACGCGCGGGCCCAGGATGATAAAAGCGCTGAGCGAAGAAAACAGGGCAAAGGAGATCAGCACGGATAGCACACCTTCGAAAGACCGGCCGAAAAGGCTCCCCGCGGCCAGTCCTCCGATCGAAATTACTCCGGCCATTTTGTCTGGAGAGACCGCATAAACGTAAAAAAGATTCAACAAAAGATAAAGGGCCAGGACGATCCCCGTGCCCAGGATCAACGACCGGGGCAGGTTCTTCTGAGGGTTCTTGACTTCTGATCCGATGTACCCGGCCGCGTTCCAGCCGCTGTAGGCGAACATGATCCACATCAGGGACAGGCCGATTGTCTTCCAGCCCCCGAAGTCAAACCGGAACTCGCCGCCCGCTCTGAGATGGTCGAAGCTCCCCTGCCCCGAGGAGAATCCAGCGACAATAAGCCCGACGATGAGAGCCACCTTGAGCACGGTCAGGAAATTCTGAACCCTCGCGCCGACTTTGATGCCCCGGGCATGAATAAGGGTGAAGAGCATAATCACCAGGATGGAATAGAACTTTTTCAGGGCAGACGCTTCTCCGGGAGTGTGGAAAAGCCCCAGGCCGAGAAGCCCAGGGAAAGCCCTGGTCAAATACTCGGAGAATCCGATAGCGGACGCAGCGATGGGAGCGGAAAACCCGGCGAAAAAAGATACCCAGCCGCTCAAGAAACCGAACACAGGATGAAATAGCCGGGACAAAAACGCATACTCTCCTCCGGCCCGGGGGATGGCTGCGCCGAGCTCTCCATAGGACAGGGCGCCGCAGAGGGCAATGACCCCGCCGATAGCCCAAAGCGAAAGCATAAGCAAGGGCTTTTTCAAGTCCGTCATCAGGAGACCGGAGGTCGTAAAAATGCCCGCCCCGATCATGTTGGCGATGACAATATTGGTCAGGGGAAACAGCCCGAGCTTTCGCTCGAGCCGGTCTTCAGTCCTCAACTTCTACTTTCCTTCCGGCTCGGCATGAACAAGCACGCTCTCCAGGGTGGGAATTCTTTGCTTCAAGGATGTTTCGATGCGGCTGGAAATATTATGGACGTCAATAACTGAAAGTTCCTTGTCAAAATGGCAGTGAAGGGACACCGCATATCGCTGGTCATGGCGACGCACTGTGACATCATGGCAGCTGGCCTCGCCGGCGATCTCATTTGTGATCGCTGTGATCCTTTTAACAAGAGCCGGTTCTCTGGCGGTGACGTCGAGACCATCCCCGATGCCGGTGCCGCGGGATTCGATGTGCGTGTACACCCGTTCAATCTCCGGCATGTCTTCCTTGAGATCCTTCTCGATATGGCTGGCCATCTCATGGGCCTGGTGAAGGGCGAGGTGGTCGTCAACTTCGAGATGAAGGTCCACATAGACCCGGCCTTTGTCCTCGTGCATGCTGATGTTATGAACTGACATCTGATTCCTGTAGGCCACCGCGCGGATGCGCTTGGCCATGGTCTCCCGCTCGACCTCGCGCGGGTCGGTATGGATAACCACATCGGCTCCGGGGACGACGCTCTGGACGCAGGCCTCCACCCCTTCGGCGATGCGGTGGGTCTGTTCAAAAGAGAGGTTGCGGTCGACTGCGATGGCCATGTCCACAAAAAAACTTGGACCTGACCGCCGCATCCTGACTTGACCGACATTCATGACACCTTCGACCTGCTTTGCACTCTCGATAATTTTCTGGGGCACTCCATCAGGCGCCCGGTCCAAGAGGACGTCAACCGTGCGCTTTCCCAACTTGTAGCTCACAAAGAGGACAATAAAAGCCACGCCCAGGGCCGCGACGGCATCAGCCTTCTGAAGGATATGGGCCTTGGCGGGGAAAACGTTCTTGCCCAGCCAGACCAGGATGAGTCCGGCGATAACCACCAAAGAACTCCATATATCCGTCGAAAAATGAAGCGCATCTGCCTCCAAGGCCTGGCTGTGATGTTTACGGGCGACCCGATAAAGCATGCGGGACCGGCTCAAGTCAACCGCAATCGAGATCGCCATGACCAGGAAGGCCCAAAGGCTCGGGTTGACTTCAACGGCGCGGAAGAAGATGCGCTGAACCGCTTCGTAGATAATCCAGGCGCAGGTGATGAACAGCAGGGCAGTCTCAACCAGCGCTGAAAAATTTTCGATTTTGCCATGGCCATAATGATGGTCATAATCAGCCGGCTTGCCCGAAATGCGCACCGCAAGATAGGTCACAGAGGCGGCGACGAGGTCCAGGCCCGAATGAGCGGCTTCAGCCAATATGCCGAGGCTTCCCGTGATTAGCCCAACCACGAGTTTCATGGAAGTGAGGAAAAGGGCGGCGATCACGGAATTGCCCGCAGCGTTCCTTTTTTCTTTCTCGCCGGAATCTTTGTCCATGGGTCGGCTTATTTTAGCACAGCATCAGTACCACCTCAACACAACCGGGATTCCAGGAAGCATCTTCTTTTTGGGTGATTCGACGTGGCGCAGGGGGCTGAGGGCGGCTCCTTGCGCCATGTCTTTCTTCCTTTTATTTTTGATATTTCGTTTTTCCTTGAGCTATAATAGCGCTTCCATGCCTGCATCCAAATTTTTCATTCAAGGGGTTTATCATGAATTTTAAATGCCTTTTTGTCGGGGACATTCCCCGGCGCAAGTTTCTTGAGATCAGCCTCAAGGGAGGTCTGGCTCTGGCTGCAACTCCGGCGCTCCTGAAGGAGCTCCTGGCCGGGCAGCAGCCAACTCAGCCGGCATTCACCCTGGAAGAGCTGAACAAAGTTATCCGTCATGCCCTCAGCAAGGGCGGCGATTTTGCCGAAGTCTATATCGAACACAGGATTTCCCGCAATATCGTGATGGAAGAGTCGAAATTCAAGGAAGCCGTCTTCGGGATCAGCCAGGGAGCCGGCGCGCGGGTGATTTCCGGCGACAAGACCGGGTATGCTTACACGGATGAGATCACGTCGGAAAAAATGATGCGCGCCGCAGAAGTCGCCTCGTATGTGGCCCGCGGAACTCAGGCCGCGAAGGCCGTGGATATCAAAGAGGAAAAGCGGCCGTCCTACATCACGGTCAAAGTTCCCCTCGGCCAGGTCGCCGATGAAAAACGCCTGGAGATCGTCAAGCGAGCCAACGACGCCGCGCTCGGTTACGACCCCCGGATCAAGTTGGCTACCATCGACTATTATGACGAGGTCCGCGGCCGAACCATCGCCAACAGCGAGGGCCTTTATCTGAGAGACGAACTGCCCTTGATTTTCTTTATAGTTTCAGCTCTCGGCGTGGGCGATAATACCCAGCACATGGGCCGCGAGCGCCTGAGCCGTCATTCGGGACTCGAGGTGTTCGACGAGGTCAAGCCCGAGGATGTGGCTAAGTCCTGCGCCCGGGAATCCGTCGCCATGCTCGAGGCCAAGGATGCCCCGGCCGGAAAGATGGATGTCGTCATGATGAACGGCTGGGGCGGAGTCCTCGTCCATGAAGCTGTCGGACATCCACTCGAGGCTGATAATATCTCCAGGAAGACCGGCGTTTTTGTCGGAAAGATGGGAAAGAAGGTGGCCAGCGATGTCTTCACCATGGTCGATGACGGGTCACTGCCCTGCTTCCGCGGCACGACGAATTATGATGACGAAGGCACTCAGATGAAGCGCAACGTTTTGATCAAAGACGGCTTGCTCGTCAAGTTCATGACCGATATCCTCTCGGCCAAGCAGCTCAACATGGAGCGCACAGGGAACGGGCGGCGGGAGAGCTTCCGCAACTTCCCCATCCCCCGGATGACCAACACTTTCATCGAGAACGGCAAGGATAAGCCCTGTCTCTTATACACATCTGACGCTGCCGACGAATAGAGAGGTGTA
>CAZLFV010000065.1:0-15196 GCA_964558915.1 uncultured Eubacteriales bacterium | reverse complement strand
ATGACCTTGAGGGAGAGGGGAAATTTGTTGAAGGCGCTGACAATGAGCATCACGGCCAGGACGGAATAAAGATAGTTGTAGTTCCAGCCAAGCGGCGAGAAAAGGGGAATCATGATGAACAGGAAGGCGCCTTCGAGAACTTCCGGCCTCTGTGATTCCTGAAAGACTCGGCCTGCTCTCATCATCCAGAGAAGGGCAAACGCCAGCAGAAGAAAACCTAAGATAAGCGCAGGGACCACGGCTTTAGACCAGCCAGTAGGACAAGCCTTCGATAAGAAGCCATACAGGGAAGCGTTGTCGTAACTCGACAGAAGATGAGAAGCTGAATAGAGGAGGTGGGAGGCCCATTCTTTGAGGACAATAAGGTTTCCCCGAAAACCGTAAAACAGCGCCGGCAAAAAGAGCCCGGCCAGAAAAATAGATGTTCCCAGAGCTGCGGCCGTGAATTTCTTCTTGATCAAATAATAAGGAAGAAAAACAAGCGCATAGGGCTTAAAGAACATGGATGGGGCCCAAGCGAAACCCGCTGCGACATTTCTTTGTTCGAGAATAAAATACAGCATCAGCGTGAGGGAAAAGAGGATGAAGAGGTTCAACTGGCCGAGCTCAACCTCCCGGCCGAGCAACTTTAGGATAATTAGGAAGGTCCAGAGGCAGGTCGGCAGCGCCTTTTTTTCTGGAAACGGAAGAATTCTGAAAGACAGGGAAAAAACCGCGGCGAGGCAGAGGAATTGGAGGATATACCAGATGAGTTTGGCCCACTCGTAAGGGACGAGGGAAAAGCCGGCAAAGAAAACGGCCGACGTCGGCGAATAATAATACTTGAGATGGCCGTCGGACTCCCGATAGAGAGTTTCACCGCTCCTGATTCTTTCTCCAGCCCGATAGGACATGCCGAAATCCGACATGTCTGTTCTTACCCAGAAACAGTAAATCGCAGCGAGGATAAGGATCGCCGCAGAGATAAGAACGGCCCGCTTCATCGGCAACATTATAAGCGAAACAGACTGAGAGCGCTATTGAGGCGTGTTTATGCTAAAATAGCGCTTCATGATCTCGGAAGGAAATATCTTGATGCGAAAAGAAGCCCTCTTTCCATTTCTCCTAATTGTTCTTTTTATCGCTGGGCTTCGAGCCTGCCATCCCGAGGTCTCTGAAAAGGACCTGGAACCCAGAGCGATGGCTGTTCATGACAGGATTCTTTCGGTCGATACCCACTGTGATACTGTCTCTCATCTTTTGGACAAGAATTGGGATATCGGCACGCGGCACAAACCGGGCAAAAAAGGAAGCGGCCAGATTGACCTCCCCCGCATGGCCGAAGGCCGGCTGGACGCCCAGTTCTTTGCCGTCTTTGTCGGGCAGGGCCAATTAACAGAAGACGGCTATGCCAAGGCGAGAGCCAAGGCTCTCGAGGAGGTCGAAGCCATCCGAACCATGTGTCAGAGGTATCCGTCTTTGGTGGGCCTGGCCATGTCGCCCGAGGACGCCTACCGCCTCAAGACAGAGGGCAAGAGGGCGGCGTTCATTGGAATGGAGAATGGTTATCCTTTGGACAGAAATATCGCCTCTTTGGAGGAGTTCTATAGCCTGGGAGTGCGATACGTCACCCTTTGCCATTCCTGGGACAATGATATCTGCGATTCTTCGACGGACAGGCGTAACCCTGAAGATAAAGGCCTCAGCGATTTTGGAAGAGAAGTGATATCGGCCTGTAATCGGCTGGGCATGATGGTCGATGTTTCGCACATCTCGGA
Source organism: uncultured Eubacteriales bacterium (assembly GCA_964558915.1). GTDB lineage: Bacteria > Acidobacteriota > Aminicenantia > Aminicenantales > UBA8522 > CAZKEW01. The sequence goes on along the minus strand of CAZLFV010000065.1, from coordinate 13,439 downwards.
CAAATCTTTTTTCGATGTCCTTGACATGACGCAAGCCCCGGTCATGGCTTCCCATTCGTCCTGCCGCGCTCTCTGCGATAACCCGCGCAACCTTTCGGATGAAATGCTCCGGGCGCTTCGGGCGAACGGCGGAGTGATTCAGGTTTGCTTCGTTTCAGAGTATCTCCGGAAGCCCAAGCCCAATCCTGAAAGGGATAAGGCAAGGCAGGAACTGGAGGCGAGGTTCGGCTCCTGGCGTGACATCAAGGATGAAGCCGCCCGCAAATCAATCTGGCAGGAAATCGAAGAGTTTGAGGAGAAATTCCCGCGAGAGAAGGCCACAGTCAAGGATGTTGTCGACCACATCGATCACGTGGTCAAAGTGGCGGGCGTGGATTGCGTCGGCATCGGCACAGATTTTGACGGCGGGGGAGAGGTCGAGGGCTGCAATGATGTCAGCCAAATATTCCGCATAACTGAAGAATTGCTGCGCCGCGGCTACACGGAGGAAGACATCAGCAAGATTTGGGGAGGCAATATTATGCGTGTTTTTAGCAAAGTCATAGAGGTGTCAAAAGGAGGTCAGGATGGATTCAACTCCCAAGAATACGGCAAAGAAGGCGGTGATTAAGCGTCGTGAGTTCTGCCGGGCTGCGCCCTGCGGCGCCCTCGTGGCGTTATCCCTGCCCCTTCTCGCAGAAATGGCCTTTGGGAAACCTGCGGAGGGAGAGGAGAAGAAATCTTCAGGGATGAGATTAACAACTGCGGAGGAAAAAATGGAGAAAAAGGTCAAGGCGGTCCAAGCCAAAGTCATCAGCGTTAAAGGGGAATGCGGAGCAGGACACAAGGTTGGTGACGTCGTGACATTCACTGAACGCGGTGTCGAAGGAATGATCTGCATCCACGCTCTTTACAGCATGTTGCCGGCGGTGTTTGCCATGATGTATGAGGCCAGGTTCCCGTGGCTTCGAGATCCCGATAAAAAGACTCATCCCTGCACAGACGCCGCAAACCCGGTTGTCTTTGAAATCACGAGAATCCGGGAAACTTAAAACCGGCACAAAGAGGAGGTCGGAATGTCGAGAGCAAAAAGTTCGGTGCGCTGGCCCGGGTTGGCCTTGTTGGTGGCAATATTGCTTGTTCAGTGCGAAAAAAAGGCTTCGGCTGGCGTTGAAGCCGTCGATGCTTTTGAGCAGGTCAAGCGGCTGGGCCGGGGAGTGAATATCCTCGGATATGACCCGATCTGGGAGAACTTCGGTCAAGGCCGGTTCAAGGAGAAGCATTTCAAGCTGATTCGCGACGCGGGATTTAAGACCGTGCGCATCAACCTTCATGCCCTTCAACGTATGGGTGCCGCGAACGGCTACATGCTGCCGCAATCCTGGCTGAGCACCCTGGATTGGGCGGTCAACACGGCCCTGGCCAACGGCCTCATGGTTATCTTGGACCTACACAACTACAATGATGTTGCCAGTGATCCGGACCGGTTCAAGCCCGCCATCCTGGCTTTTTGGAGGCAGATCGGAGAGCGCTTCAAGAAGGCCCCCAATTCCCTGCTGTTCGAGATCTTGAACGAACCCAACCTCAAACTGACTCCGGAACTCTGGACTCAGTTTCGGAGCGAGGCGCTGGCGATCATCCGCTCCACGAACCCGACGCGCACGGTAGTCATTGGCCCGCCCTTCTGGAACGGCATCGGCGGCCTGGATCATCTCACGTTGCCGGAGGAGGACCGGAACATCATCGTAACGGTGCATTATTATGATCCTTTTCCGTTCACTCATCAGGGGGCGCCATGGACGCCGCCGTTCGCCAAGTTGTCAGGAGTGACCTGGGGAACCGAGGCAGAAAAAAAGAGAGTGGAAGCCGATTTCGGCCGAGCCCAGAGCTGGGCGGCCGCGCATCATCGTCCCATCTTGCTCGGAGAATTCGGCGCTTACGACAAAGCCCCGCTGGAATCGCGGGTCCGTTACATCGCCCACGTCGCCCGCACCGCCGAATCCCTGGGCTGGGCCTGGACGTACTGGCAGTTCGATTCGGACTTTATTGTCTACAATATCGACAAAGACCAATGGGTGGGGCCGATCCTCGCGGCTCTTATTCCAGGACTATAGCGGACAGGGAAAAGCGGGTCTTTTCGATGTTGGTCACGATCAGTGCCAAATTATCGCGAAAGCGTAAAATTAATTTACATATCGTAGCTCTAGAAAATGCTCCCTACCTGGTAATCATTTAAAACGATAAGATTTAGGGAATCAGGAAGTTGGCATAGAATTTGCTCGCCATTTGCATTCCCGTGGGTTCTTTTTTATCATAAAGACAAGCCCAATGTCCCAGCAACAGGCGCGTTTTCTTTTCCTCCCGGCAGTTTTTCTGACTGCCCTGATGTCAGCTCATCAGGCCCAGTCGGCCACTAAGGCGGCAGATGTGCCCCTTCGGGGGGGAACCTTGCGGGTGAAGGCATTTACCGATCATTTCTGGCCACGTCTGGACCCGGCCAGAGACCCCCAGACTTTTATCATGGAACAGATTTACGACGGTTTGGTCAGGCTGGACCAGGACTTGAATGTCCTTTCCTCCCTCGCTGAATCCTGGGTAATCTCTGAAGACGGGAAAAAGTGTGTTTTCTATTTGAGAAAGGGCGTTCGGTTCCATCATGGAAAAGAGCTGGATGCTGATGACGTCAAGTTCTCCCTGGAAAGGCTGGTCAATAAGAAGACAGTCGGCGGCTTTTATCAATATTTTACGTCGAAGGTCGTGGGAGCGCAGGAATATTATGAAGGCAAGGCTCAGGATATCCAGGGATTCAGAGTTCGCGATAAATACACCTTCGAGATCCAGTGGCTCTCTCCTTATGTTTCCGCCCTCTATCTATTGAGCATGAATTTCTGCAAGATCGTCCCCCGCGACCTGGTCGTCGATCAAGGAAATGACTTTTTTTTCCGTCCTTCAGGCACGGGTCCGTTCAAGTTCGCCTATTGGCTCAGGGGCCCCAAATTGGACATTGTGGGAGTGCGACTGGAGCGGAACAAGGACTACTTCGGTAAAAAGCCGTATTTAGAGGCGCTCGAATTCAGCCCTTATTACACGCTCGATCATTTCCTAGAAAAACAGATTGACATCATTCCCTATATCTCCGAGAGGCTTTCTGAAATGGACTGCCAGGTTTTGGAGAACGATACTTTCAGCACGTCTTTCCTGGGAATGAGCTGCCACATCCCGCCCCTTGACCGGCCGTCCGTGCGGAAGGCAATTTCCCTGGGCATTGACAAGAAAGAGGTCGTCAAGGCGGCTTTTCGTTTCGACACGGTTCCTCAGGTCACGAACAATTTCATTCCGGCCAAGCTCCGTGGTTTTTTTCCTGCGGACAATGAGGGAAAATTCGACGCCGAAGAAGCCAGGGCCGTCCTTCGCCAGGAGGGGTATTTTGAAGGAAATGCGTTCCCTGACTTGAATATTTTTTTTCCGCAGCCGAGGCAGGACGAGGATGTGAAGGTCTATCGAGTGCTCAGGGACGAGCTGGCTACTCTGGGGATAAAGGTAAGGATGAAATATTATCGGTCCTGGAGGGACCTCAGGTCGTCGACCGAACCTTACTTGGTCATGATCGGCTGGATAATGGATTATCCTGACCCGGAAAATATCGTCCTCCCGATGTTTTCCTCGAGTTCCATGGTCAACTTGAATTTGCTCCGTTATTCCAGCCCGCGTGTTGACGAACTCATCAGGAAAACCGAGGTTGAGCGGAGCTGGACGGCAAGAATTGCTCTTTTTCATAGGATTGAAGATATTCTTTATGCGGACATTCCGGCGATCCCCTTGTTTTCGAGGCAGCAACGATTGGCCCTTCAGCCCTACGTGAGAGGAGCAAAAATACCTCCGTTGGGATTTCTCTATCTTGACGCCAAGGAGATTTGGCTGGCCGAATGAACCTGAATAGAGTTCGGGTGAGAATCTCACTGTACACAAGGTTTATGATCGCCATCACGTTCATCTTGATCGTGCTTGTCGGGTCGGTCCTTTTTGTGATCCAGCAAAGAGAAGTCCGGACGATCGTTGCCGATGCGCAAAAGCAAGGCATTCTGATGGCCCGCAATATCGCCTATCTGAACCTGGAGATGATGAAATTTTGGGATGTTGCCGGAATCAAAAAGAATATCGAGGAGGAGACGAACGAGAATCTTCTTTATATTGTCTTTTATGACCGCTACAGGAGCCTCTTTGTCGCCAGCGACCTGGTCAAAGACTTCGAGGAGATCGCCTGTTGCAGCCGGCTTGCGGCACTGGTCAAGCCGGAGAGCCTGTTCATGGAATCCAGGAATTTTAAAAAGGGCGGCACCAACGTTCCGATCATCGAGATCGAGATCCCCATATTTGCCGCAGGTTCTTCGGATTACTGGGGATCAGTCAAGGTCGGCCTCTCCCTGGAGGACATGCTTGTGGAAATTCGCCAAACTCGCCTCGTCCTGATTTTGATCGGGTGCGGAGGATTGCTCCTCGGCGTCATCGGGTCTGGCCTGCTGGCCAAACGCATCACCGGACCGCTGAAAAAATTGCTCGAAGGCACGGTGCGCATCTCCAAGGGAGACTTTTCCCAAAGCATCAAAATTCGATCCCGCGATGAAATCGGCGAGTTGGCCCAGAGTTTCAATGAAATGACCCGCGACCTTCTCCGAACAAGAAGAAAGATGGAGGAGGCAAATAAGAAACTCGTGCAGGCCGAGAAGCTGGCTTCGATCGGCAGGATTTCAGCAACCATCGCTCATGAAATCCGGAACCCGTTGACCTCGGTCAAACTCAACATCCAGAAGATCCTCCAGAGTGGCGACCTGAACCAGGATGAGAAAGAGCACCTGAACATCACCCAGGAGGGAATTGTCCAGATTGAAAAATTCATCAAGGAGCTCCTCAATTTCACTCGGGTCTCGGACCTCCACCTGGAACGATTTTCTGTAGAGCAGATCTTGGACGAGGCCGTGAAAATGGTGCACAGTTCTTTTGAGGAGAAAAGGATCATCTTGGAGAGAGACTACGCCAAGAACCTGCCGCCGGTGCTCGTGGACGGAGACAAAATGAGGCAAGTCTTTCTCAACGTCCTCCGCAATGCTGCTGAAGCCGTGGATGAGGGAGGGAGAATCAGCCTGGCTCTGAGCCGGGCCCATCAGGACGGAGTCAAGACCATCCGGGTTGAAATCTCTGATGACGGCTGCGGGATCCCGGAAAAAGACTGGGAGAATATTTTTGAGCCTTTGTTTACGACCAAGCCATCCGGGTTTGGGCTGGGTTTATCCAATGCCAGGAAAATCATAGAGCAGCACAAAGGCTCGATTCGGGTCATCAAAAAAAGGGAGAAAGGGACTTCCTTCGAAGTCCAGATTCCCTGTGAGGGGGGACCATGAAATCAGTTCTCATCATCGATGACGACCCTTTGATTCGGAAAACCCTTTCCTCGCATCTAGCCAAGCAGGGGTTTGAGGTCTATTTGGCCGAAGACGGGGACGAGGGGATTCAGAAATTTGCCGAGTTTCGGCCAGAGCTCGTCCTGCTGGACGTTCGCCTTCCCGGCCTGGACGGGATCGAAGTCTTGAGACGGATTAAGGAGCGAAACAAGAAGGCTTATGTCCTGGTTATGACGGCCTTTGATGATATGAAGACAACCGTGGAGGCGATCAAACTCGGCGCTTTTGAGTACCTGGTCAAGCCTCTCAATTTTATCGACCTCGATCTTACTGTGGCTAAGGCCATTCAGGTCAAAGCCCTTGAAGAAAAGGTCAGCTATCTCGTCGAGGAACGGCAAAAAGAATATACTATCGATAATATTATCGGCCATTCCCACCAGATCAGGGAGGTCTTTAAGCTGATCGGGTCTGTGGCCAACACGCGGACGAATATCCTTATCCAGGGAGAAAGCGGGACCGGCAAGGAGCTGGTGGCCAAGGCCATCCATTACAGCAGTCCATTCCGCGATGAGCCGTTCATTGTGATCAACTGCTCCGCGATCTCTGACACGCTTCTTGAGAGCGAGCTTTTTGGCCATGCAAAGGGTGCCTTTACTGATGCTGTTGCTGAGACCAAGGGGAAGTTCGAGATCGCCGGCAAAGGGACTCTTTTTCTCGACGAGATCGGGGATATCTCCCCGAACCTTCAATCCAAGCTTCTCCGGGTTATCGAGTCGAGAGACTTCATGAAAGTGGGAGGCGAGAAGGTTCTCAAGACCGAGGCCCGGCTCATCGCCGCAACGAACCATGATTTAAAAAGCCTGATCAGCAAAGGCCAGTTCAGAGAGGACCTCTTTTATCGGCTGAAGGTTGTGGAGATTTTTCTGCCGCCGCTCCGCGACCGCAAAGAAGACATCCCCGAGCTCGTCGCTTATCTGCTGGAGAAAATCAACCGGGAACTGCGCAAGACCGTCAGGAAAGTCCCCCCCGAGGTGATGACACTTCTCCAGGAAATGCCCTGGAAAGGGAATGTCAGGGAGCTCGAGAACGCGCTGACCCGGGCAGTCATCCTGGCCAAGGGAGACGTCGTCCTCAAGGAGAATCTGCCCCTGGAATCGACGGAAAAAAAGCCCTATCCGGCCGACCTTGTGCCGCTCGAGGAAGTAGAAAAAAACTATATTCAGCATGTTTTGAACGCCACCCAAGGCAGCAAAACGAAATCCAGCCAGATTCTGGGCATCAGCCGGCCCACTTTGGACAAGAAGATCAAGGAATACAAGCTTCAGGTCCTGCCGCCTTCTTCTTAAACGAGTCGTCGCCCACGGCGCTCCGGTTGATCCTGTAAATGCTCTTGTCGGACATGTAAATTATCTTTGCCGGACCTGTCTTAATAGTCATGCTGCCCTGGTATTCCGAGTTAAGAGCGGGTTTGGCAGTTTGGCACAAAAAATGCAAATTGAGTATCGGAAAGAGGTCTGAAAAATGCTGGAGAAAAAAATAGTTGTCGTGGATGATGACGAATCCATCCGAAAAACATTCGCGCTGATATTCAAGAAGAGCTATCGTGTCTCGGTGGCCAAGGATGCTGAAGAGGCTCTCCGACTATTCAAGAATCTCAAATTTGATTTAATCATCGCTGATTACAGGCTGCCCCGTCAGAACGGGCTGGAATTGATCGGCCGACTGCGCGAGATGGGCTACCGGGGAGAAGCCATGCTCATTACCGCCCATTCCGATGTCATCGCTGTCGAGGACCTGGCCCGTTATTCCATCGGCCATTTTTTTGCCAAGCCCCTGGATTTTAATGCCCTGACTCGGTCCGTTGACTTTCTGCTACTTCCGAAGGAAGCCCTGGACAAACCCGTCTGAAAGTCTTCTTTCCGGCTCCGGCTTCGATTTCCCCCTGTCTGTGACAGGCTCAAACGCAACAAATAGAATCGGGCGAAGAAGGTCCGGGATGGCCGACAAACAAATCACGCATGATCGTATTTCTTCCGACGAGCCTGCGTGGGAATTCACCAGGCGGGATTTTTTTAAGTATCTGGCGGCAAGCTCAGCAGTTTCCCTGGCGGTCTTGAACAGAGCCACGGCCGCCGTCTACCAGAGCATCTCCTCCCTTAACCAGAAATACATCAAGGATGAATCGCCGGACGGCGTCTATTGGGAAGGCATCAAGAAACAGTTCCTCTTTGAGGACGAGCTCATCATGATGAACAATGGCACGGTGGGCCCCGTGCCGAAACCCGTCTTCAATACTTTGATGAAGTCCGTATATATTTCAGGACTGATTTCGCCGATCAAGGAGCTGAGCCAACTTGCCCACGAGAAGGGGATTCTCATCCAGGCGGATAGCGCTCACGGGATCGGTATGCTTGACCTTAACATGAAAGACCTGGGTGTGGACTTCTTTTCTTCGAGCCCGTACAAATGGCTGGGGGCGCCGACCGGAGTCGGCTTGCTCTACGTGAGAAAAGAAGCCCAGGACACGCTCTGGCCGACGATCGTCACGGGAGGATGGGATACGTTTCAAGACGCCAGAAAATACGAGACCCATGGCCAAGACGCCGACGCGCTTATTTTCGCCCTGGGAGAAGCACTGGATTTCCAGAATGCGATCGGCAGGAAGAGGATAGAGAGACGAATCAAAGCATTGGCGGGCTATCTGAAACAGGAACTGCGCAAGATTCCAGGAGTCAAAATCCATACGCCCGACGATCCTTATCTTTCAGGAGGCCTGACCGCCTTCTCGATGGATGGCGTCGACCCGGTCAGACTCGTCGACTATGTCCGGGAAAAGTATAATCTTGTGGTCCGGAGGGTCGGCAGCAAAGAGGCCGGAACATATGCCGTCAGGGTTTCCACGCCGATCTACGTTTCCTTCAAAGATACCGACCTTCTCCTGGAGGGAGTCAGGGAACTTCTCAGACACCAGGCTTAGGGCCACTCGCCCCGCACAACTGTTCCCATGAGATTGGCATGAAGTTTGCCTAATAAAGGGTGAACGTCCTGAGGAAGGAGGTCGCCGGCCATGTCAAAACTCCTTATTGTGTTCGTGGCAGTTCTGATCTTCTTTTTCTTGTTCTTATGAAAAGCTGAAAATGAAAATCCCAGGATATTTGTCCATCCTTTTCTTCTCTTCTCCTATATAAGCTTCAGCAGGGACTCCCTCTTTTTCACTCGCGCCTCTGACCTGCTGAAGTGCGTTTTATGCAGCCGTTCGGGAAGTAAAATATTCTATGTTGCCGTAAAACCCCTTTACAGCATGACAGGATGCGTCAGCGGCGGGGCGGTTTGAAGAACCACTTGTCCAGAGACCAGGCCTTAAAAAAGGCGCTGATGATGCTAATGGGAGTGAAGTTCTCCTTCTTGCCGATAGCCAGGGCGTAACGGCCCGTATTGTTCGGATTATAGACTCTTATATAATACGTACCTTTACCCATATCATTCTCGAATTCCGGTCCCATATAATAATGGTCACGGCCATACTTTTCATAAAACCTGGTCCATTCGGCACTCGGACCCTCTTTTGTGAACAGCCCGACGCTGTCCCTCAAGATCTCGAAAGACATGTTGTGGCTGGAAACAGGAGGCGATTGGGGGGCGAAATCGGGCACAAGAATATTGACATAAAGATGGAAGGGCCTTGGAGCTTCGATCTTGTAATAATGGGGCTCGCCGGCAAGCTCGCCGTAGTAGGCATAGGAGATTTCCGGCTTTGTGACGAGCACCGGGTTTTCTTTGGAGCTCTTGTTTTTCACAATAACAGGAATATGGGCCAGAGCTCCCAGAGTCAAAATGGTCAGGGCGATGAAGACCGAAGAAAATAGCCTAACCACCTGTATCATTTCCATTTCTCCTTGCCTTGAGGGTAAAGCAATATATCCGGCTTCATGAAGAGCTGTCGACGTGGATCCGGCCGTCACGGAGCTCAATTGCCCGGTGGGCGATTCTGGCCAGGTCGGGATTATGGGTGACGAGCAGCACGGTTAAGCCCTCCTCCCTGTTCAGCCGCTGGATGACTTCCCCGATTTCCCGGGTTCTTTTGGAGTCGAGGTTCCCGGTCGGCTCATCAGCCAGAAGGATTTCCGGCTTATTGACGAGGGCGCGGGCAATCGCCACCCTTTGCATCTCCCCGCCGGAGAGCTCGGCCGGCCTATGGTGGATACGGTTCTCGAGGCCAAGGGAATGGAGTATGTCCAGAGCATCCTTAACGGTGCCCTCTTTTCTATAAAAAGTCAACGGCAGGATGACATTCTCGAGCACCGTGAGCGTAGGAAGAAGATAGAACTTCTGGAAAATATACCCGAAGACCTGGCGCCGGACCTTGGTCAGCTCCCCCTCGGAGAGCTTTTTTTTCTCCGTAAAGATTGTCTTCCCTCCTAGGGCGAGTTTCCCTGAGGTGGCATTGTCCAGACAGCCCAGGATGTTGATCAAAGTGGTCTTTCCTGAGCCCGAGGGTCCGACGAAGGAAACGAATTCTCCTCTCCGAACCCGAAGAGAAATGTCATTAATCGCGAGGATGTCTTCGCTGCCGCGTTTGTAGATTTTTGAGATGTTTTGAGCGTCTAAAGCGTATTCAGAAGAGCTCATTTTATTCTCCCTCGCTGCGGATCGATTCGAGCGGCCTGACCCTGGCTGCCCGCCAGGCGGGGTAGAGTCCGCTGACAATCCCGATTCCAAGCACCATGGCCAGGGTTATCAGGGCCAGCCCCGGGTTGACGGCCACAAGGCTCCCCGTGGGCGTGTAGGGGAGGAGCCGCCGGATCAGGACTTCGGTCATCTTAGAAAGGCCGAGAGAGAAAGCGATCCCCAGCGCTCCTCCAAGAAAGCAGAGGATGATCGTTTCCACCCAGATCAGCTTGAAGACATCCCAGGGCATTGCGCCGATGCTCTTAATGATCCCGATCTCCTGGAACCGTTCAAAGACCGACATGAGAATCGTGTTGATGACGCCCAGCATGGCGATCAGGATCGCGATCAGGGCGATGGAAAAGACCATCATCTTGGCGGTAGTAATGAGGTCCATGATGGTCTGTTTCACCTGGGCCAGGGAGACGACCTGCACGTCGGGCAGGTCATAGAGGTCTTGCTCGACGAGGCTGATGTTGGCATCCCTTTTGACCTTAACGCCCACGCCGGTGAGCTGGCCGTCCATCCCGAAAATTCTCTGAAGCGTTTTGATGGGAACGAAGATTGTGCCGTCATCCTGAGTTCCGGTCCGGCTGAGAATCCCGACGACCTTGAGCTCGATATTCTTTTCCGGGATGAGCATCGAATCCCCAACCTCTCTTTGTTCCAGCTCGGCGGCTTCATAGCCAAGGACGGTTTCGAAACCGTCCGGGTCCGTAAACCAGGCGCCCTGCTTGAATTTCAAGAAGGATTTCATGCGCGGATAAGTGCCGGGGTCGATTCCCAGATAAGCCGTGATGCCCCCACTTTCCCCCTTGTTGGGGTCGAACATGGCCTGCATGAGCATCGGCGTGATGGCCTCCACCTCCGGGTGTTCGAGGATTGTCTTGGCCACGGATTCGCTGATGTACCGGAGCCCTGTTCCGCCTTTCAGCATGAGAGTGGCCGCTTCGTATGGGCATCCCTTGGCAGTGACGAGCACCTGGAAGCCCATGTTGTCGATATCCCTGTTCAGGGCCTGTTCGTAGCCGCGGTTGAAACCTAGGAGGCTCACCAGAACCCAGGCGGAAAGGGCGATGCCCAGGAGGGTGAGCCCGCTGCGGACCTTCTTGCGCAGCAGATTTTTATAGGCCACCTGGTAAATCTTCATCTGATTCGTTCTCCTTTTATTCGGGAGGGCTAAAGTACTTTAAATATTTATTGCCCAGAAGAAATTCGTCCACAAGGATCAAGTTCTTTTTGGTTGCCCGGAGAGCGGCCCGGAAATCTTGCTCGGCTTCGGCTGCAGGGTTCTTGATTGAGGCCACGCGGCTCGGCCCGGATGTTTCGCCGGAAAAGATATTATAGTTGTAGAAATCCCTCAGGTTGAGCCCTACGAACTGGCGGCCAAACCCAGGGTCGCGAAGGCTCTTGGCGTACCGGGACGTCAACTTCTGGAAATAAAAGCCCCGGATGTTCCCTTCCAAGTCCAGGGCCAGGAAAACCTGAATCCCGCCGTACTGTCCTTTCTGATTTACGCCGTGGATATAGCCGATCAGTTCTGGGCCCCGGAAGACCTGGTACATAGTGTAAGGCACATCCATGGTCTCAAAAAGCCCTTGGAATGAATCGCCCAGACGCTGCTCGACCTGGCGAAGCAGGGCTTCTCCTCCTTTCTGCGCGATAGACATATAAATGGTTTTATAGCTTGTCGATTCGGGAAACAGGCGCTTGACATCCCGGTCTGGATCGTTCAAGTCACAGCCCACAGCTGCCCACAGGGGCCACGCCCCGAGATAGAGCAGCCAAAATAAAGAAAGAATATTTTTTTTCATCCTACAACAGAATCCTTTTATAAAAATAGACCTGAAAAACAACGCGGGAGCCGCGCTCCATGTGGTCATAGGCGTACATGGCCCGCAGGGTCACGTCTCTTGTCGCCAGCCAGGTCACCCCTGCCGCAAGATCAAAAGTCGTCCGGCCCCCCTGTTTCCGGAAGACCGGCTGGGCCTCGAGCTTCAGCCGTCCCTCCTCGAGCAGGTTGATGCCGGCGAGCCAGTAGAGGGCGAGGGAATTTTCGCCCATTTTATTACCCGCTTGGACTTCGAAACGGGTTTCCCAGTTGTTCCAAAAATATGAAAAATCAACACCGAGCATTTTATAGAGCATCGGGTCAGGAGAAAGAAGATGATATCCCATTGTGTCGAGCGTCTGGCCGTAGGCCGCAGAAAACCCGACGTTGGTGTTGTCCTGATTGAGTATTCCGTATGAAATCCTCCCGCAAAGGAGGTAGTTCCCCTTAAAATAGAGCGGCATTCCCGAGCCCGCGCTCAAGGAGAAGCCTATGTCTCCGCGAGAAAAATTCCGGCTTACACCCAATCCCCAATCGCGGTCAAACCCATACCGGTTCATAACCAGCGTCTGGAGGAGAGACGCATGGGTATCGAAATAGGAAGAGAGCCCGAAGGCGGGGCGATTGTGGCCGAACCAAATATCGGCTCCCGGCGCCTTATACTTAAAATAGGCGTTATAAAGCTGCGGTTCGAGCGGTTTTTCCCCTTCGGCATTGACCGCCAGCCTTCCTTGAACAGCCAGGACGCCAAAGTCTTTTATCGCCGTAGAAAAACGTTGCACATAATCGAAGCCAAGGCTTGGCTTCTGCATGGCTTCGAGCTGGTCATGGGAGAAAAAGATGAGCTTATTTTGCGGGCTCGAATAGCCCAAGAGGCCCTGGATTTCGAGATAAAAGAGGGAATCCTGGGCGAGGGCCGAGCCGGAGAGTGAGAGAAGAAGCAGCGCCGGCAAAAGATGAATTGTTTTAGACATGAAACCGGAAGAATCCGCGAAAAACAGGCGTGCCGTCCTTGACGAAGGTCAATTTTACTTCCCATTCACCGTGCATGACCACCGTGACGGGCAGAAGATAATCGTTTTTCTTGTTCAGCTTGAATTCCTGGTCCCCCGAATCGTGGGCGCCGCTCATCGCGGGCATATCGTATTGACCGGTTATGATAAAAGAGGTGTTCTTCTGTCCTGCCCCATCGAACACCTGGACTTTCAGGATAACGATTCCCATCTTTGGCTTTTCGCTGAATTCATAGGTGAAATAGAAGTCGCTCGCGAAAGGGCACTTTTTTCCGGGCGGCGGGAGCTCCGTGTATTCAGGGGTTTGTGTCTGTGGGGAGTGTGCCGGCAAGAGGGCGCCGTTGGCGCCTGATATTAAAGCGGTCCCCAGGACAAAGGCACAAATGATGGCCGCCGGCCATCCTTTTTTTTGGTTATATTGAAAAGTCATCGCTTTTCTCCTTAGAGAGTTTCTTTTTCTGCCATTAAACTTTACTATTTCTATAGATACAATATACATTATAGCAGATCGCCCTTTCTCTGACAATAGCTGGTGAAAACCCACAATGC
>CAZLFV010000064.1:0-15250 GCA_964558915.1 uncultured Eubacteriales bacterium | reverse complement strand
GCAGGCTCCTGGGCCTGCTCTTGCCAGGCCGGTTTGGCCAAGGCTGCACCCGATGACGCAACTAAAAAAACAAATGCCAAAGCGGTTAACCTATAATTCATGGCCGGACCCTCCTCTGTAAAAATTCTCCATAATGATAGCAAAAAGACGTTCCCTTGACACGCCTTAAGATTTTTTTCTTGACTTTGGTGAACTTTGAGGAATACCATAGGGGCAAATTTAATCTTATTTTGGGGAGGGTAACCTCAATGCCAAAGAATCTCGGGTGTATCAAGCTTCTTTTATGGATTGGCATTGTCCTGTTCTTTCTCTGGTTCCTGATCTTCTGCTTTGCGCCGGAAAGCGTTCTCGCTGCTCTCACTGTGGGTGAAACTCGCGGATATTTCTTGCGGCTCTATGGAGTATTTCCCTTAAGCTGGATTGTTCTGTTCCTCTATGCCTTGAAAGATGTTGAGAAAAACAGGGCAATCATCAACGCGGCCATAATTACTGGCATCTTTGTGGTCATTTCTCTGGTGGCTACTTACTTTGTCCTCGGGGCAGAAGGGTTGTTCCACTGGATCAGTGCGGCCATTTTGCTCGTTTATTCTGTGCTGCTTTTAATATTCAAGCCAAAAGCCGCGCAACCGTAACACCAACCAAGCAGAGAGGAACGTCAGGTTCTAATTCTGGACTCAGGCGTATTTTTCTATTCACTTATGGATCCTAACTGAAGAATGAAGCCCTAATCCATAAGCGTGGATATCTTAGGCGACTTCTTTTCCCGTGTCTTTTCGTAGCTGCATGCCGGGGGCGTCGTCCGGCCGCGCTTCGAACGAGTGCTTTTCGTAAAACCTTCTTTTGCCTTTGGCGCAAAACAATTGGATGTCCCGGATGTTCTTCTCTCTGCACTTCTGCACTAGCCTTTTCAATATCATCGTGCCGATGCCCCTGTGCTGATATTCGGGCAAGACGATCATGTCGAAGATCATGGCGTGCAGGACAAAATCCGTCAGCACCCTTCCAAAGCCCACGAGTTTGGCGCCGTCGTAGACGGAAACCGTCAGCCAGCTGTTCCTGTTAGCCAGTTCTAGGTCATCCGGGGTTGCGTTATATATGGCATTCCAGCCGGTGGTGATGAAGAGGTTAAAATACTCGTGTTTTTCCGGGAGCTGCTCTTTGAGTGTGATTTGCATTTATTACCCCTTATTTTTTGCCTTGAGTTACTTCACTACCAGCTTAGTGAACGGGAAGACATAGGCCTGCAAAAAAACAAGGAACCCCATGAGCGCGGCCAGCGCGAGGCTATGGAAAAAGACATAACTCAGGATGTCTCCTTCGTGTCCATACCATTTCGTGGCGGTGCTCGCGACCACGATGCTCTGGGCGTCGATCATCTTGCCCATGACGCCGCCAGAACTGTTGGCCGAGGCCATGAGCACGGGACTGACGCCGACCTGCCCGGCTGAGATCTTCTGTAGGCTACCGAAAAGTACATTGGAAGATGTATCGGAGCCGGTGAGGGCAACGCCCAGCCATCCGAGGAGTGTCCCGAAAAACGGATAAAGAGCACCGGTCTTAGCGAAGGTCAAACCCATCGTCGCATCCAGACCCGAATACCGGGTCGTATATCCGATGGCGAGCATGGCCGCTACGGTGAGAAGCGAAAATCGGACGCGTTTCAACGTTTTCCACCAGGCTGCAACCATCTCTCTTATTCGGAAACCCATGATAAAGGCCGAGAGGACGGCGGCGAGGAGAATGCCCGTCCCTGTAAAAGAGAGCCAGTTGAAAGTATAGACCGCCGGCTCGGCAGCAGGCGCGGGGACGACAGGCGGCATGCGGTTAATGAGCTGATGAACTCCGGGAACCGGAATCTTGAACACGGATATTCCGTCCAGACCGGCTTTGACCCGGGGGATTCCCCAGACAAAGACCACCAGGCTGAGGATAGCCCAAGGTGTCCACGCCTTGGCGACCTGGCGCGTGCTGTGGCCGTGTGACGCCCGCGCCTGTTTCCCTTCCTCGTGTCCTTCGAGGCCCCAGATTCGGCGGGGATGCCAGAGGAGAAGGAAAATTACTAGCGCGAACATTGAAGCGACCGCCGAAATGATGTCCACAAGCCAGGGGCCGTGCAGGTTGGACAGAAGAAACTGAGGAAGGGCGAAAAACGCCCCTGCCACCAAGAGGGCCGGCCAGATTTCGATCATTCCTCTAAACCCGGCGAACGCCCAGACCAGCCAGAACGGGATGATGACCGAAAAGAAGGGGAGTTGGCGTCCGACCATGGCGCTCAGCTTATGGATTTCGATGCCGGTAACACCCGCGAGCGCAATGATCGGCGTGCCGAGCGCGCCGTAGGCCACGGGCGCAGTGTTGGCGATGAGCGAAAGACCCGAGGCGGCGAGCGGGCTGAATCCAAGGCCGATCAAGATAGCGGCTGTCACGGCCACCGGAGTGCCGAACCCGGCCGCGCCCTCAAAAAATGCGCCGAAGGAGAACGCAATCAGGAGAAGCTGGAGCCTCCGGTCCTGGGTGATCCCGGTGAGGCTTTCCTGGAGGATTTTGAGATAGCCGCGCTCGTTGGCCAGCGTGTAAAGGAAGATCACGTTCAGGATGATCCAGCCAATAGGGAAAAGGCCGTAAGCGGCTCCGAGGACAGCGACCGAGAGTCCCTTGGGGGCGGGCATCCTGAAAACGAATATCGCTACGAGAAGCGCCGACGAAAGACCGAGAATGGCCGCCCAATGCGCCTTGAGGCGCAGAAAGGCAAGGCTGCCTAGGAGGACGACGATGGGAAGCGCGGCCAGGAACGTTGATAAGACCCAATGTCCGAGCGGATCATAGACCTGGTTCCAGGGCATCGCCGGCTATTATATACAAAAAAATGGGGACGGCTCTATTTTTTTGGCAAAGGGAGCCGTAATCGGAGGAGAGAGAAAAAAATAGAACCGTCCCCTTTTTACTTCTCTTTCTTCACTTCTAGCGGCACCAGGGAAGTTTTGACATCGACATTTTTCACGTCCACGGGCAACGGAGAATTTTTTATTTCCACTGGAATCGCATCCGTATTCTCCACTTGAACGGGCAATTTATCGAAGATGTCTATAACCACGGGATCCCAATTTTGTCCTGGGACCTTTTCAATTGCCCTTATTCGGACATTGACAATATCAGGGGTAGAGCCGTATAGCATTGGGAATATCCTGATCTCTTTAAGGCAAATAATGACCAGGCAAACCGCAATTATGGTGAGGATAAATTTTGTGTAAGGATCAACCTGCATTCTTGACCTCATTATGTCCTCCTTAGTGAGTTCCTGAATAAATGCTGCCTAAAACATCTTCAGGAAATCTTTCCAAGGCGTGGCCTGGAGTGTCTCCGTTCTTGAGTGTCCATACGCCCGGATAATCATCGCTGCTTTCTCGACTTGGTTCAGATCATCTGACTCGACGATGTCGATGACATCAAAACGTCCGGTCGTCGCAAAACTGTTCTTCCACACAACCCCTGGACATTCGCTTTTGATTTTTGAAGCCACGTCTTCTGCCAATTTCTTAAAGTCCCCAGGATCTCTGAAGGCTTCCGGAGAAATCTGACACAGAATGATGAAGGTTGCCATGTCATACCTCCTTTTATTTCACGATTCCCTTAAATTTCTTTCTAAAAATACCATTCCACAATCAAGGCATTCATATTTGTTGAATTCTGCTTCTTTTGGATGTTGCCTATGGAGACCTTTCTGATCAATTGTTCCCTGAGGAGGAATTTTTTCTATATTGTAACTGCCGCACTCAGGACACTTGATCTCATTCGGCATTTTTCCCCCTATGAACCTCCTCGCGATAATTATATATCTACATAGCGTCGCAATTCACATTGGAAAAATATGTGTCAGTGCGGACCCGGGCAGCTAATCTCTATGGGCTTCTTGCGCTTCAGTCCAAATATAAGCTTCGATAGCCTTAGAGTCAAGTGAAAAAGGGGACTGTCTCCCTTTCCAGATAAAATTTTAGGCCGCAATTTCCTTCTATGATGATGTGATGCAAGTGCTGTCTATAGCGCCGCGAGTCTGATCCAAGAGGGATTTTCTGGGCTGAGTTCATCTTGACACGCGCTCTGGCTGCAACCTACAATTTGCCGGGAGGCAAAAAATGAAACGTCTGCTCCGGACTGTTCTTTTGGTTTTCTGTATTGCCGCCTTTTCATACGGGCAGACTCAATTGCCGCGGCCAGTGGCTTTGCCCGTTCTTCCAAACGTGGATATCACGGTTCTCGTCGAAAATATGGCCGGAAACCCGTCCGTTCTCGGCGAATGGGGGTTGGCCTATCTTATCAAGACGGGCGGCCACCGGATCCTGTTCGACACGGGCGGCGGCCAGACCCTTTTCGGGAATGCCCGGGCCCTGGGGGTCGACCTCAGCAAGATAGAGGCCATCGTGATCAGTCACGAACATTTCGACCACACAGCCGGGCTTGAAAAAACACTGGACGCCTGCGGTCCCGTCGACCTGTTCATCCACCCTGGCGCCTTCGCCACGAGGTACTGGAAGTGGGGCGAGCGAGTAGAAAAGCACGGCATGTCGATGACGCGCGACCAACTGAATAGCCGTGTCCGTGCCCTCCACGAAACGACGAATCCGGCGGCCGTCTGCGAAGGCGTGATGGTCACCGGCCAGATCCCCAGGCTCACGGACTTCGAGGATACTGGGTTGGGCCGCATCGCCTTCCTCGATGTGGAGATGAAGACTCCTGACCTGATCCTCGACGACCAGGCCGTATTTTTCCGCATCCCGGAGGGTGTGGTCATCGTCCTCGGGTGTGCTCATGCGGGTGTCGTCAACACGATCCAATATGTCAGCGAGCTCACTGGCGCAAAAAAGATCTATGCTGTCATGGGTGGGACACATCTGATCAGCGCGTCGGCCGATCGGATGCAGAAAACAATCGCGGCCTTGCGCAAGTTCGAACTCCAGAAGATCATGCTTTCCCACTGTACTGGGGTGAATGCTTATGCCGAATTGGCCAAGGCGTTTCCGGGCCGATGCAGCTGGCCCGGCGCTGGCTACCGCGTTCACTTCGGCGGGAAATAATCCGTATTTATGATTATAGAAGTGAAGAAAATTAAGAAGAGCGACAGAAAGCTATGGGCTTTAGGGCTTGTTGGGCTTGCGCTCCTAGTGCCGTCTTTTATCAAACCGCGGCTGGCCACCGGCCTCCAGGACGTCTCGCGCACCGGGACGCCAGATTCAGCTCAAAAAGCCCAGTCGCTTTTGAGCCCCGCAGACAAGGATGAGATTTTGCGGGCTCTGTGGTTGAAAACCGAAACTGGCAACCACGTCTGGCCTGGTTATGCCAACGCCGACATTCCTGTCATACTTTTCAATGGGCGCTACGAATTTCTTATTGGGGAGATAAACCCCTTGGAACCTTGGGAAGCAGTTAAAGGAGATGATTTCCAGGGTCGGCCTTACTATCGACGCGAGGCCGAGGGCTCTCAATTCTTTGCTTTAAAAGTCAACTCGCATTGGGCTGGGAGTATGGGGACTCTTGAGTTGATGAATAAGAAAGGGCCGCTCAGGATGAGTCCGGAGTTCCATATCGTCCTCCTCCTCCACGAAGTCTTTCATGCTTTTGAGGCTGAGCGGGCTCCGCTCCGCTTTGCCAAGGCCCTGGCTGCCTACAAGGCTGAAGCTCATTATCCGGCTAAAGAGCAAGATTTCGCTGCAGCCTGGACTAGCGAAGGCTCGGCCTTGGCCCAAGCGCTGCAAGCTGCGGACAAGGCCGAGGCCGAAGGCCTAGCGAGAAGGTTCCTCGAGATACGTGAAGCGCGGCGCAAGAAAGCCGGGCTCGGCCCCGACCTCCTTAACTTTGAACGGGAAATCGAATGGCTCGAGGGGCTGGCCAAATATGCTGAGGTTCGGCTCTACGAATTGGCTGCCTTGCAACCGGCTCATAGTTCCCCCGTCCGGGCAAAACCAACTCTCCACCCCATCTTGCAGTGGGATTTTGTTCGCCTGGAAAGACAGTTGGGCACACAGGAGGGCGATCTTCGTTTCTATTTGAGCGGCCTAGCCCAGGCCCGCTTGCTTGACCGTTTTAGCCCAAGCTGGAAGTCCGCGGTTCCACTAGATAAAGTTTACCTCGAGGATCTTCTCCGTGCGGCCGTTGCGTCTATGACTTTTAAGGCAGAGGCGAAATGACTTTAGGCAATGGAGGCTTCGTCTGAGACTGGGAGATGGTCAGTCAATAGAGGCTATGGCGAGTAACTAACGACTCGGGGGGCTTGGCAGTTTGTTTAGGAAAACCTTCCCGCCATTAACAATCAGGATGGGCTTGCGCAGTACTGTCAGGTTCTTGACCGGATTATCAGTATAGGCGACCAGATCGGCATCCGTACCCGATTTGAGTACGCCTTTGGAAGCTGAAATTTTCAGGCAGTCCGCTGCAACCGCCGTCGCAGCCCTGATCGCCTCTAAGTTTGTGAGGCCCGCGGACGCCAGCTCGATGATCTCATCGATCACTGTGTGCTCGCCTTCGTCATAGCTAGTGTCGGCGCCCGCGACAATCGTGACCCCCAGACGCCTGGCAATTGTAATGGCCTGGCGGGCGCTTGCCAACATCTTCTTGGTTCTCGGCCGGAGCGGCCGCTCTGCAGGCGGAGCATTCGGGGACAGCGCCGAGCTCAGGGCACTCAGTGTAGGCACGAAGTAGACACCGTGGTCGCGCATGAGCTTTAGCGTCGGCTCCGTGATTAGCGAGCCATGTTCGATGCTGCGCACGCCAGCTCTCACTGCGGCGGAAACGCCTTCGTCAGAGTAAGCATGGGCCGCCGTCGGCAGGCCCAGCCGCGTCGCTTCCTCGACGGCCGCAGTCAGCTCTTCATCATTGAGATTCCGCGTGCTCGGGTCAGTTTCCAGGATGCCGCCGCGTTCGTTGGCGAAGACCTTGATCCAATCCACCCGCCGGTCCGCATTGGCCCGGACAATGCGGCGGGCGCCCTCGGGGCCGATGCGGTCGCTGCTTCTGAGGTCGTCGAGGTCCGGATGATCGAGGAAAAGGGCTGTGATATCTGGCTTAAACCGGGCCGGGCACGCCAGTACAGGATAGCCCGCAGCCAGGATTGTCGGGATATCCACATCGCCCCGGGCATGCAAGGCGCGCAGCCCCACGTCGGCGTAGCTCCAGGTGAACATGCTTCGTCCGGTGGTGACTCCGCACGACAGCATGCTCCGGGCTCCGGCGATGTTCATTGGGTGGATATGAGCATCGATGAGCCCCGGTAACACCCAGGCGCCCCGAAGGTCGATCCTTTCGCCCGCTAGGCTCACAGGACCGGAAGAGATACTCTGGATTTTGCCGTCGCTCAGCACAATCGTCTGGTCAAGGAGCGGCTGGTCACTCAACGGATTGATAACATTGGCGTGCTCAAGGATCAGAGTTTGTTGATCCTGAACAAGGGCTGGACTCCAAACAAACGCCAGAAACATTAGTGCACAGACAATTCGCGCTTTCATAGTTTTCCTCCCCAATTTATTCGTTTCCTGCAAGGGGAAGGCCAATGCGTTGGAGCAGTTTTTGATACCGGGGGTCAGAGTGCAAAGGATCAAAGCGGCGGTCACATTTAATATAAGGCAAAAAGCCAGAACGTTCTTCATAGGCCTTGTCCAGCCATTCAAAGGCCTGATTTGTGTTCTCGAGGCCGACGTGAATCGCTGCAATATCGTAGGCAGAAATAAAGCGCTCATTGGATTGTTCGATCAATTGATTCAAGAGATCCTGCGCTTCCTTCTTCTTGCCGGTGACAGCATAGGCATGAGCGAGAGCGGCGATGGGCATTGAAACACCTTTCCAATCCGCTATTGCGTTCTTGAACTCGGCAATGGCCTCGTCAAACATTGACTTTTGTTCATAAGCCCAGCCGAGAATGACGCGCGCCCAGGGATTGGGCAATCCTTTTTTGGCATACTCAATCGACTCGTCGTACGAATGAGTGGTCATGCAGTGCCATCCTGTGCAGGCCGTCACGAAACCAAAGGGATCAAGCTCCGACGAGAGTTTGCTTTCCGCCAGGGACTCCTCGCCTCTGCCCATAACCATGAGATAATGGGCGTAAAAGTGGTGAATCTTGGAAAGGCTTGGATTAATACTCAGGGCGAGCTTGAATTCTTTCTCCGCCTCTTTCCAATTATAATCATACTGCAGTTGGGTCAAGGCCAGATAGCCGTGCGCTTCGGCGAGAGAGTCATCTTTTTCAAGGGCTTTCAGGGCCGCTTCTTTCATCTTCAGAAACGCCACTTTCGTTGGAAGTGCACCAAAAAAACCGAGATAATAATAGCGATCTGCCACGCCGACGTAAGCTGGGGCATAATTTGGGTCGAGTTCGATCGCCCGCTGAAAATACTCGACGGCCTTTGGATGGCTGGTCTCGTCGATTCCTTTGAGATAAGCTTCAAAAGCCAGTGGATTGACCGTTTTTTTTCTGGCCGATTGGATCTTTGCCTCTTCTGTCAGCCGGATGCCTATCTCCCTTGCTATGGACCTCGAGATCTCCTCTTGCAGGCTCAGAATGTTGCTGAGGGCGCCTTCATAGGTCTTGACCCATAGCTGTCTGTCCTCAGCGGCGTGAATCAGCTTGGCCATAATTTTCACTCTCTCTCCAAACCGCTGGACCGATCCTTCGATGATAGCCTCTGTATTCAACTCTTCGGCAATCTGAGGTAGGGATTTGCTTGTTTTCTTGTATTTCATAGCCGAAGTGTGGGACTTCACGGAAATTGAGCTAATCTTTCCCAGCTCGGTGGTGATCGTGTCGCTCAACCCGTCCGCAAAATATTCCTGATTCGGGTCGCCCGAAAGGTTCTCGAACGGCAGAACCGCCAGAGTCTGAACTTGGGGAGGCGAAGCCCGGCCGATTAGCCGTGACCTTATTCCCCCCAAATCCAGCACAAATACAACTCCAACCAGAGCGATGGCCGGGATTGCCCAAAGCAGTTTTTTTCCCCAAAGACGTTTTAATGTTCGCTTCGCAGCTTTTGGCCTGATCGCTGTGGCAGCTTCGAGCTGCCCCAAATTGTCAGCCAGTTCTTGGGCTGACTGATAACGCTTATCGCGAGTCTTTTCCAGGCAACGAAGGATCAGGCGGCTGAGGTCATCAGGAATTTCAGGGTTGATCTCCTTAGGGTTTTTAGGAACTTCCGTCTTGTGCTTAATCGCAACCCCTAAGGGAGTATCGCTTTCGAACGGAAGACGTCCCGTCACCATCTCATAAAGAACCACCCCTAGGGAATAGATATCAGAACGCTGGTCAGCTTCTTTTCCTTCCGCCTGCTCCGGACTCATATAATGGGGGGTCCCGATAATCATGCCCTCAGCTGTTATTCCTTCTGTCCGAGCAAAGCGCGCAATCCCGAAGTCCATGATTTTAGCGTCGCCCTCTTTATCAATCATAATATTCTGAGGCTTGAGGTCTCGATGGATCAGCCCGAGCTTATGGGCTTCTGTCAAACCTGCGCAAATTTCTTTGGCGATGCAAACGGCTGTGGCTGCGGTGATTTGCTTGGTCCTTCGGATCAGACTTTTCAGGTCCTCTCCGCGGACATACTCCATCGTGACGAAGAGCGTGTTCCTCTCTTCATGAAGGTCATGCATCCGGCAGACATTGGGGTGGGTGATCTGGCGGGCAAATTTCAGCTCATTGCTGAAGCGTTCAACGGCCCTTTTATCTGTGGCAATTTCCGGTTTGAGGACCTTGATGGCAAGTTCTTCTTTAATGCGCCTATCAAAGGCCCGATAAACCTTCCCCATACCCCCTGTTCCCAGCTCCTCGATGATTTCATACCGGCCGGCAAAGAGAGTGCCGCGAGTCATTTCTTCGCCGGGCGTTTCCAGGGTCTTGGTGAAGCCAATTTGAGCCGCGAAATCCAATTTCGTCCCGCATTTGCCGCAATACGCGGTATCAGCGGGATTCTCAGAATGACATTTGGGACACTTGCTATCCATTGATCTTCCCCTTTATTAGTTCTGGAGTATTATACTACTAGTGAGGGGCGAATCAAGCCTACCAATGTCTGAGAAAACACAGACGCGGGACTCGTGTCAATAGTGCGCCGTTGGAACATCGAGAGCTTGACACGGCTGAATTCCGGCGGATCAAAGGGCTCAAACTCGAGAATTGGCTGGACTAGAGCGCACATGGTCAGGATTAAATAAAAAATCAAAATTTGCCGGACAGACGCAAATCTGCTAAGATTCCCCTTCATGACCAAGGGAAAGGCCTTCAATTATGCAATTCTGGGGGCGTTTCTTCTCTTGTTCTTCCTCAACACTGTTTCCCACGATTATTTCTGCCACGATGAGCTCCACACAGTCTGCGGGCCGCTTCATTCGATTCTGACCTCGCCCGAGCCATCTGGGGCGGAAAACATTCTTGGGCTCCCTCCGTCATTGCCTCTCCTGGCCTGCAATTACAGCCACGTCGTCCGTCCTGATTTCATCAAAAATATTTTCCACCCGCCCGACTGATTTTTGACTTCTCCTCTTCCATCCACCTGAGTCCTTTTTCGGATTGGAGGTTCAGAATGAAAAATCCGGTGCTTCTGCTGATTCTATTCATGGTTTTGCTTCCGGTTGCTGAAAACTGGGCCGGAACAGCCGAGGAGCTAACCCTGGAACAGGCTATTGACCTGGCTCTCAGGCAAAATCCGGACATACTGGCTGCCCAGAAAGAGATTACCGTTTCCCAGGGCCGGCGCCTTCAAATGCAGGCCATCCCCGAGCCTCAAATCGTCTTCAGCGATGAAGGAATACCCTTCCGCTCCGGCAACAATACGAATCATGACCAAGAGGTCAGCCTCGGGATCGAACAGCCGTTCGAATTTCCCGGTAAGGTCTCCCTCCGGGGGAAAATCGGCCAATTCGGCGAGAAGATGGCCGGCTATGAGCTGGCCCGTGTTAAGCTCATCATTACGGCGAAGGTCAAAGAGGCTTACTATCGAGCTGTTTTAAGCAAGAGGACGATTGGTGCCCTGGCCGAGACATCCCGGGTCCTAGACGATTTCATCGCCAGCGCGACCACCAAGTATCAATCGGGCGGCGGACTTTATCTCGACGTCCTGCGGGCCCGGGTCGAGAAAACGAGAATCCAGAACCAACTCATCGAAGCCAAAAAAGACCAGACGTTGGACAAGGCCCGCTTGAACCTCCTTCTGGGAAGAAAAGGGGATGAGCCCATGGAGCTTACGACGGAGCTATCTTTTCTGCCTCTTGCGCAAGACCTTGCCTCCATCCAGGAAGAAGCTAGGGCAACGAGGCCATCTGTTCAGATCGCCTCGCTCAAAGTCGAACAGGCTCATACCGTCCTGAAGCTAGCGCAGAAGAGCCGGCTTCCTGATTTTTCGGTCGGGGTCTACACCCCGAGCCTGAGAACAGGGTCCTGGGGTTTTTCGCTCGCCGTGTCCATTCCCCTGTACTGGTGGAAAAAACAGAAGGGAGAGATCCTTGAATCCGAGGCCAAAAAGGACATTGAGGAGATCTCCGCGGCGGCCGTCAGCCGTCGAATAATGGCCAGGATTGAGGAAGCCTATGCCGCCGTGAAATCTGCTGAGGAGCAGGTCAAGATTTTCGAGCAGCAGCTTTTGGCAGAGGTAGAAGACCAGCTTAAGATGAGCATCACCCAGTATCAGTACGGAAAAACCGACGCTCTGAACATCCTGGATATCACCCGGACGCACCTGGCGACAAAACTGGAATATTTAAAATCTCTCTACCTCTATCTTATCTCCCTGTCCGATCTCGAACAGGCGGGAGAAGAATATGAATAACCTAGGAGAGACGCTATGAAAATAAGACACGGCCTTTTCCTTCTTCTGCTGATTGCAGTCGAACTCTCTTTTCTCGGCTGCCCGGCCAAGAAATCCGAAAAGGCGGCTCCCGAACCTCAGAACAACTCCGCCCCTGCTCTCATCATGCTTACCACGGAGGCGATGAAAATCGCGGGGCTCCAATCTGAAAAAGCAGAGATCAGACAGGTCCCCCTGAAAATCTCTGCGGCGGGAGATATCGCCTTCAATCAAAAAAAGTTGACGAATCTCACCTCGCGCGTGATGGGCCGCGTGGAGAACGTTTATGCCTATGTCGGGGACAGGGTCAAAGAAGGAGACTTGCTTCTTTCCTTGTACAGCCCGGACTTCCTGACGTCACAGGCCGAGTTTCTCCAGGTGATGGAAAGGCTCAAGAGGTTCGTCAGGGATAATCTTAAGGAGGAGGTTCCCGCCGCTGAATCGCTCGTCGATTCGGCAAATAGGAAGCTCCTGCTGCTCGGGATGAAGGAGGCCGATATCAAAGAGCTCGAGGAAACGCATCGAATCAAAGCCTTGCTTCCCATAAGCGCGCCTCTTTCTGGAACAATCATCGAAAGTCAGATCATCCTGGGAGACCAGATCGCGGAAGGCGCAAGCCTTTTCAAAATCGCCGACATGTCTATTCTCTGGGCCCATGTCCATATTTATGAGAAAGACCTTGCCCTGGTTCGCCAGGGGATGCCCGCCCTGGTCAGGGTCCAGGCCTATCCGGACCATTCCTTCAAGGGGTTTCTCTCCCTTATCAACGATATCGTTGATGAACAGACGCGCACCGTCATCGGACGCGTGGAAGTCCTGAATGCCCAAGGACTCCTTAAGCCAGGCATGTACGCCGACGTGGAATTGATTTTGCCCGCGAGTGCTGAAGCTCTTCTCGTCCCGGAAAGCGCCGTTCAGGATGTGCAGGGGAAGAAGGTCGTCTTTGTCCCGGAAGGGGACAGGTCTTTCCGCTTTCGGGAAGTCGAGGTCGGACGCAAATTCAACGGCTGGATTGAGGTAGTCAAAGGACTCTCGGTCGGAGAAGTATATGTGCGGGACGGGTTTCTTCTCAAGTCGGAATATTTGAAGAAGAACTTAGGGGTTGACTAACATGATCGAGAAACTCCTTGCCTTTTCTTTGCGGCAAAGGCTCCTCATCGGCGTCTGTGTCGTCCTTGTTGTCGTGGCCGGGATCTACTCTTTTTGGCGGCTCCCCATAGATGCCTGGCCGGACGTGACCAATATCCAGGTCGAGATTATCAGTTCCTCGCCGGGCCGCTCGCCGCTCGAGGTGGAGAAATTCATTACTTTCCCTGTCGAGACCGGCCTTAGGGGGATCCCGGGACTTCGCCAGCTCCGGTCGATCTCCAAGTTCGGTTTATCGGTCATTACGGCCGTTTTTGAGGATGGGGTCGACATCTATTTTGCCCGGCAGCTCGTCCTCGAACGCCTGATCGAAGCAAAAGATAAAGTCCCAGAGGGCGTGGAAATCACCATGGGACCCGTGGCCACGGCCATGGGCGAAGTCTACCAGTACACTCTGGAGGGGAATGAGCCCGCTGACCCGGCCAAAGAAGTTGCCTACCTTACTGAGGTTCGCACTGTCCAGGACTGGATCATTAGCCCGCTTCTCAAAACCGTGCCTGGCGTCAATGAAGTAAACTCTTTCGGCGGCTATCTCAAGCAGTACCATGTCTCCGTGGACCCGGATCGGCTGCGAAAATTTAACCTGACACTGGCCGACGTGGTCAACGCCCTAAAAAAGAATAATCAGAACGTCGGAGGGAATGTCCTTGAAAGGGGTTCCCAGCAGTATCTTGTCCGAGGGCTGGGACTTCTTCAGAGCGCAGATGACATCGAGAGCATAGTCTTAAAAACGGCCGGGGGCACACCCGTCTTCATCCGCGACGTGGCTGATGTCGGAGTCGGCACGGCTGTGCGCCAGGGCGCATCCATCAAGAACGGAGAAAAGGAAACCGTCGGGGGCATCGTCATGATGCTCCGGGGCGCCAACAGCCGTGATGCCGTCCGCCTGATCGAGGACAAGGTCGAAGAAATCAACCGAAGCCAGGTCCTTCCGGAAGGGCTGAAGATTGTTCCTTTTTATGAGCGGTCCGGGATCGTCAAGAACAGCATCCACACGGTGACCGAAGCGCTTCTTATCGGAGCCATCTTTGTCGTCTTCGTGCTGTATCTTTTCCTGAGAAGTTTTCGCGGCTCGTTCATCGTGGTCCTGGCCCTGCCCATGGCGGCCCTCCTGGCCTTCATCATCATGAAACAGATGGGGCTGACGGCCAACTTGATGTCTCTTGGCGGCTTGGCCATCTCTGTCGGGATGATTATTGATGCCACGATCATCCAGGTGGAAAATGTCCAAAGGCACCTCTCCGAGGCGGGGGCATCAAAGCACAAACATTCGACTGTCCTCAAATCGGTCATCGAAGTAAGGAAGCCGAGCATCTTTGGAGAGCTGATCATTGCCCTGACTTTTATTCCCATCATGACTCTCCAGGGCATTGAGGGAAAAATGTTCTCTCCGCTGGCCGTTACTGTGTCTATCGCTCTTCTCGCGTCCCTTATCCTTTCGATCTTTGTCATTCCTGCGATCTGTCTGACGATCCTTAGAGCTGTGCCCGAGAAAAAAAGTCTTCTCATCCAAGGGGCAAAAAAAGTTTACCTTCCGGTCTTGCGCTGGGGTTTAAAGCACAGGCTCGTTGTGCTCGCGACGGCGTGCCTTCTCTTTGCGGTCAGCGTAGCCGTCATCCCAAGGCTAGGAACAGAATTTATCCCGATCATGGACGAAGGCGCTTTTGACATGGACATCCAGCTTTTGCCCGGGATCTCCTTGGACAAGTCTCTGGAGATCAGCCGCGAGGTGGAAAGGACGCTCAAAAAATTCCCCGAGCTTGAGACGATTGTTTCAAGAACGGGGCAGACGGGGATCGCCCTCGAAGCCCGAGGGGTGGAAAAAACGGGCTACGTCGGGTCGCTCAGGCCGCGCTCCGAATGGACGTCGGCCAGGACACGGGACGAACTGACCAACAAGATGCGCGATTCCATGTCCGCGTTCCCCGGTATGGCTTTTACTTTCAGCCAGCCGATTGCCTGCCGCATTGATGAGCTCGTAGCCGGAACCCGCGCCCAGATCATCATCAAGATTTTCGGGGACGACCTCGACGTTCTCAAGGACAAGGCAGAGCAAGTCGCCAAAGTTATCTCCAGGATCCGGGGCGTTAGGGACCTCGTTCTCGAGAGAGTCTCGGGCCAACCCTACATTTCCGTCGAGATCGACCGGAACAAAATCTCGCGCTACGGGATGAGCATCGACGATGTCCAGGCTGTCATCGAGACGGCGATCGGCGGGAAGCCGGTGACCCAGCTCTATGAAGGGGAAAAGTACTTTGATGTCGTGGTCAGATTTCCCGAGGCCC
>CAZLFV010000063.1:1566-15598 GCA_964558915.1 uncultured Eubacteriales bacterium | reverse complement strand
AAGGCTCTCTATGACAAAAAGTGGGGTAAGGAAAGGATAACGGCAAGTGGGAAGAGGGAGAGAAGAACCTTTCTGATATAGACAGGGACGTTACGGAATTCGAAGCTCACTCTTTTGATCATCTTGATTTTGGTATGAATCCCTTCGGTATAAGCATTCGTTGTGCGGTTATCGAAGTCAAGAAATCCGGCTTCCTCCGTCCGATCGTCAAGGAAGTCGTTGAGCGTTGCCTCGATTGTGGCAACCCGCGCTGCGGGTTCGCCCGCATCCGCTGTCCAAACTACCAGGCGGAGCACCTTCTGATGGTCTCCTGCCGCACCCGGGGGAGTGCTGCCGCTGCGCTCTCCGCGCCCTCATCCGTTATTTCTAGGTTTCAACCGGCAGCGAGCTGATGCCCGGAGTCATCTCGGCCATCCAGACATTGGGGACCGGATCAATGTCCATAGCCACGTCCGGGCCAAGACAAGGAAAGAGGCTGAGCGAGTGGGCAAATACATGATTCGGCCTCTCTTGTCCCTGGAACGCTTCTGCCTCGATGAGGAAGAAGGCAAGGTCGGCTACCGGTATGGGAAATAGGCCGGAGAGATGGTGCGGATGGACTACCTGAAGTTCATCGCCCGGGTCACTTCCCGTATCCCCAACAAGGGGCAGGTCACGGTGCGCTATTACGGCCTCTACGCCAACGCCCATCAGGGGAAGGTCAGGAAGGCGAGTCTGGGAGCTTTTCCTCTGTGGATGGCTGAGGAGGAGATCCGGCCCATCCCTGCCAAGGGCTGGGCCGAGATGATCCGGAAGGTTTATAAGGTGGACAGGATCATCGACCACCTCGAGCTAAACTTTGTCGCCGAGAGACTGCCACCACCTGATATCGGGTATCGGGAACTCTTGATCGCCGCCGAGAACTCGGCTGAATATTTTTCGTGATTTTTCTTCCTGGCCGGGAGGAGAGGTCCAGCTGATTTCCGGTGCTTTATGGCCCCAGGCCAGCCTCTTCCTAGCGTCTTTAGCCTCTGGAAGCCCAGGGTCGGCATCTTTCCAGAGGTCGAAAAATTTCTGAAAATGCTCAGAAGCTTTCGACTTGTCTGATGAGAAAAAAGATCTCACTTAGCCGGTATCGATAATGAGGATTTCTGCCTTGGACAGGCGCTGGCTACGTCTGTGGTGGCCGATTAAATTCAACAGTTCACTCAAGACAGTGGTTTCGCGATCATTTTCGAGCAACTCGGGATTACCGGATAGATCGTGCAGGGCCACTTCCAATGCTTCTATCGGCATTCCCGAGGGAATCATCAAGAGATAACGCGCCGGTGCAATTTCAATCAGCTTTAGCCAGGGCAATTGTCTCAATGCCTTGCATGGACCGATGACAATCAGAGATTTGCCAGGGGCCATTTCGATAAGTTCTACTGGCTTGAAGCTTCCCTGGACCATCCCCATTATAGCCTCTGTGGCCTTGACTACGGCACAAGCTCGATCAGGATCAATCTCTGCAAGCTGACCCAGAACGCGCTCAGGCAGCGTCATAGTCACCGGATGACGAGGCTCAGAGAATTTCGGCGGCCGTCCCGGCAAGTTCTTTTTCGCTCTTGATCGCATGCATGTATAATATATAAAAAAATAGCTAATTTCAACATTAAAAATAATTAGGAAGAATCAAAAAAATTTGAAATTTGGCTTGCAGCTGTATTTATTATGTAATAATCTAATATAATTTAATATTTCCATGTTAATATTTAATAGCTTCAATACCTATTTGACATTGCTTATGACGCTGATTGTGGGCAAGAGCGAAGCGGCAAGGAGTTTGCCATGAGCGAAAACAAGAAATACTGCAGCCGTTGCGTCTTATCCAGCACAACGCCATTCATCAAATTTGACGAAAATGGTGTCTGC
Organism: uncultured Eubacteriales bacterium; assembly: GCA_964558915.1. Classification (GTDB taxonomy): domain Bacteria; phylum Acidobacteriota; class Aminicenantia; order Aminicenantales; family UBA8522; genus CAZKEW01. Next base: position 13,705 of record CAZLFV010000063.1, on the reverse strand, counting down.
AATTACTGTCGAGACCATCCGTCACTCACTTATAAAGGCGAGGCCGAGTTCGTCCGACACCTCGACAAGTTCCGGAACAATGACCGGCAGTACGAGTGCATGGCGGCGGTGAGCGGGGGCCGCGACAGCACCTTTACCCTGCAGAAGCTAGTCAAGGACTACAAGATGAAGGTCCTGGCTGTCAACTACCAAAACCCCTTCGCCCATCCTCAGGCCCAAGCCAATATCAAAAACGCCGTCTCGCTCCTCAATGTCGACCTCTTCAGCATCAAGGCCCCCCGAGATCTCCAACTGAGAAGCTGGCGCAGCAACTTAAGGACCTGGATCAAGCGGCCGCAACTCCAGACGCTCCCCCTGATGTGCATCGCCTGCAAGCTGATGTGGTACGAGATCATCAAGGTGGCCCTGAAGAATAATATTCGCTGTATTGTGAGCGGCAACAACCGATATGAAGACACTTCCTACACAAAGGCCCTTCTCGGGATCGATGCTAAGGTTACATGGGAGAAGGCTTTTATGAAAAGCATCTTTGGCATCGTGCCAAAGATGCTCCAGAGCCCTGGCTATTTCAAGCCCGCCTATTGGCCAACATATCTCAAAGCCTATTTATTCGGAGACGCGTATGCCCTCGGCTCTAAGGCTTTGATGCGTAGGCTGACATTCCTCGACCTCTTCTTCTACATCAAGTGGGATGAGAAGGAAGTCCTCTCCCGGATTAAATCCGAGTTGAAGTGGGAAGCCCCTGCGGACTGCCCTTCTTCCTGGCGGTTCGACTGCCGCATTGTCCCAATCAAAGATCTGGTCAACCTGAAATTCTTCGGCGTCTCGGAAAAGGACGACTTCTATTCCAAAATGATCCGCGAAGGGCTGATGACCCGGGACGAAGCCCTAAAGCGGCTGGAAACTGAAAACGAGATCCAGATAGAAAGGGCACGGGAGATGCTGGCGGAAGCTGGAATCGAGTTCGAAGATTTCATGGGGATCCTGGAGAAGCATTCCACGCTCTTGCCCTCGTCTTGAGCCTAGGTCCTCAGAATCTAAGCTAAGGCCAAGGATTCAGCAAACCAGGCCTGATCACATGTAAATAGCCCTATGCCGGATAGAAAAGGCAATAAGGAAACGGCTCTCTCTAGATATTCAGTCGCCCTGGAAAAATTCTTTTTTTGAGCTCAATCATTCCCAAGAGATGTTCATAGAGCCTGATTTCTTTTTTGTTCAATCCTTCATCGATTAATTTCTTGAGCTCAGCAGCAGTTTTCTGGGCTGCATCGAGTCTTTTCATTCCTTTCACGCTTCCTCTGGCTTTATCGCACATTCCTGGCGCCCTGTAGGCTTCTGATTGATTGACATAGGGAAAAAATGCTTTATCCCATTCCTTTAAACCCATATACAAGATGCCCAAATTGGTGCCGGCGATTGAATCATCAGGATAGAGCTTCAGGAGGTTTGTGTAGGCCTCGATCGCCTTATTGTATGTCTTCACGGTTTCGCAGAAAAATTCTCCCTCAATAAGATTACATGATTCGGCCTCTTTTGTCCCTGGAACTCCTCTGCCTCGGTGAAAAAGAAGGCAAGGCTACTGGTATGGGAAAGGGGCCGGAGAGATGGAGCGGATGGACTACCTGGAGTTCATTTTATTATCTGCTATTTCCATTATTTTCTGCGCCTTACGTTCTTAGGCTGCCTCCTACACACGGGAGAAGTCAGAGGTTCAAATCCTCTCTCGCCCACCGCTTCATTATCAATACCCGGGGCGTCCCCTCTTCCAGTTAAGAGCACAGTTGGACCAAAAATGTATCCTAATTCGGGTTGAGAAACAATCCTGCGGCATCGCGCGGATTACACCCCTACACCTTTATATTATTTTTTGAGATTCTTTAATTGATTGACCGCATTGACGTTTCCCGGATTTAATTTCAATGATTTTTCATAATAAAATATCGCCAGCTCTTTATTGCCGACCGCCAAATACGCTTCAGCAAGACTATCGTAAGTATTCCATGAATCAGGATAAGCCATCACATTAAGCTTGAACAATTCGATGGCCTCCTTGACCTTTCCGCCCTGAAGATAGGCATAGCCTGCCTGGTTTAATTTCTGTTCACTGAAATACAGCGAATGATCATCTCTTTTCTGCGCTTCTAGAAAAGCATTGACTGCTTCGCGAACGCCTTTTTGGCCGAGAATTTCAAAAAATTTTTTTTCCCGCAAAAACGTCAAAACGATCTCATTGAAAACTGCCGGCTGTTCCAAAGTCACAATGTGTCCCGCCTTATTGATGATCACTCTTTGTGAACCGGCGATTCCGGCCTCAATGGCGCCGGCATGAGCATGGCAATCCGGGATGTCATATTCCCCGACAATAATCAAGGCTGGGACTTCGATTTCTTTCAGGTTCGGTAGGGCCGGCCGCTTGGGCCTTTGGAGAAGATTAAACTTACCCATCTTATAATTCTGCAGACTATTCATAAGATAGTTGTAAGCTCTTTCCTTCGCTTCTTTATTGCCTTCATAAAACGTATACGGGTCTTTATGGCACATGTAGTCCGCGAGCTTGGCCGGGTCGGAAAGAAGGTTCGAATCCAGATTTCCTCCGCGGGATCTCATATGGTCGGAATATCCGTAGCCGCTGACAACGGCTCCGACAAGTACAAGCCCTGTCAATTTGTCTGGGTGCTCAAGGGCAAAATCGATGACCAGGCCGCCGCCAGCGGACATGCCCATAAGTGTGGCCTTATCTATGTTCAATTGTCTGAAGACCTCGGCTAAATCCTCAATATTAGAATATGGTTTTTCCGGATAAGTCGATTTCCCGTAACCGCGCCTGTCATAACGGACGGCTTTGTAGTTTTTTGAAAAGACGGGAAATTGTTCGTCCCACGTCACAGAATGCAGGTTCCCGTCGTGAACCAGAACTATCCAATCTCCTTCTCCGGCGACCTCGTAATAAAGTTTCCCGTCCGAGACTTCCAGATATCCGGTTTTCAGTTGGCTTTGAACAGGTTGAACATGTTGTTTTTTATGACTTGCGCTGGCAAACCCGAAAAGAAAAATGAGCCAGAGCCCAAATAGAAGAATTTTTTTATATTTCATATTATTTCTCCATAAAATATTCATATACTTATCGCTTCATCTATCATTGTCGGATAATTTTCGATTCGAACTTACCAATGAACTGCACTAGAGTCAAGTCTCTCAGCCAAGATCTGATCCTTGTCGGGAATGTGGGAGGGCGCCCCGATGACGAATTCTAGATTGGCTATTCCTCGGGCCGATCTGAGCGAGAAAAACTTCAACCAGCGTAGCCGCTCACCTCGGCTAATGATAACGGCCCGAGGTAGCCCTCAGGCTGAAGGGCTGTGCCCAAAGTGTGCCCAAAATATCGAAATTAATAGAGCTCACAGGTTCAAATCCTATTTCGTCCGCCACAATCGTTGGACGTCGCTGCCGCTAACGGAGCCTTGCTTTTTTGCGCCGGCAATAGGACAATGGCCAGCACCACGACCCAAAGCAGGGAGGAATAGGCGCTCACACGCTCCATGACTCCGAGCCATGGGGTCGGCAATTGCGCGGCGATCCGGGGGACCTGCAAACCCGCCAAAGCGCCAAAGATTAAGAAAGTAAGGATCGTCCCAATCGAGTAGAGGCGGAACCAGTGTCCGCGTGCAGCGGCCCCGAACCCAATGGACAACACCAGGAGGAGAACGAGCATCATCGTGATAATGATGTGCATTGTGTCGGTTGCTGACACCCGAGCTCCGCGCAAGTGCATCGGGGTAAACAGCAACCCCACCTGGCCAACGGCGCCGTACACGAACAGCATAGCTCCCGTGAAGCGCAGGGCGCGCTTTCGATCAGCCGATCCCAAGACACCCATACCGAACGCGATCACGAGCAGGTTGTACACACTGAAGAGAGCAACCAATAAAGGTCTGGTCGGAGCGCCGATAGCCATCAGCTCGCTGATGGTCTGAGAAGCGCAGCTGTAACCCTCCCATTTCATGGCTGCGAGTATGTCAGTCACGATATAGAGCAGAGAAGACAGGATACCGCAGACGAGCAAAAACTTACGCATTATCCTTCACTTTCCTTTCTATTTTCATAAACAATTACTGCAAGTATATTAGGGCAATTCTTGCGTCGTGAACATTATTATTTAGAATTGAGTTAGTTTCAGAATGAAGCATTCACGCAGTGCGCTCGTCATCAGGGCAGGATGGGAATCTGGGAGGCAAAGGCTTCCGCTTTCTTCTGCCAGCCCTCTTCCAGCGGCCCCTTGAGGCCGGTCACTAGAATCTTGCCCTCAGCCACCTTGACCAGGCCCTTTTGTTGCAGGATTTCGTTCATGATAGGGATTACGCGCTGCCATCTGCTTCATGAACTCCTCTGCAACCATGGCTCCATTTCCAAACTTCGAGGCATGAAAATATTCGATATTTATAGCGCAAAGTATAGATGAGAGCCCGAGACCTGTCAAAGGCAACCTGCGCGCTTTAGGAATTTGCTTTTAGGCGTTTATAAAATTTTGATTACGACATTTCCTGTCTTTTGTCCTGTCTCAACGTATTTTGTGGCCTCAATGATCTGTTCCAGGGGGTAACGTCGATCTATAATGGCCTTATACTTTCCTGACTCGATCAGTTCTTTGAAAAATACGATATCTTTTTGACTGGCTTTAGGGAGCGGAAACTTGACTTTTTTACTACAGAAAACTGGCGTCCATAGTGCTAAAAAAGTATTCTGCGCCAGGAACCCGAGATCCGTTGAAAAATATACCCCGCCTGGTTTTAGCAATTTTTTACAGCGAAAGAATGAACTCTTGCCGACAGCATCAATAACGACATCATAAACTTGGTTATCTCTTGTGAAATCGTCTTTTGTATAGTCTATTATTTTTTCTGCACCAAGTGATTTCACTAATTCTATATTTTTTGTATTGCAGACTGCTGTAATTTTTGCGCCATAAAATTTAGCCAGTTGGACACATGCGGAGCCAATAGATCCAGAGGCTCCGTTGATTAGAATTTCTCTTGATTTCTGAAAATTGATTCTCCTGATGTATGTCATTGCCAGCATGAGTCCGTCACAGACGGCGGCCGCCTCTTCGTAAGACATATTGGTTGGCTTAATTGAAATTGAACCGTTTTCCGGAACACAAATGTATTCCGCATGAGCTCCAAAACTGCCGCTCAATCCAAAAACCTGATCACCCCGTTTAAATGTCTTGACGTCCTTGCCGACGGCTTCAATCTCTCCGGAAAATTCACTTCCCAATATTTTCCTCCGGGGCCTGAAAAGCCCATTAATCAAGCGAATAATCAAACCATATTCCGGTTTTCGAAATCCGCAGTCAGTTCGATTTACAGTCGTCGCATGTATTTTTATGAGAACCTCGTTGTCTTTGGGAGTCGGTTCTTCTACTTCCTTGAGTTGAAGAACTTCTGGCGGGCCATACTTTGTATATATAACCGTTTTCATAAACATCCTCCATGAATGCTTTGGTTTCATTATATCACCTTAACACCATAGGAGCCTGCTTTTTGCCTGCGGGGCATTGACAGAGATCCAAATCTAATAATAATATCGAAACACTATAAATTTTCTGAAAGGAAAGAACCATGGCTAACATTCAAGCCTACTGCGGACTTGATTGCGGAGAGTGCGAAGCTTATGTCGCCACTCAGAAAAACGACCAGGCCGGACTGGAAGAGGCGGCGAAAAAATGGACGGAGCAGTTCGGCGCCAAAAAGATCACCGCAGACATGTGCATCTGTGACGGCTGTCCATCGGGAAAAAGAGCGAGCACGGCCCACGCGGCGACATGCGCGATCAGGCTCTGCGCGTCCAAGCGCGGAGTTACAACATGCGCGCATTGCCCGGACTATGGCTGTGAGATACTGAAAGGGTTCTGGACGTTCGCCCCCATCCTTAAGGACAAGCTGGAGGCAATCCGCAAAGAAATAGGCAAGTAAATAGAGACTCTCCTATTTTGGGCACTGAATATTTATGGGGAAAAACAGAAAGAAAGGAGCGTGCCCGCGGAATTGCAGAAGCTTATCAAGAAAAAAACCGAACTAGTCCTGTTTGAAATAGTAAAGCGTGCTGACTGAAAACAGCGACAGAACGAGAAAGAGGTAGTACGGAAACCAGTAAAAGCCAAGCGGCCGGCGAACAAGCGCCAGAATAAATAGTCCGGGAACCGAGAGGATGAGGGCCGTGAGCGATCCCTTCAAGACGTCCCGCACCTGTTTTTCGTCATACCAGTCGGCCAGCCGTTCCCGCCGTTTTATGACGAGCCAGTAAAGCACGGCCAGGGCATAGGGAATCAGAAAGAGCAGATAGAAGGGAATGTATATCCAGAACCGTTCGGATGGCGTCTGCCGCCCGATGATAAATATTGTCAGGAGTAATCCCATGATACCGGAGGCGATCCCCATTACCTGAGCTATAGTGAACACGCGCTCGTCTTTTGATATTGGCGCGTTGACGGTCAAAGGGACCCGAACCAGCGCGCGATATGCCGCGACCATCATGACAACGCAGAAAAGGGCATTGACAGTAAGACACCCGTACAGAAGGGATACTTCGCTGGGTACCGGATATTCTACGGACATTTCATGGGCGATCTCGTCATACATGACTTTTTCCATCGCGATAGCAAACAGGGAGACGATCCCGAGTAGGAGCGTCAGCATCTGTCGGCCGCCGAACTGATTCATAAAGCGCGCCTGCTTGAACACGAAGATGAAGGCGGCGACATGAAATAGCAGCATGACCAGGTAGCCCGTGCCGATGAGGATGTCCGAATAATCTGAAAAGTCAAACCGGAGGACGCCGGGCAGGTCCGTGCGGATCCTATGGAAATGGAATAGAAGCCACAGAAAAGTGACGAGGCTCAAGACCAGCGTGATGATACTACTGGAGGAGAAATTCTTTTTCACGGTGATATCCCCATCGGTTGCATATTATTGCGCTATCGCCTATTCATCCTCGATATAGAAAATGTCCTCTACGGGTTTGCCGAAGAAGCGGGCAATCTTGAGCGCGAGCAGGGTGGAGGGAACGAATTTGCGCCGCTCGATCGAGTGGATGGTCTGGCGGGTAACCCCGACCTCCTTCGCCAGCGCCTCCTGTGACATGTCGCCGTAATCAAACCGGAACCGCTTCAGCCTATTGCCCAGCCTCATTTGCTAAGTCCTCACTGTAAAGCATACTATAATATATATACAGTATATATAACTTTGTGTCAAGTATATTTTACTATAAAATTTTGCCGCATATGGGCACGGATCTACTTTTTGGGGCTTAAAATTCATAGGGGAGAATACGGAGAGAAAAAATAGGATCGTCCCCATTTATTTTTACGGAATTGAAAAAGTCCGCCAAAGCTAATAAAATAAGCAACCCTTTGCAGGTTCTGCGGTCTGCTCCGAGAAAAGCCAAGAAGGATGAAAAAGAAAAGCGTTCCACCATTCATCTTCATCTTGTTAATCGCCCTGCCTCCCCTGAGTTTTGCCGCCGAGCTCAAGGCCGTTCGCATCGAAAATGGCCCTAAGGTCGATGGCAGCCTTTCCGACCTCGCCTGGGAGTTCACTATCCCGTACTCCAACTTCCGCATGGTGGAGCCGCAGCCCAACCAGGACCCGACAGAGAAGACTGAGCTGAGAGTCCTGTACGATGATGCAAACCTCTACATCGGCATCCTTTGCTACGACAGCGAGCCAAGCCGGATTGCAGCCAACTCCCTCGCACACGATAGCGGCGGCCAACAGGAATTCTGGGGCTTCGGCCACGTACCGCATACGCTCAGCGACGATACCCTTAAAGTCCTGCTCGACCCTTTCCAGGACAAAAGGACCGCCTACATCTTCTTCGTCAATCCTCGCGGCGGCTGGAGCGAAGGCCTGACGTCGGGCGGGCAGGCCAGCCTCAACTGGGATGGAATCTGGGAGCCCAAGAGCCGGATCCTCGATAATGGCTGGAGCGCAGAGCTCAGGATCCCCTTCAAGACAATCTCGTTCAAGCCCGGGCTCGCGGTTTGGGGAATCAACGTTGAACGCTATATCGCCCGCAAGCAGGAGACAATCCGGCTTTCCGGCACGACCAGGGACAGCAACTTCAATAATCCCATGGAAGCGGCGCAGTTAGACGGAATCGGAGGGATCAAGCAGGGCCTGGGAATAACCTTCCGGCCCTACGGCCTAGCGAGTGTCCAAAAAACGAGCGCCAACCCTGAGAGCTATGACTGGAATCCGGATGCGGGCTTCGACATTTATAAGAGTTTCACGCCCAACCTGGTGGGCGTTGTCAGCTGCAACATGGACTTTGCCGAGACCGAAGTTGACGAACGCCGCATCAACCTGACCCGGTTCCCCCTCTTCTTCCCTGAAAAAAGGATGTTCTTCTTGGAAGGGTCGGAGACGTTCAGCTTCAGTTCGAGCATCAGCTTCATCCCTTTCTTCAGCCGAAGAATCGGGCTTTATGAAGGCAAGCAAGTTCCGGTAATTTTTGGCACCAAGCTTTATGGCAAGATTGGAAAAACGAACCTGGCCTTCCTGGACGTTCAAACCGGAAAATTCGAAAGCCTGGCCAGCACAAATCTCCTTGCCGCACGGATGACACAGGACATCTTTTCCGAAAGCAAAGTCGGCTGGATTTTCACAAACGGCAGCCCGACGGGCGAAAGAAACTCTCTGGCCGGTGTGGACTTCAACTACTCGACATCCAGGTTTACGGGGAACAAGAACCTTATGCTCGCCGCCTGGATGGCTTATAACTGGAACGAAAAGAAAGAGGGGCGCCACCACGGCTTCGGCCTCAGAGCCAACTATCCTAATGACCTCTGGAATGTCGAGTCGACCTATGCTTATTATGGAGAGGCACTGGACCCGGGGCTCGGCTATATGATGCGGCAGGGCATCCAGACCGCATACCTCCGCATCGGACTCGAGCCGCGGCCGTCAAAGGGTTTCTTGGCAAAGTACGTCCGGCAGTTCTTCTTTGAGGCAAGCGGCGATTATTATTGGGACCTCTCTGGCAAACTCGAGACGAGAAGGCTCGAGGCCTCGCCTTTCAGCCTGAGGACCCAGAGCGGGGAGTATTTCGATCGAGCCCTACTATGACGTATTACCGTATGACTTTGAGGTCGCCGAGGGCATCATCCTGCCCGCCGGGCCGTATGATTTCACGAGCTATCGTCTCAATTTCAACACCGCCACTTATCGGCCGGCGGCCTTTGACATAAACTACAACTTCGGCGGGTTCTATTCAGGCCACTACGATGACCTGAAGATCGGGCTAACAGTGAAGTACAAAGGCTACGTGAGCTTGGAATTTGACATCAACCTCGTCCGGGGAAGGCTTCCCCAGGGTAACTTCAACGAGAACGTTTATCAGGTCAAGGCCGATATTTTCCTTTCGCCCGAACTCGGGTTCATGAACTACATTCAATACGACAGCATCTCCAGGCAACTCGGCTGGAATGCCCGCCTGCGCTGGCAAATTTCACCCGGCAACGAGATTTTCCTCGTCTACAATAAGGGATGGGAGAGGCGCTGGGACCCAACCAGCCGCTTCTACCCCCTGGAAGAGCGGGGCGTCTTAAAAATATCGCTATCGCTCAGGCCGTGATTGCCGGCAAGAAAAAGTCTATATTATTGCGTTCGCTTCCCCTAAGACGCATTGTCATTTCTCCCTATTCTGGGGGCACTTTACTCAGACCATATTTTCACTTAATATAAATTAAGAGCAATGAGCGTCAAGGTCATAGGACAGCCCGGGGACATCAAAATTTACGGAGATGGCTCGTGGGGAGGAAAAGGGGTGGGCCTGGCCAGGATCAACGAATGCCCCATCCCGAATACCGCCAAGCTTAAGACCCGTATCCTCAGCACAACGTTTTATGACCGATTTAGGGACAGCGGCAAGAAGTTTGGGAAAGAAGAATCAGATATTATTGAGTCGATCATGAACGAGTTGGGAGATGCTCCCATCTGCGTTCGCTCTTCAGCAACAAATGAAGCGGGGATATCGGCCGAGGGAATCGCGGTGATTCATGCCGGCGAATACACTTCCTACATGCTGCCCAATAATCATCCTGACCCTCGAATTCGTCTTCTTCAAGTCCTCCAGGCGATAGTTCATATCTACAATGATTTCAACCGGAAGCAGACTCCATCCAGCCGAGAAAAAATGGCCATCATTATGAACCCGATCCCGGGGATCTTTGATGACACGCGGGCCGGCCCATGTTATTACCCCTACATCTCGGGAGTGGCGAATTCCTATTTTCCTCACGCCCTGAAAGGCCAGGACCCTAAAGGAGGTTTTGCCAGAATCGCCTTTGGCCATGGGTATGCGACTGTGCTGGATGACTTTCCGGTGATTTCCATGGCGACGATCAAGGACCCCATTCCTCTCAAGCTGCTTCAAATCGGGAAGGGACAGCAGTATTTTTATGCCCTGGATATGACCAAGAACAGAGAGCTCCGGGGAGAGGAACTGGAAACCATGAAAAAACTGCACGTCGACTTCGCCAATTACCATAAGATCAAGCTGTTGGGAATCTCCAACAACCTCATCACCATCGAAGAACTCATCCAGAACAATCATTACCGTTTTAAAACGAGTCTCATCGAGATCATGGAGACAATTTCTGCCCGACTTGCGCCTCAATTCCAGATTGAATTTGTTTTTAACATCGACTTCGCCAAGAAGGACAAAGCGGACGGCGTGTTTCATATCGTCCAGCTCACCCCCCTGCCCGAACTCAAATGGGACTCTATCCGGATTCCCGAGAAGCCCCAGCAGACTTTTCTGTCGATCGAGAACTCCCAAGGCCACGGCATTATCGAAGGCATAAAATACGCCGTCGTCATTTCTCCCTTCGTCTATAACAAAGATATGAATGAGACAGTTCGCGCAAAAATCTCAACAATTAACCACCAAATGCAGCAAAAAAATGAAAGGTACGTTTTGATTGTTCCTGGCCGGCTGGGAAGCAAAAATAAAGACTGGGGCATTTATGTCGATTACAAAGAGGTTGACCAGGCGGCAGCTATTTTTGAATACGGCGTGGATATTGCCGGACGCTCTGAACCCCTTCCCGAGGATGACCAACTCACAGGAGGGATCTATGGCAGTCATTTCCTTTACATGATCCAGGGCGGATACGACGAAGAACAAAAAAGACTCCAAACCCGGATGTACGGAACGCAGGGAACACACTTCTTAACCAACTTGATGGGGAACAACATCATCTATGGTTATATTACACCTGCCCGAGACAGGATTGATCCCTGGTTCTTCTCCTCGGCTAATCCTGATGAGGCTCTATCATTGCTGACTTTTCCTAAGCCCGCAACGATTTTTGCCGACTCCATTCATCAATGGTGCAAGGTCGTCGTTGGAAATGGCAGCTAAAACGGCGGTGCCGGAATTTCCGTTCACTCCCAGGATCATCAATCCGCTCAAAGTTAGGAATGTGGTCATCTTTGCCGCAGAAGCGCGAATCCGGGAATCTCCTCAGATTCTCAAGGAGAATATGCCCTGGCTCAAAATCGAGGTTTTAGTCAGTCCCCAGTCCGTTTCCAACTTCACCTCCGACCAGGCAACGGTGTTTGTTTTCGATGACACTTCTCTACCTCTCGTCGACTGCGACAAAATTCGAGCCCACAATCCTGATGCCGCGGCTGTCCTTCTTTCCGCCAGCCCTTTTGTTCACTGTTCTCCCCCTCAACCCGTCCAAAAAAAGTACCCCTACACTGCGCAGGCAGACTTGATTTTCGCCTACAACACACAAGATCTTGTCCCTCCTCTGCTTATTACCTCCGTCGTTAGAGCAGCGGAAGATTTAATCAACATCCGGAAGTCCTCAAAGGTCCGCCGATTTATTTTTTTGGTCGTGGATGACGAACCTCGCTGGTTGTCCCAATTCCTCCCAACATTGCACAGCATCGTCGGACAGCGTGCCGATGTGATGGTCACACGAACTTACGAAGAAACCTTACAATTTCTTTTCGGGGTGACGGAAGAATCTCAAATCGATAGCCGCAATTACCGGTCGCACGGCCACGGAGACGATGTCGTCTGTCTGATCGCCGATATTTTTTTCCCGAAAGGAAATCAGCTCAACAGCGAT
>CAZLFV010000063.1:0-1556 GCA_964558915.1 uncultured Eubacteriales bacterium | reverse complement strand
CGCTTAATCAGCCTATATTATCCACGGATTCCCGTCATCATCGCCTCCAAGGCCAAGGAGGTCAATGAATTCAAGAGCATGGCCTTCCTTCTGCCAAAAGGAGACCCGGGGAGTCTCGAAAAACTGAGGGAATACATTCGTGATTTCTCCGGCTTGAGCGACTTCCTGATCTGCGATAAAGAGGGCAAGGAATTGCATCGGCTTAAAAATATTCAGGGCCTTTATGGGATCCTGTCTGAAGCGGAAAAAAACACTCGGGCAGGGCGGGAATTAAGAAAAATCATAGAAAGTTACGGGCAAAAAGACAAGTTTTCGACCTGGCTCTATATGCACAGCTACGGAGAACTCGCGGATGTCTTGCGCCCCATGCGAGGTCAAGGCCTCAAGCTCATCTGTCTCTTGAAAAAATATCTCAAAGAAGAAATATCGCGGCTCGACGCCACTCCTCTCACTATCAATGGCGTAAAGATATTCAACCTTGAAGATCTCAAAAACTTGCTCAAAACAATTTCTCCAGAAAGAATCCAGCCGTTTTCTGACAATGATATTATCTCTTCCTGGTTAGATAGAAAAGGCTATTCCGAGCTCGCCGAAGAACTTCGTCCGATTCACGGGAGCGGGCCAAAACTGAGTGAAATGTTGATCGCGATCGTCGAAAAGTGGCAGAAGTTCTACGCCCAATATTTCAACAAGCCGTAATTTTCAGTTTCTCCCCACCGGAGCATTTAGAGAAAGCCAACGTCTTAGCGGATTGTTTGGATATTGTTTGATTTTTATTTGGATCTGGCTAAAATAATGTCTGTGGACAAACATCTGGAGAAAACGAAGATCCTGCTCGTTGAAGATGATGTAAGTCTTCAAAAGAGCCTGGCCTATATCCTCGAGAAGGAAGGATTCAACGTCCTCTGCACGCAAACAGGGGAAGAAGCGATTATTATCGCCCGGAAAGAACGGCCCGAAGTGATGCTTCTGGATCTGGTCCTTCCGGGAATGGATGGCTACAAAGTCTGCCAGATCCTGAAGAAGGACCCTCAGACGGCCGCGATCTTCATCATCATGCTCACCGGAAAAAGACAAATGGAAGACATCGTCTTCGGATTGAAAGAATATGCGGATGACTACATCATCAAACCCTTCGAGCCCCAAATTCTGATCGCTCGAATCCATGCGCTGCTCCGCAGAAAGGGCCTCTCTGAAAATAGATACCGCAATATCATGGAGTTTGATGGGCTGCTGATTAACCGGGACGCTTACGAGGTTCTCGTCGATGGAGAAAAGGTCGAACTTACCAAAACCGAATTTGACATCCTCTCTTTATTGGCCGGAAGTCCAAACCAGGTCTTCACCCGATCCCGAATCCTGGATCATGTCCGCGAGGATAATTACTCCGTGACCGAAAGGGTCGTGGATTATCAAATCACTGGAATGAGGAAAAAGCTCGGCCGCGCCAGAAAATATGTCCAAACGGTACGCGGCGTCGGATATAAATTTGGAGCCGAATCGAGCTCCTAGCTCCCAGTTCAGCGCCTGCCTAAAAGGCTAAGAGGGATTGTCTC
>CAZLFV010000062.1:0-15749 GCA_964558915.1 uncultured Eubacteriales bacterium | reverse complement strand
CCCATAGACGCGTTCATTAAAGTCGACTACTATCTACCCGGATGCCCCATCGGAAAGGAGCAGTTTCTCGCCACGTTCGCCCGGCTCCTGGGAGGCAACCCGCCTGACCTTTATCGCTTTCCCGTCTGTATCGAATGCAAGTGGCACGAAAATGATTGTCTTCTTAACAAAGACATTCTTTGTCTGGGTCCTCTGACTTTGGCCGGATGCGGGTCCGTCTGCATCAATCATAATCTTCCTTGTGTGGGCTGCTGGGGACCGACAGAAGAAGCCAACTGGACTTCGGAACTTCAGCTCCTCCTCGAAAAGAAATTTGACGTCGAAGCCATTAAAAAGAGAATGGCCAATTACTCGGGGACAAGAATCGCCGCCTTCTTCGAGCAATTGAGAAAGGAGAAAAGATGAAAAGGATCAGCATCGACCACCTTGCTCGCGTTGAAGGGAACGGGGGCGTCTTCGCCACCATTGATGGACACCTCGTCACCGAAGTGAAGTTCGTCATTAACGAAGGTCCGCGGCTCATCGAACAGTTGACTGTCGGCAAGACGCCCGAGGAAGACGTCAGCATCGCTCCTCGGATCTGTGCCATCTGTACACTTTCCCATAAAAATGCCGTACTCCGGGCCATGGAAAACGCCCTGGGAATAAAAGTCCCCCCCAAAGTCACTCTCCTCCGGGAACTCATGCACATGGGCGAGTTCATCGAAAGCCATTCTCTCCATGTTTATTATCTGGCCCTGCCGGATTATGTCGGCTTTCCCAACGCCATTGCCATGGCCTCAAAATTCTCCTTCGAGGTCAAAATCGCCCTTGAAATGAAGCAATTCGGCAATCATATCATGGAAATCCTCAGCGGGCGTTTCATCCACGGAGAAAACCCGGTCATCGGCGGTTTCGGTAGGTATCCAACCCGGAACGAACTCATCGCCATCAAGAATCGGGCCATCCAGTTCATGCCTTTTGTGCACAGGACCGTGGAGCTCTTCTGCGGCCTCGACTTTCCCGAATCCCCCGAGGCTGACACTATTTATGCCTGCTGCGAGCCGGGAAACGACCAATACGGCCTCTGGGGAGATGAGATCATCCTCTCAACGGGCGAAAAGTTGGCCCGGGACGACTACAAAAGCCTGACCAATGAATTCTTCGTCCCCCATTCTCTCTGCAAGCGCAGCCGTTACAAAGGCAACACCTACTCGGTGGGCGCTCTTGCCCGGGTGAATATCCTTGGTGAGCGGCTTGAAGGCGAAGCGGCAAGCATGTATAAAAAGTACTTTAATACCCGCTGGCGGAAGAATCCCCTCTACCATAATGCCGCCCAGGCTTTGGAGATCGTCTATTGCTTCGAACGCATTCCGGAATTGGTCGACGAAATTCTCAAAGTCCCCGAGAACCCGGCCCTCGTCCCGTCCAAGACAAAGAACGGAAAAGGGACCGGTCTGGTCGAGGCACCACGCGGGCTTCTCATCCACCATTATGAAATTAAAGACGGGCTTGTCTCTAACGTCGATATCATTACTCCCACGGCCCAGAACGCCGAAGAGATCGAGCGGTACTGCTACATCGCCGCGCAGAAGCTCCTTGATGAGGGACAGGAGGATAAGATTAGGGACAGGATGGACCTGGTCGTTCGAGCCTTCGACCCATGCATCAGCTGTTCTGTTCACATGGCCGAAGTCAAGCGGGCTCCGGAAGAAGACTGGAAAAAGAAACTGACTGAAATCAAGAATTTAGAGCCCATCTTCATAGGCGTTGGGACCAAAGGACACAGCGATGACCGCGCCGGTTTGGAGTTAGCACAAGAACTCCGGAAAGCCGGCGTCAAAAAAGTCTATCTGGAATCCGAAATCGATGCGGACCATATTCTCGAGGGCAACCCACAGAATCCCCTCGTCTTTCTTGATGTCATTCATATGGGGGAGAAGCCCGGCAAAATCGCGCTGCTTCCGCTCCAGCATGTCTTTTGGAATTCTGTCCTTAGCCATAGACTTTTGCCTTCTGTTTCCAGCCGGCTGAGCTACGGCCAGATCAAAACTTCTTATATCTTGGGCATCCAGCCAGAATCTATCAAGGAAGGAACTGGAGCCTCCTCTGCGGTCAAAGAGGCGATAGAAAAGATTCTCGAGGAGATAAAAAGCTAGATCGTCCAGCGGCGGAAAAACGTCCGAATGGTTCTTAGAGAATCATTCGGGGGTCCCTTCTAATTCCTGCATCAATCAACCGCCGCTGGACGGCCTTATATCGGAATGTCACCCGCCGGGATTCTCCGAGAAGCAGTAAATATCTATATTTCTTGCTGCTTGAAAATAAATATGATAGACCGCGAAGGGACGCTGGGGCCGAACCGCGATAGGACCCGTCGGCCATTTCTATCGGCAATTTTGGGTCTCCAAGATAGCTTGTTATCTCGACTTTAACGTGCTAAAATTTTTTTGCAATATTATTGTCCGCTAGGAAATAGAAAACCCGGGATGGGGAAAAATTCCTCAGGCCGAGTGGAGTTATCATTAAAAAATAAGAGCATCGGATGACAACCTCCCAAATTTTATTAGATATCAACAGGTTAAATAGCGGTCCTTCTCTCTCCTCAGCCCGCGCTTGGCACGCAAATTGCTTTCAAACGAGTGCAAGGTGGCTGTTCATGGGTGAAGCAGAAAAAAGGATTCTGATCATCGACCCCGATCCCAGGGAAAGAAAAGTCATGGTTCAGTACCTTCACGGCGAGAGATATACCGTAGAAACAGGGAAAAATCTGTCCGAGGCGATAAAAAAAATATCTGAAGGATATTATAACTGTCTGATCCTGGACATCGACCTCCCCGAGATGAAAGGTTATGAGGCCGTGCCCATCCTTAAAAACCTTGACCAGAAGCTCAAAGTCATCATAACCACAAAAAAAAATACAAAGCGGCTGGAGGCTAAGGTCCGGGAGCAGGACATCTTTTTCTACTTCATCAAATCCTTCGGCAAGGAAGAACTCAAATTAGCCATAAAAAACGCCTTTAATCCCTGAAAGGAGGAAATCAAAATGAATAAGAGCTCGCCGAGAATCCTGGTTATCGATGACGATCCCGATTTTCTAGCTGCGGTGACCCCCATCCTGAGATCCGCCTTGTATGAAGTTATCACAGCATCCAATCCTCAGGAGGCCAGAGAGAAAATCTTCAAGGAAAAGCCGCACCTCATCCTGCTTGATATCATGATGGACAGCCTCTTCGACGGCTTTTCACTTTGCCATGCTATCAAGACTTCTGACGAATTTAAAGATTTTAAGGATACACCGGTCGTTTTTGTCTCGGCCGTAAAAGAGATCGCAGGGTCAAGATTCCAGTTCAAGGGCGACGAAGAAGGCATGGCCGGACCCGATGATTATATCGACAAGCCAGTCAAACCCGACGACTTGCTGGCGCGGATCGCCAAGTTTCTTAAGAAATAGAAAAACAACAGCCGTTGTGCCGGGAGGGCCATCTCCCCCCTAATATCCGTTCATAGAAACGGCGATTAATCCTTCCGTTTTTGCTGAAATGAGTCTCATTTTGAGCTACAATAGCGGAAGGAGAGATTACCTTGGCACAGACAAAACCAATCGTGTTGGTTATCGACGATGAAGAAGCGATGCGGGATTCCTGCTCCCTGATCCTCACCAAGGACGGGTTCCAGGCTGAAACAGCAGAAAACGGCCAAATCGGCCTGGAAAAACTGAAGGCATTGAAGCCTGATATCGCCCTCATCGACCTAAAAATGCCCGGCCTAAGCGGGTTCGATGTCCTGGAAAGGATTAAGGATATCGACCCCCGGGTTATTCCGATAGTCATCACCGGATACGCCACAGTGGAATCCGCTATCGAAGCCATGAAAAAAGGGGCCTATGATTTTCTTCCCAAGCCATTCTCGCCAGAAGAGCTTCGAATCATCATCGGGCGCGCCCTGGAAAGAAGGCGGCTGGCTCAAGAGGCCGAAACACTGCGGCGTGAAAAAAGACTCATGGAAGACAATTTTGTCACCATGGTCTCTCATCAGCTCCGCAGTCCCCTGGTGGCTATCCAACAATATTTTGAAGTGATCCTTGCCGGAATGGTGGGTCGGGTGGAAGAGACGCAAAAAGAAATGATTCTCCGGGCCCGTGAGCGGCTCCAAGGGCTCCTCCGCCTGATCGATGACTGGCTGGATTTAGCCAGAATCAACCGGGGCCAGATTGTTGACAAGTTCAAACCCTTGGCTTTGGACAAACTACTGGAAAAGCAAGTTGAATTCTTCAAGCCCCTGGCTCAAGAGCACAATGTTCGCCTCGAGCTCAAGCCCATAGAAAAGCCTGCTCATGTGCTCGGTGATGAGCAGACCTTGGAGCAGGTTTTCTCCAACGTCATCAGCAACGCCATCAAATACAATAAACCTCAGGGCTCTGTGACTCTTTGCGTTCGCGAAGATAAAGACTTCATCGTTACGGACATCCAAGACACGGGGATAGGCATTGATAAGGAGCATCTCCCTTTTGTCTTCGACCAGTTCTACCGGGTGAGCCGGCGGGAAGACCAAAAAGTCAAAGGCACCGGTCTCGGCCTCTCCATCGCTAAAAAAATAGTCGAAGCCCACAATGGATCGATCCAGGTCGAAAGCGAGCCCGGTCGGGGCTCGACGTTCTCTGTCTGGCTTCCGCGAGCCGAACAACAAGAAAAGTGAAAACCCTCCTCCTCGGCCTGGGAAACGAGCTTTATGGTGATGACGGCGTGGGCATTTGCGTTGCTCGACGACTCAAGGAAGAGGTCAGGATGAAGAAGAGAGACGCGCCTCAAATGCCTGACGTTGAAATAGAAGAATGCTCGCTCTCGGGACTGGCTCTGCTCGATGTCATCGTCGGCTATGATCGGCTCATCCTTGTGGACACGATTAAAAAGGAGGCTCCCGTCCTGGGGAGGGTTCGTCTTTTGAGGGAGAACCAGATTAGGGCCATTCCCGGGCCATCTCCACACTACGTCTCCGTCCCGCAGACGATTGAGATCGGCCGAAAGCTCGGGCTTCATGTCCCTTCTGAAATCTTGATCATCGCAATTGAAGACAAAAACATCCACACCCTGGGTGAAGGTCTCTCGAAAGAGATGAGCAGGAGGCTTCCCTCAATCGTCAGAAGAGTCAAGAAGGTTTTGTTGAGCGAATAATAAATGCAGAAAAAAGAATTATTCGTGCAGGAGGAAATCCTCGGTTCAAACAAAAAAATCGCGGCTGAAATCCGGCAGAAACTGGAACAGGCCGGCGTGTTTGTCGTGAACTTTCTCAGTTCTCCCGGCTCGGGCAAGACGACACTCCTGGAAAGGATCGCCGAGGTCTTCAAAGACCGCAAAATGGCTGTCATTGAAGGAGACATAGAAACTGAAAGAGACGCCGAACGAATCCGGAGAAAAGGCGTTCCCGCGTGGCAGATCACCACAGGAGGGGCCTGTCATCTCGAGGCTAAAATGGTTGGAAAACTGCTCCCGCAAATTCCTGAGACGACCGAATTTCTGTTCATCGAAAACGTGGGCAACCTGGTCTGTCCGGCAAGTTACGACCTGGGGGAGAGTCTCCGCTGCGTCCTTCTCTCCGCGCCGGAGGGCGATGACAAGCCTAAAAAGTATCCCAAGGCCTTTGCGACTGCTGACTGTCTAATCATCACTAAATCGGACCTGATCCCCTTCCTTCCCTTTGACTTAGAACGAGCTGGGAACGAAGCCTTGGACATCAACCCGAGACTCCGGATCTTCGTCACCTCCGCCCTGCAGCGCCGCGGTCTCGCCGAGCTTGTCCGCTATTTCATCGAAAGCCGTGTCAACATGATCCAGCGGCTCAGCCATGCATGAACTATCGATCGTTGCCAGCCTGTTTGAAATCTTGGAAGAGAAGGCTAAAGAACACAAGGCCAAGGAAATCAGCCTTGTCAGGTTGAAGGTGGGAAGATTGTCGGGCGTTGTGCCCGAGTTCCTCCAGGGCGCCTTTGACCTCTACAAAAAGGATACGGTTGCCGCGGCTGCCTTCCTCGAGGTCGAGGAAGTCCCCCTAAAAATAAAGTGCAAAAAATGCGGAGTGGCAACCGAGGCGGCTGATTTCGTCTTTATCTGTTCGGCCTGCGGCTCGAAAGACCTCGAAATCCTGGAGGGAACAGAGCTCCTTCTCGAGAAGATCGAAGTGGAAGTGTAGCCTCCTGCGGCGGAAGCATCTCCGGTTCCATGATTACGTCAATAGAGAATGGTGTCCTGTCATGACGGGTCGCCGTCCGTCCTCGCTCCACCCATCCCCCCGTGGAAAATTCCTTCCGCTGTAGGCGTTGCGGCGACTGCTGCCGTGCCACGCCTCCCTTGATCATCCCTTAAATCGCGGACACGGAGATGCTCTCTCCGGCTGCGAGCCGGGTCCTTTTTTATGGTATAATTGTCCGCCAATCATTTGAAGAGGAGCCTGCCATGAAGAGTTTAAAGGAGATTGCTGCCAAATCCGTTCTCTCTGAAGAACAGCTAAAAAAGCTAGAGCATATCATCCTCAGCCAGGGCCCCTACACTCAGAAGTCAGTGCGCGAAGAGCTGGATTGGTATTGCGCCGGGCTAGGTATGAACGAATACTATTTTCTAACGACACCGCTCGAGACAATCGCCAATCATATCCGGGCCATCAAGGCGGCCGAAATCATCGCCACAATCAAGGAAGAGAAAGTGGTCAAAGTCGACTTGGCCACAGAGCATGAAAGCGAAGCCATTTATCTCGTCGACGATTATCACTCCCGCGCCCTGGAGGTGGAGAAACACATCGAGCAGAAGTACCCGAACTGCCGCCTTCAGACCTACCGGACTCAGCGCAAGGCTTTGGGCCTCGAGCATCTGAGGATGTACACAGTCTGCTTACCTCAGTTTCCCGTGCCCTATCCGGCCCCCGGCGAAACAGACCTTCGCAAGATCGCCGATAGATCCTTCCTGGCCACAGCGCCGAAGGAGACCTTTGATCGCTATCAGTCCTTGATCAACCTGACCAAGGACTGGGAAAGTCCTCATATCGCTGTCAGCCGCAAGTCCAAAACGAACGAGGTCCGCATCACCGTCGTCACCAAGCGTGACACGAGCCACCGCTTTTTCTCCAACGTCTCGGACGTGATTAATTCCCACGGCCTGGTCTCCAGCCGCAAATACATCGAACAGTTTGCCAATGGCCGGACAGCCTATGCGTTTTATCTCAAAGACATTAAAGATCCCAGGCTTGTTGAGGACCTGGTCGAGGACATCAGTCTACTTTATGTCATCCCCGAATCGCCGCTTTCTGCTCTTTTTCGCGAGGGCAAGCTGACGGCTCAGGAGACCGTCTTTGGAGTCTCCGCCTGGAGCTTCTGCCACCAGTTCCTGACCGGTTACAACGAGGAATATTTGCGGCTCGCCGAAGGGCTGAAAGATTCGCCCGAGCTGCTCGGGATCCTGCGCAACTTGAAGACCAAACTGGTCAAGGACACTTACACGGAATCCAGAGTCTGGGATGCTTATCTCGAGAATCATCAATATCTCAAGAAGCTCTTTCAGTTGTTCGATAGAAAATTCTCCCCTTCCTCGAAAGACCGCGAGATCAAGAAGGATCTTGAGGATCTGAGAAAAGACATCAGCCTGAACATCCCGGTTGAAATCGACAGGGATATCATCCTGGCGGTGATCCATTTTATCGACTGCATCCTGAAGACCAACTTTTATCTTAAAGAAAAGACATCTCTGTCCTATTTGTACGCTCCTCATTTCTTGAATAAGGTCGATTATCCCGAGACTCCGTTTGGCATCATTCATGTCGTCGGCGCCGAATTTCGGGGGTTCCATGTCCGCTTCCGGGACATTGCCCGGGGCGGCGTCCGGATCGTTCGCTCCAACAACCTTCAGACCTATCTTAATAATTCCGATTTCATTTTCGACGAGAACTACAACCTTGCCTGGACGCAGCAACGCAAGAACAAGGATATCCCGGAAGGCGGCTCCAAAGGGACCATCCTGATCAACTGGGGACATATGCAGCGCGCCGACGAAGCGTTTAAAAAATACGTTGATGGGCTGCTCGACCTGATGCTTCCTAAAGAGGGAATCGTCGATTTTTATGGCAAAGAGATCCTTCTTTTCCTCGGCCCAGACGAAGGCACGGCAGAGCTTATGGAATGGGCCGCCTTGAGGGCCAAAACCCGCGGCTATCGTTACTGGAGATCCTTCTCCACGGGTAAACCGGTATCTATGGGAGGCATCCCCCATGACCTCTATGGAATGACCACCAACTCAATCCACCAGTTTGTCCTCAAGTCCTTGGAAAAACTGGGCCTGAAGGAGGAAAAGATCACCAAGGTGATGACCGGCGGCCCAGACGGGGACCTGGGGAGTAATGAGATCTTTATTTCCAAGGATAAAATCCTCGCTATCGTCGACGGGTCGGGCGTTCTCTATGATCCGTCCGGAATCGACCGGCGGGAACTCGAGCGCCTGGCCAAAGGGAGAAAGATGGTCGAACATTTCCGACGGGGCCGCCTCTCGGCTCAAGGCTTCTTCGTCGCCATCAAGGAAAAGAATATCAGCCTGCCCGACGGTGAAAGGATCGAATCGGGCCTCGATTTTCGGAACACGTTCCATCTCCATCCCAAGTTCGCCGCCGACCTGTTTGTTCCCTGCGGCGGCCGACCGGCCTCGATCACTATTAACAATTGGGACAGGTATCTGGATGCCAGAGGCAATCCGCGCTTCAAGGTCATTGTCGAAGGAGCGAATCTTTTTATCACCCAGCAGGCTCGGCTGCGGCTGGAGGAGCGCGGCGTGGTCATCTACAAGGACGCTTCGGCCAACAAGGGGGGGGTCACGTCTTCCTCTCTCGAAGTGCTTTCCAGTCTAGCGCTCACGGATCAGGAATTCGAACGCATGATGTGCATTCAGAACGATGTCGTTCCCCTCTTCCGGAAAAAATACGTGGAGGAAATCCTCGAGATCATTCGCGAGAACGCCCGGCTCGAGTTCGACGTCATCTGGAGAGAAAACGAGTCCAGAAAAATACCCCGTGCCGTTCTCTCGGATCTCGTCAGCGAGAAGATCAACCAAGTCAAGGATGCTGTTTCCAGGTCAGACCTGCTCAAGGACACGGCCCTCTTTAAGAGAGTGACCGCATGCTGCATTCCGAGAGTGCTGGTCGAGGAGATCGGGTTTGCGAAAATTTTCAAGAGAGTCCCGGCAGCCTACCTCAAGGCGGTCTTTGCTTCCCAGTTGGCTAGCCGGTATGTCTATAGATACGGGTTAGACGCCAACGAGGTCAACTTTTACGATTTCCTGAAAGAAGTTTAGGGGCTTTTTATCCCTTAAGAATTTTCTGGACCTCTTCTTTGTCCACATCGGTAATGAAGGGGATCCCGCTGATGTCCGCGGCTTCCTTGGTCAAGGCGGCGATGTCGTCCCGAGTGATATAGTTGAGGGAAAACTTGCGGTTGCCGGCCATGAGCTGCCTGACTCCCTGGCTCAGCCGCTTGAAGTAGGTATATAGGCCCATTGCTCCCGTTGGTATTTCATTGAACTTTTCTTTAAACTTCCTCTTCAATTCAGGCGCCGTGACGAAGATTTCTTCGGCTGTGCTCCCAAACCGCTCCACATAAACGGGAATCTGCCCTTCGGTTATTCTCTTGCCGATCGTTTTCCCCACCATTGTCGCAGCCATCGGGGCTCGGGCCATCCCTACAGCCTTGACATAAGGAGCGCCCAGCGCCAGCGCCTTAAAGATCTGGTCTTCGAAAGTGATACCGCCAGCAAAGACGATGTCGGGAAGATACTCGCCCTGTTTGGCCAGGCGGTCGGCGAAGTTCCAGGTCAGGGACCAGATTTCCACGCTGGGGATACCCCATTCGTTCATCATCCGCCAGGGGCTCATCCCCGTCCCTCCGCCGGCGCCATCCACAGTGAGGAGGTCAATCTTGGCTTTGGAGGCGTATTTAACGGCGCGGGCCAGGTCGGCGGGCCGGTAAGCTCCCGTCTTCAAGAAAACGTACTTGGCTCCAGCCCGGCGCAGCTCCTCGACGCGCTTCATGAAACCTTCCTCTTCAACCATCCCGAGCCGGGAATGACGCTCGAACTCTTTGAAGCTTCCCTTTTCAAAGGCCTGGATAACATTCTGATCATCAGGGTCGGGAAGGACGATATACCCTCTTCTCTTGAGTTCCTGGGCTTTGGCCAGGGATTTGATTTTGACTTCTCCGCCGATGTCCTTGGCGCCCTGTCCCCATTTGAGCTCGACGGCCTCAATTCCCAACTTGTTGATGGCGTATTCCTGGACACCCAGCCGCGTGTCTTCAACATTGGCCTGGACGACGACGGTCCCGTAGCCGTCTTCCTGCCATTTTCTATACAGCTCGATCCGGCTCTCCATGTCCGGAGAACGGACGATCCTGCCGTTCTGGATGATCGATTCTTCATCCATGGCGCAGACGTTCTCGCCGACCGTCAGAATCGTTCCTGAAAGAGCCGCACCCCCGGCCAGGCCCTCCCAGTTCTGCCTGGCCACGTTCGTCGACCCCATGCCACCGAGGACGAAGGGCACCCGGAGCTTGATCCCTTTGTCCCGGCCGACCTGGGTTTCGATAGTGACTTTTTCAAATGTCGCCTTATCACTGTCGGGTTCGACACCGTAAGCTCCGACCGCAGTCCCCATAATGCTGAAATGGGAAAGGTCAACCGGATATTCTTTTTCCGATGCCGCTGTGATGATGCCGAAAGGCTGAGGGTAAAGAACCTCCGCCCCACGGTAGGCCGACTTGCCGATTTCACACATCCCGATGCAGCCATCGACGCAGGTGACGCACATCCCGCTGAAAGGACTGATGGACCCTTCCGTCCTATTTTTCGTTAAAGTGGCAGCGCTTCTGTTGAGTCTTGTATACGCCATGATGATTACCTCCTCATTCGTGATTTAGACCTTCTTGTTTTCCTCCGACCCCGGAAGCTCCCGCACGCAGGTCCCGCACCTTCCCGCGTCATACATCCAGCACTGGAGCTCGTCATAAACATCGAGGCAGGTCGGGTTCATGGTCAGGCATGAATTGCACACCCCGGTCTCAGCCTGGGGTCCCTGGCAACGCAGTTGGCAGGCCGGGCAGATATAGATGCAACCGCCGCAGAGCCGGCACTCTTCCGACCGCATATCGAAAGGGGTTGAGATTTTCCGCTTGTAGCCGCGCTTCTGGAACCCGATGGCTTTACCGTTCATCTGCTCGTTGCACATCCGGATGCAGAGGCCGCAGAGGATGCATTCCTCATTGCGGGGTTTGAATCGCAGGCGCGTCACACCAAATTGAGAGGCCAGGTCCTGGATTTGTTTGGAGTTGGGAGCGACCGAAAGCATCAGCTCAATCATCATTCGCCGGGCCTGGATGACTCTCTTGGTATCGGTCCTGACCACAAGCCCTTCCTCCGCCGGATAGGTGCAGGAAGAAACCAGCTTGCTCCTTGGCTCTTCCCCGATTTCCACAAGGCAAAGCCGGCATCCTCCGAAAGGACTCAAGCCTTCGTTATAACAGAGGGTGGGGATTTCAAGGCCGTAGAATTTGGCGGTTTCCAAAAGCGTCCAGCTCTCCTCCGCTTTGACTGCGAGGCCGTTGAGTATTAATTCAATCATATTTCCCGTCCTATGGCTTTTTTCCCGTCCTCGGTTTCGAGCTCGCAGCGGAGACAGCGCCGCGCTTCCCGGACCGCGAGATCTTTAGAGAACCCGAGCTCGATTTCTTCGTGCATGGTTTTTCTCTTGCTGGGCGGAAGGTGCGGCATCTTCGATCTCTTCGCTTGCTCGAATTCGTCTTCTTTGAGCTCGACCGGCGGGACATACATCGAAGGCCGCGTGAGTTGACGAGACCGGACCAGGGGGCGGCCTTCAAGGTAATTATCAATAGCGTCAGCGGCGGCCTTGCCCGCGGCGATGGCGTCGACAACGCTGCTCGGCCCGGTGACAACGTCGCCTCCGGCGAAAACTCCGGGCCTTGTCGTCGCCATCGTGGCCGGGTCGACGATGATCGTCCCCCATCTGGGAGACAGACTCAGCCCGTCGCCATCTTTGAGATAGGGCGTATACGCCCGTTCACTGAGGGCAAGAACCAGAGTATCTGTCGGGACAAAGAAATCAGAACCCTCGATCGGAACTGGTTTTGCCCGTCCGCTTTCATCTTTTTCACCGAGCTTCATCCGCTGGCATTGAACGCCCATGACTTTCCCGTCTTTTGTCCGGACCCGGGTCGGCGCCACCAGGAATTCGATCTTCACTCCTTCCTCCAGGGCCGCCTTGACTTCTTCCGGATAGGCGGGCATTTCCTTAATGCTCCGGCGATAAAGAATAGTAACTTTCTTGACGTTCTTGTTCCTGAGGGCCACTCGTGCGGCATCGACGGCCGAATTTCCGCCGCCGATGATGGCAATCTCCGCGCCTAACTCGACCGGCCGTCCAAGATGCACATCCTTTAAATATTCAAGGGCCTGCAGGACTCCCTCGGCTTCCTCTCCCGGGACTCCAATTTCGATCGGCTTGTGGGCACCCGTCGCTAGAAAGACGGCTTTGTATCCCTGACTATGGAGGTCGTCCAGAGTAAAATCCTTTCCCAGGGCCATGTGGGTCTTGATGGACACTCCGGACTTGACGAGATAGTCGATGTCCTCTTGGAGGATGTTCTTTGGCAGCCTGTGAGAGGGGATCGTGACCGCAAGCATCCCGCCTGGAACAGGGAGAGCCTCAAAGACTTTGACCGGATAACCTTTTTGCGCCAGGCAGTAACCCGCGGTCAACCCGGCTGGGCCGGCGCCGACTATGGCCACCTTGGCGGCCTTGGTCACAGGAAACCTTACCGCCGTGTCCAGTCCCCGGGCTTTGGCCCAGTCCATTACGAACCTCTTGAGGCCGCGGATGGAAATCGGTTCGCCGATTTCCCCCGCCCGGCAAACCGTCTCACAGGCCCGGCTGCAGACCCGCCCGCAGACAGAAGGCAGAGGGTTGTCCTTGCGGATGATATGATAGGCTTCCTCGAACCTTTTCTGGGCAATGAGGGCGATGTAAGTCGACGCCTCCTGCCCAATCGGGCAAATATATTGGCACGGGGAAGAGACGATTTCTTTGCAGACTAAGGCTGGGCACTTTTTCTGGAGAATATGAGTCTCGTATTCTGACTTAAAATATCTCAGCGTGGAGAGCACCGGGTTGGCTGCCGTCTGCCCTAAGCCGCAGAGCGAGGCGTCCTTTACGGCATGGGCCAGCTCTTCGAGGACAGCCAGGCTTTCAAGCGTCCCCTTGCCGTCCGTGATATCCTTAACAATCTCCCACATGCGCTGTGTTCCTTCGCGGCAAGAGACGCATTTTCCGCAAGATTCGTCACGGAGAAAGTTAAGAAAATACTTGGCGATATCGACCATACAGGTTTTCTCATCCATGACGATCATGCCGCCGGATCCCATCATTGAGCCCACTTTGGTCAGACTTTCATAATCGATGGGCAGGTCAACGAGCTCTTTCGGGATACATCCTCCGGAAGGGCCTCCCGTCTGAACAGCTTTGAACTCTCTTCCTTCGGGAATCCCCCCTCCAATGTCAAAAATAATTTCTCTTAGGGTCATGCCCATTGGAACTTCAACCAAGCCTGTATTATTAATTTTTCCGACTAAAGAAAATATTTTTGTCCCCTTACTTCCGTCGGTGCCGATTTTCGAATACCAGGAGGCCCCTTTTTCGATAATGATCGGCACATTGGCCCATGTCTCGACATTATTAATGTTAGTGGGCTTTCCCCAGAGGCCCCTTTGGGCCGGAAATGGAGGCCTTTGGCTGGGCACTCCGATTCGGCCTTCGATACTGGCCAGCAGGGCTGATTCCTCTCCCGAAACAAAGGCGCCCGCCCCCTTGGAGACAAATATATCAAAATGGAAATCGCTCGCCAGGATATTTTTGCCCAGGAGGTTGTATTCTCGAGCTTGCTCGATCGCCAGAGAAATATTTTCGACAGCGATGGGATATTCATCCCGGACATAGACATATCCCTCTTTGGCTCCTATGGCATAGCCTCCGACCAGCATGCCTTCAAGGACGCTGTGAGGATTTCCCTCGAGAAGACTCCTGTCCATATAAGCTCCTGGATCGCCCTCGTCGCAGTTACAGACAATATATTTGGTATCGCTTCGAGATCGGGCTGTTCGTTCCCACTTTAATCCAGTGGGAAACCCGGCGCCCCCGCGTCCCCTCAACCCTGAACTCTTGATTTCCGTAATGACGTCCTGCGGCAGGATTTTGCTCAGGGTCTTGGCCAGGGCCGAATAGCCATTGACCGCAATGTAATCCTTGATTTCCCTCGGGTCAATCAGTCCGTTCTTGCTCAGAATGATCCGTTCCTGTTTTTTATAAAAAGGGACATCCCTTTCATAGACAATGGTTTCTTGCGTTCGGGGATCGACATATAAAAGTTTGTCAATCAGTTCATTTTTTTTAATTGTCCGGGAGATGACCTCCTTGATGTTCTTGAGCTGGATTCTCTGATAAAAGATGCCCTGGGGTTGAATCACGACAATCGGGCCTCTTTCGCAGAAGCCATGACAGCCGGTTGTCCTGACTTCGACAGAATCTTGCAGTTTTTGTTCTTTGATTTCTCTGATAAAAGCTTGAGCAACCTTGACGCAACCGTAAGCGTGGCACCCAGTCCCACTGCAAACCGTAATGCACGTCTTTTGTTTTTGCCGTTCTTCAGAAATTCTTTTTCTCAGCTCGTCAAACTTTTCTATGTCAACCTTCTGTTTCATTATTTGGGTTTTCTCCCTTTGTCAGCGCCGAATTTTCGGAGCAACTCGCCCACTGTTTTGACCTTCATCTGACCATGATAGTTGCCGTCGATAACTGTTATCGGGCCCAAGGCGCAAGCCCCCAAACAGTTGACAACTTCCAGGGTAAACAGATTATCCGCGGTCGTTTCCCCCGCCTTGATCTTCAACTGCCTTTCAAATTCGTCGAGGATCCGTGGGCCTCCCCGGACATGGCAGGCTGTCCCCAGGCACACGGTTATCAGATGTTTGCCCCTCGGCTTGAGGCTAAAGGCGCGATAGAATGTGGCCACCCCGACCACGTCGGTAAGGGGAATATCCAATGCGCTCGCGACAAATCTCAAGGATTCCTCTGGGAGATAATTGTACTCGGCCTGGATGTCCTGAAGAATAGCAATCAAACCTCTCTTTTGCCCCTGATACTTATCAATAAAGGCTTGGATCTTTTCTTTTGCGACGGCCAATATCATCTCTCCCAATAATAGAATAGGCGATGAGACGCTTTCCCAGACCCGGAGTTCCTCTGGAGATAGATGAGAAAATCTCCTGTTGACTGTTGATAGAATATCGAAGAAGAAATACGCCGATAGGCTTTTAAACTAATGATCTATAACTCCTTGCCTAACCGAATACAAAAAAGACCAGCGCCAAAAAACAAGAGTCGTTTTTATACCAGAACAAAATCGAATTTGTCAAGCTGCGTCCGGGATGTCCATGAATCAGAAGCGCCCCTGAGGTCTTCACTTCGCGGGCGTGTTTTTCAGCGGAAGCTCTTGGATCGCCTCCTCTGGGAGGCTGAATTCCGCGGCGGCCGCGAGACTGCATGGATCTCTTCTCCTCAGCTGATCTCTCCGGTGAGATAGGCTCTCGTCCGGGGATCTACGGGATTGGCGAAAACCTCTTCGGCCGGGCCGTGTTCGACGAGCTCTCCGAGATAGAGAAAGGCGATGTAGTCGGCGA
>CAZLFV010000061.1:0-15782 GCA_964558915.1 uncultured Eubacteriales bacterium | reverse complement strand
AAATAGGTTTTGACTTTTGTTTGAGCGGGGTCATACAATGGGAAAACCCTAGAAGACTGATGAGCCGTAAATTCAAGTCGGCAGCGGTCATATTTATCCTTGGCTTCTTTGCTTTGGCAACAGTCTCCATTGCTCAGGATCAGTCTGCCGCCGAAAAGAAAGCGGACCCTCTCGCGGCGTATAAAAATCTTGTTGACCGAACTATCTCTCCGGAGAAAATAAACAAATATTTAGGGTTCTTTACCGCAGAACCCCATGTCGCCTCGACTCCGAGGAATAACGACCTGGCTAAATTCATCTTCGAAGAGTGGAAGTCCTACGGCCTGGAGGATCTCCGCATCTCTGAATACGATGTCCTTCTCTCTTTTCCTGAGAGCATATCAGTGGAGATGGTCTCGCCAAAGAAACACAAATTCAGGCTGGCCGAGGCACCGTATCCGCAGGACTCGGACACACAGAAGGATGTGGGAATTCCCTACAATGCATATTCGCGCTCCGGCGATATAACGGCTCCCATTGTTTATGCCAACAGCGGCAACCCGCAAGACTTTGATTATTTGGAGAAAAAAGGGATCAAGCTTCAAGGGAAAATCGGCCTGGTGCGCTATTCAGTTCCCTACAGCTATCGCGGTTTTAAGGCGCTGACGGCTGAGAAGCGGGGACTCGCCGGCCTGCTCATCTATTCTGATCCCAAAGATGATGGCTCCGCCCGCGGCCCGGTTTTTCCCGACGGGCCCTGGGGCCCGATGAGCCATATCCAGAGGGGCGGCATTCCCTTCGATTTTATCTATCCCGGCGACCCGCTGACTCCCGGGTGGCCTTCCACCCCGGGCTGCCGAAGGATTTCGCCTGAAGAG
Source organism: uncultured Eubacteriales bacterium (assembly GCA_964558915.1). Taxonomy (GTDB): domain Bacteria; phylum Acidobacteriota; class Aminicenantia; order Aminicenantales; family UBA8522; genus CAZKEW01. The sequence goes on along the minus strand of CAZLFV010000061.1, from coordinate 14,925 downwards.
GCCCAGACCCTTCCCAAGCTTATAAGCGTGCCTATCTCCGCTGAAGATACGCTTCCGCTTTTTGAAGCCATGGAAGGAGAGGAGGCGCCGGAGGAGTGGAAAGGCGCTTTGCCCGTGACCTATCGCCTCGGAGGGGAAACTCCTATCGTCCACATCGCTACAAAAATGGACAATTCCATAAGAAGAATTTGCAATGTCATTGGCTGCATCAAGGGGACCGGCGACACGGATGAGTTTGTCCTCATTGGAAACCACCGCGATGCCTGGGTTTTTGGCGGAGTGGATCCTTCAAGCGGCACGGCCACGCTCGTGGAGCTCGCCCGGGCTTTTGGGGAGGCCAGGAAAGCCGGGTTCGCCCCGTGGCGTTCGATTTATTTTGCCAGCTGGGATGCCGAGGAATTCACCCTCACCGGCTCGACCGAGTGGGGAGAGGAAAACCGGGAGTGGCTCGAAAAGAACCTGGTCGCCTATCTCAATGTCGATAGCTCCGCCTCAGGACAAGACTTCAGCGTTTCGGCAGTGCCTAGCCTTTCCCGCGTCATCCTCCGCTCTCTCGAGGAAGTCCAGGACCCGGCCACGGGAAAGTCTGTTTATAAATGCTGGAAAGAGGGACCGACGGAAAAAGGGACGATTGTCACTTCCGGAGGAAGCGGCCGGATCAACCCGATCGGCAGCGGCTCCGACCATACTGTTTTTCTTAATCATATTTGCGCCCCATCCCTGGACATGAGCTTTGGGGGAGACTACGGTGTCTACCATTCGATGTATGATAATTATTACTGGATGACCCACTTCGGCGACCCGGAGATGAAGTGCAGCGCTGCCCTGGCCCGGATCTGGGCGCGCCAGGCCATCGACCTGGCCTCACGCCGTTTGCTTCCTCTCGATTTCGAGGTCTATGCTCGGGAGCTCAAAGGGTATCTTGAGGAATGGGCCAGGCAGTTTGACCCGGCGAAGAAAAGGCTTCAGAAACTCTTTGGGCTCGTCGAAGAGATGAGAAAACACGCGGCCGCAATTAATCCTCATATTTTTGACGCCGGAGATTCTGGGACTAAAATTGAGGCGAATAAAATTCAGAAAGCCAACCGGCTTTTGCTGGAAATAGAAAGAAATTTTTCCTATCCCGAAGGCATTCCCAGCAGGACCTGGTTCAAGCACCTCATCTTCGGCACCCGCTCAACATACGCTGTGCTTCTTCTTCCCGAACTCCAGGAGGCGGCGGAAGCGGGAAATGACAAGGGAGTGACCGCCGCCATAACCCATCTTGAGGAAGCGCTCGCAAGAGTCAACTCCAAGCTTAAAGGTGTTGCCAGCATTCTTGGTATAAGGAGAAGAGGATGAATCGCCGGCATTTCATGAAGTCGTCTCTCGGCGGACTTTCCGTTCTGCCTTTTTCGAGCCTCGTCGAACTCATAACCTCTGATCAGGAGTTCCAGCGTGAGCTCCGGTCCGAGCCCCGGAAAAGACTGCGCGAACTCGGAATAAAAATCGGCACAATGGAGACGGGTCGGCTAAATGCCATAACGGATGTGGATGGAATAAAAGTCGGGCAGACGACCATTATCAAAGGCCAGGGAAAAGGAGCGGCAAGGACGGGAGTCACGGTCATCCTCCCCCATTCCGGCAATATTTATAAAGACAACCTTTTCGCATCCTTCTTTAACCTGAACGGCTGGGGAGAGATGACCGGGATCGCCGCGCTCGAAAACACGGGATTGCTCCAAACGCCTATCTTTCTCACCGGGACCTATAACGTCGGCATCGTTTATAGCGCCGCTCTGAAATATCTTTCGCGGGTCAATCCCAACATGGGAGTGACAGAAGAAATGGTCTATCCAATCGTAGCTGAATGCTCAGATGAATACCTCAGTGACACGCACAGCCGGCAAATCGGCGAAGACGATGTTCTTAAGGCAATCGAAGAGGCCAGGGGCGGTCCGGTAGCTGAAGGAGCGGTGGGCGGCGGCACGGGAATGACGGTGTTCGATTTTAAGGGAGGAATCGGCACTTCTTCCCGCAGGACAAAGGACGAGTATACTGTCGGAGTCCTGGTCATGGCCAACACGGCCAGCCGCGAAGACCTGAGAATCGACGGCGTGCCCGTCGGCCGGAAAATTCAGGGCTATGATTATATACCTAGAGATACAAAATCGATCATAATGATTGCGGCCACAGATGCGCCTTTGCTCCCTTTTCAATTGAAAAAAATTGGCAAGAGGGTGGCCCACGGCCTGGCTCAAACTGGGGCTATTTCACATACGGAGAGTGGGGATATCATCCTTGCTTTCTCGACGGCTAATCATATCCCAAAGAATAGCCGAGTTTCTGTCCACGCCGTCAGCTCCGTAAATGATTTTATGATAACACCGCTCTATCAGGCGACTGTGGAAGCGACCCAAGAAGCAATCCTCAACGCACTGACAACGGCTCAGACGATGGTCGGCGCCGATGGGAGCACAGCGTTCGGCATTCCGCTCGACCAGGTTCAGACGATCATGAAGAAATATTCCTGGTGATGAGATGACGAAGGCAAGAAAAGGAAATTTTCAGGAATCGTGGAAGGGCACCGCTCTTTTCCCCAGGGGCCCCAAAAATTCGATCACCGATGTCGCTGGAGTCAAAGCGAGCCACCTCACGATTCAAAAGGATTTCGAAGATGGTCCAGGAAGGCCCGCCTCCGTCAGAACGGGGCTCACTGCCGTTCTCCCCTATGCAATGGAAAAGGAGATGAGGCTTTTTGCCGGGTGCTTCGTTCTTAACGAACGGGGAGAGCTGACGGGATACGAAGTCCTGGATGATTTCTGCTATCTCAATTCGCCGATTGTCATCACCAACGGATTCAATGTCGGCGTTGTCTACAACGCGATTTTTTCCTCTGGCCTGGCTTTAAAACGGGTCGAGATTTGGCCTCCCGTCGTCATCGGGATTGATGATTCTTACCTGAGCGACATGACCAGCTACGTTTTTAGTGAAGAGGAAGTACTGCGGGCTTTGGGCATAGCGTCAGACCCGCCTCTTGAGGAGGGTTCTGTGGGCATAGGATTGGGATTGAGAGCGCTGGGCTGGAAAGGAGGCATCGGCTCGTCGTCCCGGCTTTTGTCCCTGGCCGGGAAACAGTTTGCTCTTGGTGCTCTTATCGCCTCAAATCATGGGAACGGGGGATCAGAAAAAGAGAGAGGCTCTCTAACGATAATTATCGGGGTGGACGTCCCGGTGCTCCCGCATCAGATCAAACGAATTGCGCAGGGACTTGCGAGCAGCATTCCCTCTGTGCTGAGGCCTGATTTTGAAGACACTGTGACCTGCCTGATGTTCTCGACGGCCAATCCCATGAGCATGGAACAGCTTCTTAATGCAGAGCATTACGGGCCTCCCGCTTTTGACTATCAAATGATCGATGATTCTTTCCTGGGCCAGATCATGGCCGCGGGCCGGGAGGCCGTCGCAGAAGCAATCTTGAATTCCCTCATTAAGGCGGCGCGCGTTCAGGGAAAATGCGGCCGCATCGTTCGGACAATCCCCGATTCCGAATGGACGAAACTTAAGCCACAGGTGAGCTAAGCGAAAAATGAACGACCATAACAAAACAACCGGACCGCGGCTCCTCAGAGAACTCAATCTTCTCGATACAACGTTTCTCGTCATCGGTTCGGTTATCGGCTCCGGCATCTTTATGACTTCGGGGTTTATTGCAGAATATCTTCCCTCGCCGGGCCTGATTCTCCTGGTCTGGTTTGTGGGGGGGGGATTCACGCTCTTCGGCGCGCTTTCTTTTGCCGAGCTCGGGGCCATGTTTCCCCAAGCTGGAGGACAATACATCTATATCCGTGAAGCGTATGGGCACTGGGCCGGGTTCTTATTTGGCTGGGGATTTTTCTGGTTCATCATGTGCGGCGGCATAGCCACGCTGGCCGTCGGTTTCGCCGAGTTTTTCGGCTATTTTGTCCCTGCTCTTTCGACCCGGGCCGTCATTTTCCACTTGAATATCTTTGGTCTGGCATATTCTCTTTCAGCCGGCCAGCTTGTTGCCATCGCGGCGATCGTCCTTTTGACGGGGGTGAACTATTTCGGGATCAAGAGCGGGAGTGTTGTCCAGAATGTTTTCACTTTTCTGAGGCTGGGTTCGGTCGCGGCCATCGTGATCTTCGGGCTCACTATGGGAAAGAAGGCCGGGATCACGGATCTCGATCAGCTGTTTCCCGCCGGGCCGGGCTCCGTGCTTTCGACCCTGAAACTTTTCGGGCTGGCATTGATCGCTGCGCTCTGGACCTATGACGGCTGGTACGCCGTGAATTGCACGGCCGAAGAAATAAAAAAGCCCGAGCGCAATATTCCCCTCAGCCTCATCCTGGGCACGATCACGGTGACCCTGGTTTATGTCGCGATGAATGTGGTTTATATCCTGGCGCTGCCCGTTGAAAAAATGAAGGGTATCACCCGGATTGGGGAGCTCGCCTCGACGCAGCTCTTCGGGACGACACTCACCTCGATTTTTTCGGCCGCGGTTACAGCCTCCATTTTCGGCTGCCTAAGCGCCACGATCATTTATGGCCCGCGAGTTTATCTGGCCATGTCCGAGGACAGGGCTTTTTTCCGGAGCATGTCCCATATTCATCCGCGCTACCATGTTCCGGACAAGGCCTTGCTCGGCCAGGCGGTGTGGTCCTGTATTCTCTGTCTCACCGGGACTTATCAGGCGCTTTATGAGTACGTCGTCTTTGCGCTGGTCATCTTTTTTGCGGCCACCGGGTTATCAGTCATCGTGCTCCGGTGGAAGCTACCCGAAAAGAAACGGCCCTACAAGGCCTGGGGCTACCCTGTTGTCCCGGCGCTTTTCGTCCTGGTCAACATCGCCATTTTCTTGAACACGATCATGGCCCAGCCGGTCAAATCTCTGATCGGGCTGGGCATCATTTGCCTGGGCATCCCCGCGTACCTTTACTGGAAAAGAAAGACCGCGTGAGGTGGAAGAAGAAAATGGCCGGAAAAATTAAATCCATAACCAAACCCAAATTAAGCTTGAACATTCTCAGCGCCGAGGATGTCCGGAAGATACATGAGGCCACCTTAGAGATCATCGAGACCGTCGGTGTCAAGTTTCCGCTGGGCCGGGCTCTGGATATCTGGCAGGCACACGGTGCCAAGGTAGACCGAGCAACTGCAGTCGTCCGGGTCCCGCGCGGAGTGATCAAATCAGCTCTCCGCCTTGCTCCGTCCGTCTACACTCTGGCGGCACTAGATAAAACTTTGGACCTGCCTCTGGACGGGAATCATGTTTATGTGGGGACGGACGGCTGCGGTGTCGAGGTGATCGACATCCGAACCGGCGAGCGGCGCCGTTCCTGCCTGCAGGACGTGGCCGAAATCGCCCGCGTCGCCGACTATTTGGAAGAAATCGCGTTTCATTGGGTGCCTGTCTCGGCGCAAGACTGTTCGGCGCGGACACGAGGCCTTCATGAGCTCCTGGCGATCTGGAAAAACTCGGCCAAACATGTCCAGACTGAGAGCATTTATACCGAACATGAAGCGCGAGGTGCCGTGGAGATGGCTTCGGTTCTGGCCGGCGGCCGCAACGCCCTTCGCCAGCGTCCGCTCCTTTCCATCATGAATTGCACGGTCTCTCCCCTTGCCCAGGATTCGGGAAGTCTTGAGGCCGCTCTGGTGGGTGCGGAGGCTGGGCTTCCCGTAGGTTTCATGAGTATGTGCTCCTGCGCTTCGACCGGGCCGGCGACCTTGGCCGGAAATTTGGCCGTAGCGAATGCCGAAGTCCTGAGCGCTCTCGCTTTGATCGAGCTCGCCTACCCGGGCGCGCCGGTTTTTTATGCTGCGGCTCAGACCGTTATGGACCTCCGGAGCGGGGCCTACACGGGTGGTGGGCCGGAGGATTTCTTGTTCGGGGCCGCCTCCAATGTCCTGGCCAAATTTTATAACCTGCCGCTCTCCGTGGGTTCGTTCGCCACGGGAGCCAAAGAGCCGAACTGGCAGGCGGGGGTGGAAAACAGCCTTTCCACGTTCATGGCGTCTGTGGCCATGTCGGATATGCTCCTGGGGGCCGGTCTTTTGAACGGCAGCACTATCTGGTCTTATGAGCAGATGATCATGGACTGCGAGATCTTCGGTATTATCGCCAAAATGATGGAAGGCATCGTCGTGGACGATGAACATCTTGCGCTAGAGGCCATCCGCGAAGTGGGGCCCGGCGGAACTTATTTGATGCACGACCACACGCTGAGGCACATGCGGGAGCTGTGGGTAAATTCGTTGATGGACCGGAGGCCTTATAGCGAGTGGGAGAAGAAAAAAGACGGAGCACGGACTTGGGCGCTCGAGCGAGCGCGGAAAATTCTCGAGACTCATCGGCCCCCGCCCCTCGACCCGAAGCTCGAGGCCGAACTTCAGCGCATCATCGACGCCATCGAAAACAAATAGTCTTATTTAACGAGGGTGCGGATCTGCTCGTGCATGTAAAGCGGCAGGTAATAGTGGCCGCCGGCATTCTTGCCGGTTGAGCCGGAGCCTTTCCATCCGCCGAAGGGCTGGAACCCCGGCCATGCTCCGGTCGTGGCGCCCTGCGGACGGTTGGCGTAGGTAACGCCGGCCTGGATATTATCAAAGAACCACTGGGTTTCCTCTTCCGACCCGTAAAATCCGGCGGTCAGTCCGTACTCGACATCATTGGCCAGCCCCATCGCCTCGTCGAGGCTACTCACTTTTGCAATCATAGAAACCGGGAGAAACATTTCGTGCTTCCAGAGGCGGTGGTTGAGCGGCACGTCGGCAACCAGTGTAGGCGCGCAAAAGTAGCCCTTGTCGAAGATTCCGCCGCTGAGGATCTTGCCTCCAGTCGGGATGGTGCCCGCCTTGCGGAATTCCTCGCTGAAAGCCTTGTAGTCTTCAAACGAGGTTTTGTTGATGACCGGTCCCATATAAACGGCGCGCTCAGTGGGATCGCCGACAACCAGCTTACTGGTGAGATCCACTAATTGAGCGACCAGCTTATCGTACACAGGCTCTTCGATATAGATGCGGGAGCAGGCCGAACATTTTTGTCCCTGCAGGCCGAACGCCGAGCGGACGATTCCAATGCCAGCGCGCTCCAGGTCGGCGTGGCGGGAAACGATGGCGGGATTCTTTCCGCCGAGTTCCAGGATGATGGGCCGGACGTAGCGGCCGTGGGCGAAGTCGCGGAATATTTTCATGCCCACGTCATAAGAACCTGTAAAAGTGATGCCGTCCACCTCTGGGCTGTCGATGAGCGCCTGGCCCAGGGTGCGGCCGGGACCACTGACGAAATTAAAAACCCCGTCAGGGATGCCGGCGTCGCGCAGGCATTCGGCGAATAAGCGGACAATCCAAGGAGTGTCGGTGGCGGGCTTGATGACGATGGTGTTGCCGGTGGCGAGCGCTGCGCCCGCCGGTCCACCGGTCAGGGCGAAGGGAAAATTAAACGGGCTGATCACAAGCCAAACGCCGTAAGGTCGCATCACTGAAAGGTTGGTTGACGCAAACCCGGGGAGTGGGTCCCGGCCCATCTCGACGGCGAAGCCGTCGTTTTTCTCCATCTGGTAGCAAGAATAGCGGATCAGGTCGGCGGTTTCGGCCACGTCGCCCAGCGACTCCATGCGATTCTTGCCGACTTCCATGGCCATTGCAGCCCCGAGTTCGAACATGCGCTCGTCGATGATGTCGGCGGCCTTGCGCAATAGCGTCACCCGGTCCTGCCATCTCATGTGCGACCACATGCGGAATGCTTTGCGGGCGGCGGACAGCGCTTCGTTGGCCTCTTTCCCGCCGCCTTTTTGCACGAGCGCCAGCACGACGTTGGTATTCACCGGAGTCCGGTCTTCAAATTTCTCGGCGGCAAAGACATCCTTCCCGTTGATGATGAGGCCATATTCTTTTCCCAGCCCGGCTTTCACTTTCACCAACGCCTGCTCGAAGCGTGCGTGCAGCTCTTCGGGCGGATTGAACATCGTGGCATAGGTCAGCTTGAATTGTTCAGCCATGAAGATTTACCTCCTTGTCGGCTGGACGCAGCTTCTTCTTATGATGGCTCTCTTTTCCTCAACCGCAGAACGCCCTGCCTTTTGTCGATCTCAAACCGGAAGTTGTTGAGGAAGTCGAGCCCGAGCAGGCCGTAGTCGGGGACGCCCGGAAGGTCAATGATGAGAACTCTCATATTGCTGACCTTAAGTCCCTCGAGCTCTATGGACTCGAGCGTGACCTCGTAAGTCACGCCCATCCCGGAGGCCGTTAAAACCGCTCTGACGGGAGTGGATTCATCAATCCTGATTTTCAGGGCTTCGACGGCGCTGGAAGGGATCGTGGTCATGCTGGTTCCCGTGTCGACCACGAAATTCTGATAATACGTCCCGTTGAGATATGCCGCCACACGAATGGATTCGTCTCCTGTGTTGAACCGGACCGCCACGGCCTCCTGGTCCTCCAGTTCTTTGATTCGCTTCGCCAACTCTTTGGCCCGTTCATCGAAGGGGGGAGGATAGCTCTGGCTCTCGAGCAGTTCTCTGGCCCGTTCCCGGTTGTTCTCCGCCAGGGCCGCTTGGACCCCCAGCAGATGGATTTCCAGGTCATCGGGGAAGGCACGCTGCGCTTCTTCGAAGGCCGCCATGCCGCTGAAGTACCCGCCTTTGACAATGATCTCCCTCAGCCAGTCCTTGTAAAGCTGGGCCTCGAACTGGTCGAGCCCGGAGAGCCTTCGGCCCGTCTTTTCGAGGTTTTTCTTTTTGACTCTCTCCAGATATTGAATAGCCCTGTTATAATCCTGGTCTTTCACCACGGCCTGCACAGCGTCCGTGACGAGTGTCGGGTCTCCGGCCTCCAACAGAACCTGATTGTCAAGAATGCGGGCGACTTCTTTGGCTGATCCTTGCTGGATTAGCTCCAATGCCAGGGAATGCATTTCGAGGAGGACAGATTGAGGCCTGAGCTCGGGAGGAATGTCTGCGCCTTCGAGGAGGGATGGTAGCCGGAATCCTTGAGCCAGAGCCCTGAGTCTGTTCTCAGCCGTCTCATTCTCCATGCTCAGGGCCTGCTCGAAATAGGCTTCGCGGTAGCGGGACAGAACCGAATTGCAGAATGGGCCGACCCGGGTTGTGGCGACGAGGTCGCTCCCCGCTGGACCTGCCCAGAGATATCCCCGCTCCGTCCATCCGCCGAAGGTCCAGCCCACGATCCCGGATTCCTGCCGGAAAACTCCGGCCTCCCTGATTTCTGCAGGCAAAGTAAAGACGATGACAGATCCTCTTTTTTGAGGGGCGGTAATTTCGACTTCAATGGGCAGGCCGTCCGTTGAGAGCGGCTCCCATGCAAGCGGAAGCCGTTGCGCCCAGCTGGAAAGCCCGGGCGCCTCCATTTCTTGCCCGGCCTCGGCCTGCCAGAGCCCGACCGGGCTGCCTTCGGCCCAAAATCCTCTTTCGATACGGATTTCGTTTGCATCAACGCCGCGGACATTTATGCTCTCTCCTCCAAGAAGCGCCCATACGGGCACAGCAACCCACCCGCCGGCCATGACGGCGGCCGGCATTCTGGAGATGTCTTCGCCCATCTTCCCGCGGACGAAAATCTCGCCTGCAGTCAGCGTAGGGGCGCCTTGGCGGGATAATATATTCGGGGCGCCCTCTTCGATCCGGGTTTGGCCGCTCCTCACTTCGGCGGGCCGTGGTTTGACGAGGGACTTATAGCCAATGTAACCGCAGACAATAAGAACCGCTACGCAGGCCAGGATGATTTGCCAGGAGACCTTTTTCTTCCTGACCACCGGCCTTCTCAGGAGAACTGAACCGCACCGCTCGCAGTAAACGGATGTGTCTGGGTTGCTAGTGTTGCATCGCCAGCAGATCATCGCCTTCTCCTTGATTTCTCCCCGTCCGCTTTTTTTCCGGCATCCTCACGCCTCGAAGCGCTCCCACTCGGACTTCACGCGTTCCATGAGCTTTGCGAACCGCTCCTCGCCGCGAACATTGGTAAGAAAGGGGTCATGTTTTGAGAGGAACGAATAATGGATAAAGCCCAGATTCACGGCGTTTTCGAGCCAGCCCAAGGCGAGTTCTTTCTCTCCCAGCAATGAACAACAGTCAGCCATGATATAAGAATATGTCGTATCCTTTCTGGCCGTTTTTTCCTTCTCCGTCGTGATTATTTCTTTGGCTTTGGCTTTTTCGTTTGTCAGCGCATATTTATAGAAAAGACCCAGCCAGGCCCAGGGAACTTCAGGAGTGTCTCTGAAGATGAGATCGATGAGTTGGAATCCTTCCTCAAGGTTCCCGCTGTACAGAAGCGGCTGAGCGCAAAAGAAGCGGGCAAACGGATTCTCGGGGTCCATCTGGAAATACTTGCGCTTATACTTGAGGCCATCCTCGAATCGTCCGCCTAGTTCGTAAAGATACCCGGGAAGGGAATGATTGACGGGCGTTAGCGGATCAATAGCCAGGAGGTGCCTGAGAAACGGCCTGGCGGCATGGGACTGCCCCGCCTGGGCATAATTAAAGACCAGCCAGAAGAGGGACTCTGTGTTGTCCGGGTCATGGTCTAGGACCTTTTTCTGATGCCTGACGGACTCCTGTATTTTTCCCTCCCGCCGCGCGATCAGGCCGAGGAGATAATGGCCGTGATGGGAATTGGGATTCAATTTGGATATCTGGCGGACGCATTCTTTGAGTTTGCTAAAATGTTCTTCCGCCCGTATTCCAAGAACGATAAACTGAAAATAGACAGAGCCCATCGCCGCATAAAGCAGCTCATTCTCGCCGACGATGGCCATCCCTCTTTTAATATCCTGGAGGGCTCTTTCTAAGGCGTCTACGGAGCCACGGTAGAATTCTTTTTTTGCCCTGATGTAGCATTCGTACGCCTGGACATTCTCGATGAGACGCTCGGCGATCCGCCGTTTTTCTTCGGGGCCGAGCTTCAGCTTCAACGCGTCGACGATGGACCGAGAGACCTTTTCCTGGATGTCAAAAACATCGTCCAGGGTCCCGCTGAATTTGTCTGCCCAAATATGAGCATCAGTGGCAGCGTCGATAAGTTGGGCTGTGATCCGGAGGTCGTTGCCCGCTTTCCTGACGCTTCCTTCAAGAACATAATGAACATCGAGGTCTCGTCCGATCGTCCGGGTATCCTTCTGGGTCCCTTTTAATGTCATGGCGGAGTTTCTCGAGATCACCCGAAGCTCATGGATATGGGAGAGGTCGGTGATGAGCTCTTCTGTGATGCCGTCACAGAAGTATTCCTGGTCTTTCTGGGGACTCATATCGACAAACGGAAGAACCACAATAGATTTTTTGGGAGGCGCTCCGGCTGGCTTTGGCAGAGCGATATCTTTTTTCGCCGATTCTGGCGGAGCGACCGCCCATTGCAGAGACTTGAATACAATCCAGGCGATGCCGAGACAGATGGCCACAAAGACGACAAGACGCTTCTTTCCAGGAATGCCGGCGATTTCAAATATTAGAATCAGGTCCATTGCTATCGTGGCGAGGACAATCAGGGGGAGCAGGAGGACTTCAACTTTGAGCTTGCCCGGCCGGCTCTCTGTGCTCCGGAACCAACGCCAGATGAGGGTGCCCAGAAGAGCTCCCATAAGGGTGAAAAGGGTGATGTCATAGATTCTTTCCGGAAGATGATAGTGATCGACAAGAGTCCAATGGACAAATTCGAGCAGAAGCCAACTGCCGCCGATAAAAGCGGCAATCGTCTCGAGGATCCGCCGTTTTCTGAGCTTGGTGAGAAGAGAACGCCAGAAGGACGCCTCCTCCTTTTTATGAGGGATGGCTTCCCTTTTTGGCGGGCTCATGGTCTTACCGAACCTAAACGCTTGAGTTCGATTGAATTAAGGGTAGCAACAAACGGTATCAGAGTCAAATTTCCGGGCGGAGTCGCCTGAGATAATGACTGCGGCCATCTTCATTTTCTTGACAATAGTGCGCGGCAAGGCTTAACATTTCCTCGAAAAGGGCGGTATTGATTCCGAACCCTATGAGTGCGGCTCAAAAGAGCAGCTTCTTAAAACGGAGAAAAAATGTCAAAAACCAAAGAAATTAGTTTGCTTGCTCTAGGTTTCGTTTTCATTGGATTCTGTTGTTCTAGTCCGGGATCAAAAAAAGAACCTCTTACGGCCGGACTCCCATTGCACCTCGAGGAACACCTGGAAAAGGCTCAGATCGTAGGATCTGAACTCCCCAAGGAAATTCCGGCTGCCGTCGAGTGGCGCTTCGACAAGGAGCAGCCGGACTGGAAGCCGGTGGTTCCTCTGAAGCCGGGAGTAAAACCGATCAAAACCGCCCAAGTAAAAGATGCCCTAAGAATAACGCTGAGCAAGGACAATAAGTACTTTGAGCACCTCTACGGCGGAATCACGATTGATCTGCCTGATTGGAGCCGCGAGGATTGGAGTTATATCCTTATTCAGGCCCGGACCAAGGACAAGATTGAAGGGATAGATGTGGCATTTAACCTGCGCGCGAAACCTGGAACTCGGCGTGAGGAACTCATGCCCTTCCTGTTCTTTGGGGATTACGCAGAGGTGATTAAAGACGGTTCGGACCAGACCTATCTTATGCGAGCCGACTGGTCTTGGGAAGATTGGAAGGGTCCTTGGAAACAGCTGGGCATCATGATTGAATCCAAAGAACCGGCCAGTCTCGAGATCCTTTCCATAAGCGTTGTCCCCAAGGAAATGAACTACTTTCAATCAAAGGTTGGGGTAAGAAGCGAGGTTCGGGACAAAGTCTATCGACGCAGCCTGTTCACCCATGCTCCGGGCAAGCTGGAGTATCTCGTCAAAATTCCGGAGAAGGGACGGCTGGATACAGGCTTGGGAGTTCTCAGGGGAGATACACCGGTCACTTTTAGGGTGACGGCTAAGCCGAGTGAAAGCGAGGCTAAGGTCCTTCTTGAACAGAAATACTCCGACAGGGAACGCTGGACACAACGCTCGATGGATCTATCTAGTTTGGCGGGGAAAACAGTTGCGCTGACACTTGAAACAGCTGCCGAACACGAGGGAGCCGTCGCCTTTTGGGTGGCGCCTACACTAACGGGAATCAGGACCACCGAAAAGCCCAATATCGTATTCTACGTTATCGATGCCGGCTCAGCCGACCACATGAGTGTCTATGGCTATAACCGCCGCACGACTCCCAATCTAGAACGGTTGGCGGCTGAGGGGACCGTCTTTGAGCATGCCTACAGCAATTCTCCTTTTACAGATAGCTCTGTCCCCTCCTTTATGACGTCATTGCACAACAGTGTTTTGGGTGGGACGCATATGGACAATGTTCCTCTCCCGGAACAGGCTTTGACAATGGCTCAGCAGATGCATAGGGTCGGATATCAAACCGAGGTCCTGACTTCAAATCCATACTGTGGAGTGATGAGCAGCCTGGACCGGGGAGTGGATGTTCTGCAGGACTCGGAACTTGGGCAAAACATAGCCCCTTCCAAAGAATTGAATAAACAGTTCTGGAATTGGCGCGCGGCCTATCCGGGCGAACCCTACTGGATCCACTTTCAACCGACGGACGTGCATAGACCCTGGAAGACGATCGCCCCTTTTGCCGGTCTTTATGTCGACCCCGAAATCCGGCCAACATATGAGAAGATTTTTCAGCAACTGATTGAATTCTCGGGACCGGGGGACTGGGAGGATCGTTGGTATGCCATCGCCGTTGATTATGCAAAACTTTCCTCTGTAGCTCGCGGCTTTTACGACGAGACAATCGCTCAGTTAGATTATCAGATCGGTCAATTGGTCGAGAGCCTAAAAACCGCGGGTGAATGGGATCACACCCTGTTCATTGTGGCAGCCGACCACGGCCATTATGGAGCAGGTCTCCCGATTCTGGATCCAAGGCCGCCCAAATGGGGGACTCCTATTTTTGCTCGCCAAAATTCTCACATTCCGATGATCTTAGTCTGGCCCGGGAAGATCGCTCCCGGGCAGCGCATCAGCCAACCCGTCTCGATGATCGATATCCTGCCTACGATCCTTGACCTGGCGGGATTGCCAAAACCTGAGATTATGCAAGGGCAGTCTCTTGCACCCTTGCTGCTTGGCCAGACAGGATGGGAGCCGCGGCCAGTGATATTTGATGAATTCACAGTGGAAAATAACATCCTCTACGGCACAATTGAGGTCGTCGACGGACGATGGGGAGCTTCGTTGTCTATTGATCCCAGGCCGGATGATCAGAAAACTCCGCGGGAAAAATCCCGTCCTGCATCACTCCTTCTTTTTGATATTTGGCATGATCCGTATTGCGTCAACAGCCTCCACCAAGAGCGGCCCGACCTGGTTGAAAAGTACACCAAATATCTTGAGCAGGTGTGGAAGGGACATCAAGCCTTGGCCAAGAACTTTACCCGTCCCGGGAAGATGCCGCTGACTTCAGAACAGATCGAAAACCTTCGCTCGCTGGGGTACCTTCGGTAGCTGGCTAAAATATTATGGGGATTGAGTCGAGCAAGAGTATGAAGAGTGAAATCAGCTCTCAGGCGCGTCTCTATTCTGTGGATCTTCTCCGCGGCCTGAGTCTTGCCTTCGTCATCATTCGCGCAGCTAATATTTACGGGGATCCGAGACCATGAGGCGTTCAAAAGAACATACCTTTTACCATTTTCTCTTTCATTAATACGGGGAAGTATCCTCCATCGCTCCTTTTCTTGCTGATGACGCTCGGTCCGGCCATCGCTTCGCTCGCGTTGTTCGACCGAGAGCCAAACTGGATGACACGCCCCATAATTGTATTTGGACGCGTGCCGCTTTTCTTTTATTTGCTTCATGTCCCGTTTCTTCACCTTGTGGCAGTTTTATTTGCCTACATGCGTTATGGTCATGCCGAATGGCTGTTCAATGGATGGCCCGTTCCGTCGGATTATGGCTACAGCTTACCCTTAATCTATCTTATC
>CAZLFV010000060.1:0-16437 GCA_964558915.1 uncultured Eubacteriales bacterium | reverse complement strand
AGCTCAATTTGACAAGCGCCAATACCTCGATTTATCATTGCGGACAAGGGGATGAAGCAATTCTGTCCCATGTACGCTCATTTGGGGAGCGCAGCGAAAAAGAACTTGCTACTATTAGTCTGAAGAATGAAAGGAGCGATCTATGCAACACTCATTTCCCTCGGGAGTATATTATGCGGCCGTAGCGATCCTTGTCATCTCATTGACGGTGCTCGTCTGGCGAAAAGGATGGCGGGCTTTGTCCCTTGTTCCACTCGGAGTATTCGCCGTCTTGACGTTCATCCAGGTGAAAACCAGATTCGAATACTCCGCGATGCTTCATCAAATACTGATGTTCGTCTGCGCCGAGGCGATGATTCTGATGGGGATAATCGGGCCGACTAGGCGGCTCGACTCAAAAAAGTAAAACCGAAAGTTAGCCGAGAATCACAATCGTATCTACGCTAGCGCCTACGGGTTGTGGATAAAATTGCCCCAAAAGGCTTATTCTTGCTAGCTCGGGCTAAGTATAAGAACGGATCAAAAGAATCAAAAAATCAGGGGAAAACGCCGAAATAGGGGGCAGGGTAGGCTAATGTCCAATTTTCGAACTTTTCTGAGGCATAACAGCGTCGCTGATAAGATTCAAGCTCTTCAGGCTGTTGCTTTGCCCTCTAGCCCTGCAAAAAAGCAAACTGTTATCAATCTTGGACAGGCTGACCCTGGAGGATTCGAAACGTCGGCCTCGAAAAGCCGTCTCCCTAGGGGTTCTTTTTTTTCTTCAGGGCGTTTTCGTGAAACGCGAGGATCTCATCGTAACCGTAGCGAGTCGGTAGCCTTCGCCTGATCTCTTCTTTTTCCTCTCCCGAGATTTTCAGGAGGTCGGCCATCGCCGAGTCGAGGTTTTTCTCTTTCTCGAGGAAGCCCCGCTTCCAGCCCGGCGCGAACCGGTCAAGAAGGAAGCACTGATAAGCGCCGTAAAGATAGTACTTCCCCTGCTTGTCCTCGGTCCAGAGGACGGCAAAGTCCATCCCCTTCCTCATGATGTTATCGATATATCCATTGACATAGGCGTAATTGTAGAAAAAGGGGTCTTTTGACCGGTCGATGCTAGGCTTGTCGTCCGAATCCCTGAGAAGCAGGGCCGTCTTGAGGCTGACGTAGCTCGGCGTGCCTTCAACTAATGAGATACGGGCCTCGGCAGCTGCGGTCCCGGGAGGCATATAGGCATGCTTGATCTCCCGTGCCAAAACGAAGTCCTTAAGAACATCGAGGGCCGCGGCGTCTTGGCTTTCGACGTAGGCCCGACGCAGGGCCAGCCCTTCGATGTGGGACCAAGCGGCATATTCCGCGTTGACCTTAAAACCTCGCAGGGCTGCGTCGACAGGGAGGGCTCGCTGGAATTGCGAAAAGAGTTTTTGGTGGCCATGGAAATGCTCGTGGACGTACATGAGAATGTGCGAGTCGGAGTCGCCAAGAGGAGCGAGGTTGAAAGGGGTTTCGGGACGAGATATGTCCTTCAACTGCGCCTCCAGCGCGGCGGACCTCTCCGCTTCAAGGGGTGGGAGATCCGGCTGTCCCATATCCAACTCAATGAGAGCCCCGCCACGCCCTCTTTGCTCGAAAAGAGGCGGCCGGACCTCGGCGGAGGTCTGGTTTCGCCTGTTGACGAAGACCGACTTTCCGAAAATGGACCGCCCTGCAATACGCTCGAATCCTGGCTGAGTCCTCGAGGGGGGCGCAACCAAGAGGGTCACGCCGTTGGGGAAATTGACTTTGACCGGGATTTTGGCGTAATTCGTCCACCCGGGCCAGAGTTCTTCGCCATAGCGGTCGAGGATCCGATATATCTCTTCCAAGCGGAGAAGCTCGGCCTCGATATAGGGTTCCAAAGGGGCCAGCGGGGTATTGGGAGGGGAGCCTTGGTCACGGCAGCATAAAGACATAATGACGACGACGGCACCCATCCAAAGATGTCTGTGCTTAGCAGCATTTCGGTTCATCGCCTAGCTTCCGTGTGCTGTCGCCTGCGAGTATATCACACCTCCGGAATGGCGAAGAAGCGTATTCTTCATCCCCACCTTCGTTTCCTGGTGACGGAAGGCGGAGTAGACGGGGCCGGCAAAGGTCTCGATGATGTGCCGTTTTCTGAGTTTGGCGATGAGAGCTTTGAAAGGAGAGCTCATGGTATCCCCAACCCAAAAAGATTTATTGACTGGATTAAGGCTAAGAAGAAACAACAAAAGAGTCAATTACTGCGAAAGAAGACCCCCTGCAAACTCGGAGTGAAAACAAGGCCGAATTTAGCGAAAACAGGAATGTGCCCGGAAAAAACGCAAAGGGTCTGTCTTTTTGTGAGGCAAGGCGGAGTTTAATGTCTAGTAATGTTTATATCAGCAGCTTTTTTATTTCGGGTGGAAGTCGCCGGCGGAGTCCGGGATAGGCCTCAATTATGCGGATAATGTCTGCCAAGTCTTTTTGCCTTTTGCTCCGGCGGCGCGTCTCGTCTTGAAAAGCCCAAGTTTTGCCCTTTAGGACGTCCTCGAGGACCGCAACTTTTAACCTGTACCCGAGGACCTTTTTAGGCCGGGCACGAAGAATGAAATCCTGATATCGGGAATCGGTCTGAAGCTGGATGCGGAGGTCGGACCCGGCCAGCGCCAAATTTATGCTGTGCTCGTATTTCTGGATCTTGAAGCCATTCTTGACCGCAGCATTGCATACTCTATCCACGTCCTGTCTAGTTACGACAATGTCGAGGTCAAGGCTGACTACAGGTTCGACATAGGCGTTGACGGCTATTCCCCCGACGAGGCAGTAACTCGATTCTGTTTTCTTAAGAATATCCAAAAAAACTTGCAGAATATCGACTTCGCTCTTTGCTATGGACTTCAAGAATACCTTGCCCCTCATGATGCATTTTCCTTACTGGCCATTTATTGGTATTATACTGAATTTGTCCCCGCCTCAAAAGGGAATTGAAGAGGGGTGAGTGAGGGGTCTCGAACCCCCAACCTGCGGATCCACAGTCCGCTGCTCTAACCAGTTGAGCTACACTCACCACAGGTCAAAAGGTGAGGCAATTTTAGCATCTTCGCCTAATTCTGTAAATATGGCGAGAGCGAGGAAAATAGGGGGACACGTATCAATTTCAAGAGAAATGGTTACATGTCCCCAGACTTTACTTCTGGCCTTCGATGAGGTCGAGGACCTCGGGCGAATCTCTCCAGCGCTCCCTGACTTTGACCGTCAGGTCCAGAAAGACTTTGGAATCAATGAGCTGTTCGATTTCTCGGCGGGCGTCTATCCCAATCTCTTTGATCACTTGCCCGTGCCTACCGATAACGATCTTCCTATGGTTATCACGCTCGACAATGATAGTCGCACTGACGTATGTGAGTTTCCGTGTTTGCTTTTTGTCTCCTGATATATCCATTTTGGGTACAGATGGCCTGACGCTTTCGGGGGACAAGGAACTAAGTCCGGAACTTGAGATAAATTCCCTCGGCTTTTCGCTTTTCTCCGTGATGTCCCACGGGGCCGTGGCTTTTTCTCCCGCCGCTCTTTCCTCTATTTTCTCTACGAGGACAGCCGTCACAAACGGGAGCTCCTTCTCTACGCGCTTGAGCAGCTTTTCCCTGATGATCTCGGCCAGCATAAACCGGAGGGATTGGTCGGAGACGGTTTCATCGTCGTAGAGCTTCTCGGCTTCAGGCAGGTACTCGTAGATCTGTTTCTCCAGCACGTCCAGGTTCGTTCCCTTTAGCGCGGAAACAGGAATGATCTCTTTAAAGCTGAGAAGATCCTTGTACTTATCGATGATCAGAAGGATTCTATCTTTTTTGACGATATCCACTTTATTGATCAGCAGGAAAAGGGGAGTAGTGACTTTCTTCAGCGTCTCGATGACGAACTCGTCGCCGTGTCCGAACGGCTGCGTTGTGTCGATAAGGAGGCAGATCAGGTCGCTTGTTTGGAGCGCGGAGTGGACGAAGCTCATCATCCTTTTGTTCAGTGTATGCAGCGGCTTATGGATGCCCGGGTTGTCGATGAAAATAATCTGTCCTTTTTCGGTCGTCTTAATGCCAAGCAGGCTGATCCTGGTTGTCTGCGGCTTGTCTGAGATAATGGCCACTTTCTGGCCCAGTAGGGTATTGAGAAGAGTGGACTTGCCCACGTTCGGCCGCCCGATGAGCGCCACATAGCCGACCTTCATTCGCCGTCCTTCTTATCGTCCCCTTTTCGAGGCTCGGCCTTTTTCGCCTTCAGCTTCTTGATCCTTTTTTGGTCGACATCAAGCACTTCAAAAGAGAGGCCCTTGACTTCGAGTTTTTCTCCCCGCTTGGGAAGCCTCCCGAGGTCGTTCATGATGAGGCCACTGACAGTAACATAATCGTCGTCGGCCAGCTCGAGGTCGAACAGCTCCTCGAGCTTTTTGACCTCGGCGTTGCCGGAAACGGCGTATTCCGATGGGCCGATCGCGGTAATCGGTGTTTCCTCGTCCACGTCGTATTCGTCATGAATCTCGCCGACGATTTCCTCGACGAGGTCTTCCATGGTTACCAGTCCCGAGACGCCGCCGTGTTCATCGACTACAATGGCCATTTTCTGCGTTCTCTTCTTGAACTCCTTGAGCAGTTCCGCAACCTTCATGGATTCGGGGACAAAGTGGACAGGCCGGACGATCGGGTCGATGGGGAGGTCCCGGTGTTTGTCCTCGGAATACTCAAGCAAATCTTTGGCGATCACGATGCCTTCAATATTGTCGATCCTGTCCTTATAAACCGGGATCCGGGAATATTTTTCACACCTGATCAGGTCGCGGAGCGCGCCGAATGTGGCCTCTCTCTTAATGCAGACCATGTTCACTCGCGGTGTCTTGATCTCCCCGACGAGCGTATCGCCGAACTCAACCACGCTTTTTAGAAGAACGCCCTCGTGCTCTTCGATGATGCCTTCCTCCGTGGCTTCGTCGATGAAGGTTTCGATCTCTTCTTCCGAGGCTTCCCGGATCTCCTCCTCGATTTCTTCCTTCTCCAGTTTCCGGATCAAAAAGATCAGGGGCGAGGCGAGCGCCCGAACCATCCGGAATCCAGGAAGGAAAAACTGGATGACGGCTTTCTTATTCAGAAAGTTCAGAAGGCGGGGGACATAATCAAAAAGAACAAAGACGAACCCGAGCGAGATGAGAAAAAACCATAACGGCCAGAACTTCCACCGCGGCAGGAGGGCCAGGAGATAGATGAGGAAGGCGATGATAAAAAGAGTGCGTGAGCTCTCGACCGCGATCTTGCTTTCATCATAGAGGTCGAGGATTTTCTGGCGGCCTTCCTTCTGTTTGTCTTCGAGGAACCGGCTCAGCGAGATTTTAGAAAACGTGCCGAGTGAGGCATGAAAGAGCGAAAGCAGGAAAGCGGCCAAAAAAACCGCGCCGAGGCCGGCCCATTTCCAGAATTCTGCAGCCATCTGAGTGCTCAGCAGCGCCCCGCAAGCAGGCGGTGAATCTTCGCTTGCTCTTCCTCGATTCCCTTGCCGTGGTTAAACCCCAAGAGATGGAGAAAACCGTGGACGGCCAGCTCCTCCAGTTCCTTCTCCAGGCCGTGAGTTTTGCGGAGGCGTTGCCTGAAGGCCTGGGGAACGGAGATGGCGATATCCCCGAGATAGGACTTCCCGTCGATGCTCTTTTTTTCTCCGAAGGGAAAGCTGAGGACGTCGGTCGGCGCATCCTTCTTCAGGAATTTCCTGTTTAACCTCCGGATTGTCTTGGAGTCGACGAAAGCGAGGTTGATCTCTGGGTTGTTAAGCTTATAGTGGTCCACCAGAGCCTTCAGCAGGTTTTTAAATTTGGTCCGGTCGATTCGGTATTTATGCTGGAGGTTTATTATTTCGATCATCGTTCTTTTTCGCCGGGGCCGGTTTTTTCTTTTTTTTCATCTCGAAATCGAACCCGGGATATTCCAGCCGGGGGTGATAGATCGTATAGAGGGTCGTGTGGAAGGAATAGGCGATTGCCCTCAGTTCGCGCAGCGAAAAATCGCACTCGTCGAGCTGTCCGTCCTGAAGATAGTTATCGAAGATTTCCGTGATGACTCTTTTGAGGTGGTGGCGGGTAGGGGATTTCAGGCTCCGGGAGGCGGCTTCAATAGAGTCGGCCAGCAGGATCAGGGCGGCCTCTTTGCTCTGGGGCGGGGGGCCCGGATAGCGGTAGCTTTCTTCCGCGATCTTCTGTGTCTCGGGGTCATATTGTTCTTTGGCTTTATGAAAGAAATACCTGACGAGAGAGCTTCCATGGTGCTGTTCGATGATTTCTTTTATTTTCTTGGGGAGCTTCAGATCCTTGGCCATATCCGTGCCTTCTTTGACATGGTTGACGATCACGAGGGTGCTCATGCTCGGCGTCAGGTCCTTGTGGAGGTCTGGGTTCCGGCTGATATTTTCGATAAAATACTCCGGCCTTTTGACCTTCCCGATATCGTGGTAAAGAGCTCCGGCTTTGACCAGCATGGAGTCCACTCCGATCTCCTCAGCCGCTTTTTCGGCCAGGGCGGCGACGACCAGCGAATGGTGGTAGGACCCCGGAGCTTCCAGGGCCATTTGCTTAAAAATCGGGAGTTCGGAATTGCTGAGCTCCAGGAGCTTTGTCTGGGTGACGAACCCAAAGACAGTCTCAAAAATGGGAAGAAGCACAAATGAGAGCGAAGCTCCCAGAGCTCCGCCGAGAAGGCCCATGCCCGCCTCCGTCGCAAACAGGCTCAACCCGCTGGGGCCTTCTTTGATCAGTTCGAACGTGAGGATGAGAAAGATATTGACCGGTGCAACGACAAACAGCCCCGCCCGCAGGGCCGATGTTCGCTTCTGTTTTTGGTAGTATTTGATGCCGTAGATTGCCCCCAGTCCTCCGATGAAGCTGAAAAACGTGAGGTTATAATTCGGCTGGAAGAGATAACCGGCGAGGATGCTGTTCAGGATCGCGAAGATCAAACTGATCGGGTTTGTGGTCAGGAAGGCAAAGAGAATCACCCCGAATTGATAGGGAAAGGCAAACTTATAGGGCTCGACGTCGGCTAGGAAGGAGAGGGTCGTTTTATCGCTGATAAGGGTGGCCAGAAGCAGGCAAAACTTATAGACCACGAGACTCAGAATGAGAACCGTCCCCATCATCAGAAAGATCTGTAGGGCCGACCTGTAAGGCAACAAGGATTTTAGGTAATACCAGAGGCCGACAAAAATGAGAGCTAAAAGGAGGAACGTCCCGACAAGATTTCTTGCGCGGCCGCGCTTTTCCTGGAGGTTCTGGTTGATGAGGTTGATCCATTTGAGCGTTTCTGGGGTCGCTTCATCCCCTTTGCGGATGATGACTTTCCCTTTTTTGATCCTGTAATAGACGGTTTCAACACGGGCAATGGCGCGCTTTTCCCTGGCCTCTGTTTCAACCCGGTTATAGGTTATATTGGGCGAGAGAAAGCTTTCGGCCAGGCTCTCGAGCAGCCTTTTGGTCCTTGATGGAAATTCGATTCTGTCAAGCTCCGCGGCGAACCTGTCTCTGCTTTCTTTGATGTCGAGGATCTCCTCGACTTTGGTCAGCCGTTCATTGCCCGGGCCCCGGAGGAGAATGAAGCCCCTCTCCGGTTCTTTGCGGATGAACAGCCTCTTGGAGACAATGATCCCCTGGGAAGAGACCTTACCGATTAGGCCGATCAGCGTCTCTTCGATATCGGAGGAGAATCTTGACCTGATAAGGGTTGCCAGGTCCCTGGCCGGTATATCCAACTCGAATTTCTCAGATAGGTCTTTTTCGAGTCCAATCGGGTCTGCTGGAGCAGTGGCCTTCTTGAGCCAATCTTGACCGAACCTAAAAACCTGCCGGATCCTTTCCTCTGTATTCAGAAAAGCGTTTTCGTCAAAAGAATAGACGGGGAACACGTCCTCCTGGGCCTCGGCCCTTCTTTTGGCTGTTGTCTCCGTATCTTCAATCGTAAGGTCGATCGGCGCGACGATGTCGGAAGGAGCAATCTCCCCTTCCTTGAACGCGGGGAGCGATTTCGACGGGACATAGGAAAGCAGATAGGCCAGGATGAAAACAAAAATGGCGAGCAAAAAGAAGGGATTCTGGACGAACCTCTTCCACACAGCCGCCTCTTCTTTTTTTGGCGGCAGGGCGCCATTGCTTTTTTTGGGGGGCGGAGATGTCCCCTTGAAGAGCTTCAGGTTCTTGAAGGATATAAAACTCATTATTTTTTAGAAGGCCCGGGTTCGGCCCTCTGATACGCCAGGATGATTTTCTGGACCAGGGGATGCCTGACGACGTCCTTCTCGTCAAAGTAGATAAAAGCGATCTCTTTTATTCTCGAAAGGAGCTTGATGGCCTCAAGAACGCCCGACCTTCGGGGTTGAGGCAGGTCGATCTGGGTGATATCCGCAGTGACAACGACCTTGGAGCCGAACCCGGAGCGCGTCAACAGCATCTTCATTTGCTCTCGGGTCGTGTTTTGGGCTTCATCGAGGATGATGAACGAATCGTTGAGCGTCCTTCCCCTCATAAAGGCAAGCGGAGCGATCTCGATAATGCCCCTTTCGATGAGACGGTTGGCCTGGTCGGTCTGGCTCAGGTCAAAGAGCGCATCGTAGAGCGGGCGGAGATAGGGGTTGATTTTCTGGTAGAGGTCGCCCGGAAGATAGCCCAGCTTTTCTCCGGCTTCGACGGCGGGCCGGGTGAGGATGATCCGGTTGACGATCTTGTCTTGGAGGAAACTCAGGGCCATGGCCATGGCCAGGTAAGTCTTGCCCGTGCCGGCCGGGCCAATCCCAAAGACCAGGTCGAAGTTCCGGATGGCCTGGATATACTCCTGCTGGTTAAGGCTTTTGGGGCTCACTGATTTACGGGAGAGACTTACTGCCTGGGAAGGGAAATAGCTTTCCAAAGCTTCGGAGCACCCGTTTTCCAGGCGGTCGAGGGCAATGTGGAAGTCTTCTTCCCTAAGGGAGCAGCCTTTTTCCTCGAGTTCGCTCATTTTTTCAAAATAAAATTTGGCGAATTCGACTTTCTTGGGGTCACCGTCGACGAAGAGGCTGTCCCCCCGGATGGAGAGGCTGACACCGAGCCTATTCTCAAGCTTTCTCAAGTTTCTGTCTAGTACGCCTGAAAAGACGTTTTTCCGGATATAGGGATAGCTGATTTTCTCCATATCAACAGGCGGGAGACGAATCCTCCGTCATCTGCTATTGATTATAAACATTAAAGCTCTCAGTTTGTCAAGCCAACCACAAATTTGGATGACATCTCCGTGGTTGAAAAAAAATGCGGGGTGGTATATATAATGGTTTTATTTTCTGTTCCTTAAACCGGATCCTGCCCGGGAGGGGGATTCCGGCCGCAGAGGAGAGAGCATGGAAAAAGAATTTATGACCGTCTCGATCCCGACCTCTCTTTATAAAAAAATCGAGGAGATCATCAAGGGAACCGAGGTTACATCCGTAGCGAGCTATATCAGCAAAGTGCTCAGGGAAAAGCTCTCCCAGGAAAAGGAATCGGGAGAAGTCTTCAGCAAGGAAGACGAGGAAAAGGTCAAAGAAAGGTTAAAAGCCCTGGGCTATATCGATTAGAATCGAAACACTAGGCTTGAGAAGCCGGAGGAAATGATGATCCCACCCCATGGCGGCAAACTCGTCGAACGTGTCCTGAGGGGAGCTCGAAGAGATGAAGCCCTCGAAAAAGTGAAGTGCCTTCCTTCCCTGACAGTCGACGAGGAGTTGATCTCGGATGTGGAGAATATTGCCACGGGCGTCTTTTCTCCGCTCGAAGGGTTCATGGGCAGGACGGACTTTCGCAACGTGCTTCGCGAGATGCGGCTTTCGAATGACCTGCCCTGGACGATTCCGATTGTTCTCAACGCCAGCCGCGAGGACGGCGGGAAATTTAAGGAAGGAGAGCAAGTGGTCCTCACAAGCGCGGCCGGGAGGCCGGTGGCCATTCTCCACCTCGAGGAAAAATATGAATACGACAAGGAAGACTTGGCCGAAAGCGTCTTCCTGACCAGGGATAAGGCTCATCCCGGTGTGGCCAAGGTTGCGGGAATGAAAGACGTCCTCCTTGCGGGCCCGGTCGACCTCCTCGAGGTTTCTCCGACGCCGTTTGATAGATATAAGCTGAGTCCAAAAGAGACGAGAATTCTGTTCAAAGAAAAAGGCTGGAAGACTGTGGTCGGGTTTCAAACACGAAATACGCCTCACATTGGCCACGAATATGTCCAGAAAACGGCCCTGACTTTCACCGACGGAATTTTCGTCAACCCCGTCATCGGACGGAAGAAAAAGGGCGATTTCAAGGATGAGGTGATCTTGGCATCCTACGAGGAGCTCATCCGGAACTATTACCTCAAGGAGAGGGCGGTCATGGCCATCCTCCAGATGGAGATGCGCTATGCCGGGCCCCGGGAAGCGATCTTCCATGCCATCATTCGCAAAAATTTCGGCTGCACCCACATTATCATCGGCCGCGACCACGCCGGCGTGGGGAATTATTATGCCCCGTATGCCGCCCAGGACATCTTTGAGGAATTCCCGGACCTGGGCATCGCCCCGCTTTTTTTTAAATCATTCTATTACTGCAAGAAATGTCAATCCGTGGTGAACGAGAAAATCTGCCCCCATCCTCCTTCCGAGCAGGTTCAGTTCAGCGGCACGAAGATCCGGGACATGCTGGTGAAAGGCGAGATCCCGCCGGCAGAGCTCATCCGGCCCGAAGTCGCCCGTGTCATCATGGCCTTCAAAGACCCGTTTGTCGAATGAGCCGAGGATGAATTTCAGTCAGAAAGAAGCTGGAGATGAATAAAAAGGTATTGATCGTCGGCCTGGATTGCGCTCCGGGCGAGATTGTCTTTGAAAAACGGGAGCGCTTTCCGGTTCTTCGGGAGCTGATGGAGAACGGGCTCTGGGGAAACCTGCGGAGCTCTGACCCGCCCATTACCATCCCCGCCTGGATGGTCATGTGCACGGGCAAGGACGCCGGCAGGCTCGGGCTTTACGGGTTTCGCCACCGGAAGGGGTATTCCTATAAAGATATGTGGATCGCCACGTCCCAGTCCATCAAGGAAAGAGCCATTTGGGATATCATCGGCGATTTTGGTGGCCAGAGCTGTCTTGTCAGTGTGCCGCCGACATATCCTCCGCGCCCGGTCCAGGGGAATTTGATCTCCTGCTTCATCACCCCCGACAACGAAAAGGAATACACCTATCCCCAGAGCCTGAGGCAAGAGATTGAGGAAAAGTTCGGCCCCTATATTTTTGACATTGAGTTCAGGACGGACGAAAAAGAGGCACTCCTCGAGGGAATCTACCGGATGACGAAGAAGAGGTTTGAGGTCTTGAATTACCTCATCCGCCACAAGCCTTGGAATTTGTTCATGTTCGTGGAGATCGGGGTTGACCGGGTCCAGCACGGATTTTGGAAGTACATGGACCCCGAGCATCATCTTTACGTCAAAGGGAATCCCTATGAAGACGTCATCCTGGATTACTATAAATTCCTGGATACGAAACTAGGTGAGCTCATTGATGCCTGCGGTAATGACACGATCGTGCTTGTGGTTTCCGACCATGGGGCCAAACGGATGAAAGGTGCTTTTTGCGTCAATGAGTGGCTGATCGAAGAAGGCGACCTCGTCGTCAGGTCCAGGCCGGCCAAGCCGGAGAGCGTGGAGAAGGTTGACGTCGATTGGTCTAAAACCAAAGTCTGGGGCTGGGGCGGCTACTATGCCCGCCTTTTCCTCAACGTCGAGGGAAGGGAAGAGAGCGGGATTATTAATCCTGAAGATTATGAGAAAGAGAGGGATCTCCTGGCCGAACGGATTCTCAATATCAGGGGTCCGCAGGGAGAAAAATGGCGGACCCGGGTGATCAAGCCTCAAGAGTATTTTAAGGAGGCCCGCGGTGAGTATCCCGACCTGATGATTTATTTTGACGATCTCTACTGGCGCTCGGCGGGGACTCTAGGACATCCGGGTAAATTCCTTCCTGAGAATGACACCGGTCCCGACGACGCCGTTCATGCCCAAGAAGGAATCTATATTCTTTATGATCCTGCTAATAAATCCAGCCAGCGGAAAGATGCGAGCATTATTGATATCGCTCCGACCGTCCTTTATCTTTTTGGGCTCCCTGTTCCCAAGGATATGGAAGGGAGAGTTCTTGCGGCTTAAAAGGAGTAACGAATGCAGAAAAAGCAGTGCTGCGACCAGAAGGGATTTACTCTATGGTTCACTGGATTGCCGTGTTCGGGAAAATCGGCCGTGGCCGACCGTGTGGCCGAGATTCTCCGGGAGCGAGGAATGAGGGTTGAGAGGTTGGACGGGGACATTGTTCGACAGGGCCTCACCAAAGACCTGGGCTATTCCCGCAAAGACCGCGATGAGAACATCCGACGGGTCACTTTTGTGGCCAAGCTTTTGACGAGAAACGGAGTCGCGGTCCTGACGTCGTTTATCTCGCCATACCGGGAGATCAGGGAGGAATCCAGACGGGAAATCGGTGACTTCATCGAGGTTTATGCCAAGTGCAGCCTGGAGGTTTGCATGCAGAGAGACGTCAAGGGGATGTATCAAAAAGCCATAAAGGGAGAAATCAAGGAATTTACTGGGATTTCCGACCCCTATGAGGAGCCGTTGAATCCCGAAATTCTTTTGCAGACGGATCAAGAAACTCTTGAGGAAAGCGTCGAAAAAGTGCTCAAACGGTTAGAAGAACTGGGCTATCTTTAGCCCGGGCCGGGGAGGATGAGGAGAGGAGCATGGCTTATCTAGTGACAGGGGGGGCGGGGTTCATCGGCTCGCATATCGTCGAGGAGCTGGTGAGACGGGGCGAGAAAGTCAGGGTTCTTGATAATTTTCTCACCGGCAAGAGGGAAAACATCGCTCCTTTCCAGGACCTGATTGAACTTGTCGAGGGAGACATTCGGGACTTTAAAACATGCCGCCAAGCCCTGGAAGGAATTGAGTATGTTTTGCATCAGGCCGCCCTGCCGTCGGTACCTCGTTCAATCGAAGACCCCCTCTTAGCCCACGAAATTAATGTCCGGGGCACCTTGAACCTGCTTATGGCCTCCTTGGAGGCCAAAATCAGGAAGTTTGTCTTCGCCTCGTCATCATCCGTCTATGGGGACCACCCCCGCCTTCCCCAGAAGGAAGGAAACGAGGGGATGCCTCTTTCGCCTTATGCCGCGAGCAAAAGCGCTGCAGAAAAATTTTGCCAGGCTTTCAGCGCCGTCTACGGGTTGGAGACGGTCTCTCTTCGCTATTTCAATATCTTCGGCCCAAGGCAGGATCCTTTTTCTCAGTATGCGGCGGCCATTCCTATCTTTATTAGGAAGATACTCGCTGAGGAGAACCCCGAGATATTCGGGGATGGCGAGCAGTCTAGGGATTTTACCTATGTCTCCAACGCCGTCGAGGCCAACCTGCGCGCCATCGAGGCTCCGCCCGAGGCCGCGGGCGGAGTGTTTAATATCGCCTGCGGCGAGAGAACGACGGTCAATATCCTTGTCAACGAGATCAGCAAGCTGATTGGGACCTCTTGTGAGCCCATATATGTCGATACCCGGCCGGGAGATATCAAGCATTCTTTTGCCGATATTAGTGCCGCCAAAACGGTCCTCGGGTTCGAGCCGGCAGTGAACTTCAAACAGGGGCTGAAAAGGACGGTCGCCTGGTACAAAAAAAAGGAGATAGGATGAGTCGAGAACTCATAGCTCTGGAAAACAAAATCAGGACAAAGCAGGCGCGGGTGGGCGTAATCGGCTTGGGCTACGTCGGGCTGCCCCTGGTCAAGCTCTTCCTCAATAACGGCTTTCGCGTCACCGGATTCGATATCGACCCGAAGAAAGTTGCTTTGCTGAACCGGGGAAAATCGTACATCCGGCATATCTCAACCCGCGAGCTCAAGGCCTTCCTGAACAAAAAGGCTTTCAAGGCCACGGCCAATTTTTCTTTGCTCCGCGATGTAGACGCCATTATCATCTGCGTGCCGACGCCGCTGGACTCCCACAAGAATCCCGACCTGTCCTACGTCCTCAAAACAACAGATGTGATTGCGAGATACCTGAGAAAAGGCCAGCTGGTTGTCCTCGAAAGCACGACCTACCCCGGTACAACCGAAGAGGACATGCTTCCGATTCTCGAGCGCAGAGGGCTCCGGGCGGGGAAGGACTTTTTTCTCGCTTTCTCGCCTGAGCGTGAAAATCCGGGCGATAAAACTTACTCCACTGAAAGGATCCCCAAGGTCATCGGTGGTTTGACGAAAAACAGCCTCAACCTGGCCCGCGTGCTCTACGGTCAGGTCGTGGTCAGGACGGTGCCGGTCTCGTCACCCCGAGTGGCTGAATCCGTGAAGCTTTTGGAGAATATCTTCCGTTCGGTGAATATCGCCCTGGTCAACGAGATGAAGGTCATCTTTGACCGCATGGGAATCGATATCTGGGAAGTCATCCAGGCCGCTTCTTCCAAGCCGTTCGGATACATGCCCTTTTATCCCGGGCCCGGTCTGGGTGGCCACTGCATTCCCATTGATCCTTTTTATTTCACCTGGAAAGCCAAAGAAGTGGATTACCAGACAAAATTCATCGAGCTGGCCGGGGAGATCAACACTCGCATGCCTTATTATGTGGTCAACAAAACTATTGAGGCGCTGAACAGAAGGGGCAAATCCATTCGCGGCGCCAAAGTCCTGGTCCTCGGGATTGCTTACAAAAAGGATATCGACGACCAGCGGGAATCTCCTTCCCTCAAGATCATCACCCTGTTCCAGGAAAAGGGCGCCAGAGTTGCTTATAACGACCCTTATGTCCCACATTCAACCGGGCACAGAGAATATCCTCATCTGAACCTGCACTCAGTTCCTTTGACAGCGCAGAGGCTGAGGGGCAGCGACGCCGTCATCATCGCTACAGACCACTCGGATTATGATTATGACTGGATCGCCAGGAACGCTTCTCTTGTCGTTGACACTCGGAATGCCGTCAAAAAAAAGAGAAATAACGTCATCAAAGCATAAAGGAGGAGGCCAAGATGAATATCGCGGTGATCGGAACCGGATATGTAGGACTGGTGACGGCGGCCGGCCTCGCCGAGTTCGGGCACAAGGTCGTCGGCACTGATAAGGATTTCGAGAAAATCTCCAAAGTCAGCCAAGGGATCGTGCCCATATACGAGCCCGGACTGGATGAGTTGATCATGTCGAACCTCAAGAAGGGGAACCTCGTTTTCAGCACCGACCTTGACAAGACCATCGCTGAGGCAGACATCATCTTTGTCTGTGTGGGAACGCCCCAGCGTGACGACGGCAGCGCCGACATGAGCCAGATCGAGGAGGTCTCGCGCCAGATCGCCCGGAACCTCAACCGTTATAAATTGGTGGTCGAGAAAAGCACTGTCCCGGTGAAAACATCCTTCTGGATCAAGAGGACCATCAGCCTGCACAAGAAGACGGATCAGGAATTCGACGTCGCCTCGAACCCGGAATTCCTGAGAGAGGGTTCGGCGGTTTCTGATTTTCTCAACCCCGACCGGATCATCGTCGGAGTCGAAACGCAAAGGGCCCGGGACATTCTCTGCGGCATCTACGCAAAATTCCGGGAGCGCCTCCTGGTCACGAATATCGATACCGCTGAGCTGATCAAGCACGCCTCGAACTCCTTTCTGGCCTTGAAGATTTCCTACATCAACCTGATCTCGAATATCTGCGAGAAGACCGATGCGAACGTCGAGCAGGTGGCCGAGGGAATGGGGCTTGACCCGCGCATTGGAGGCCGGTTTCTGAAAGCCGGGATCGGCTACGGAGGCTCCTGCTTTCCCAAGGACATCAAGGCCTTGGCCCGGATCGGGGAGGAATTGGGCGTGGACATGAGCCTGCTCAAGGAGGCGGACCGTATCAACGCGGAGAGAGTCAGGATTTTCGTCGATAAAATAAAGCAGGCCCTTTGGATTCTCAAGGACAAGCAGATCGCCGTCCTTGGCCTGGCTTTTAAACCGGAGACCGATGACATCAGAGAAGCGCCGAGCATCAGAGTCATCCGCAGCCTGCTTCAAGAAGGCGCCCGCCTCCGGCTTTGCGATCCTCAGGCTTCGGACAACATGAAGCAGCTCTATCCGGAGGAACCGGATCGTCTGCGCTACTGCGCTTCCCCTTATGATGCGGCCGAGAAAGCAAACGCCATGGTTATCCTGACCGAATGGGATGATTTCGCCAAGCTAGATCTAAAGAGAATTAAGGAGGCCATGGCTAACCCGATCATTGTTGACGGCCGGAACGTCTTCAGCCCGGAAGCGGTGAAAAAGCTCGGGTTCGAATATTACTCCATCGGCCGCAAATAAACCGCCCTTTTTCTGCACTCTTAAATGGGTCCTGTCACGGCATGTCCCCGTCCGTCCTCGCTAAAGACCCCCCCACCCACCACCATCAGCTCCGGGC
>CAZLFV010000059.1:0-16582 GCA_964558915.1 uncultured Eubacteriales bacterium | reverse complement strand
GACAGGGTCGCCGGATATATTAAAGCAATCAAAGAAGCCGAAAGATAAGCCTGGCCAGATTATCCGGTAAAATATATCAGCGTGAAAGCCACAACCGCCAGCACAACGAGCGAGAAAAGAACCTCCTTGTAGCCCCAGCTCGCCCGGGACGCTGCCTTGTCGGCCGCCACGGTTGTTCCGTAGGTCAGCCCCTGGATCCTTTGGTAGGATGGCTTCTCTGTGAGCAGGCTGACAACGATGAGCACCGCAATGCATCCCAGAAATAGGAAAATGCAAAAATACAGGAAGTTGACCGTGGCGAACCAGTGGAGCCAGCCCGTGAGTGCTTCCTTGTTGAGCTCGGCGATGAGCCGGATCATGCCGGCCGAAAACCCGGCCACAAGCGCAGTCATGGCTCCCTTGGCATTGATCCGCTTATAAAATATCCCCAGCAGGAAGACCGCGGCGATGGGCGGAGCGATATACGCCTGGACGCTCTGAAGATAATGATACAGTTCTCCTGAGATGAGCTTCATCAGGGGAATCCAGACGACCCCCGTAACCACCACAACTCCTGTTGCAATCCGCCCCACCAGGACGAGTTTTTTCTCCGGCGTCTGCGGCCTGATTTTTTTATAGATGTCCATGGTGAACAGGGTGGAACAGGAATTAAAAACGGCTGAGAGCGAGCTCATTAAGGCCGCCAGCAGGCCGCCCGCCACCAGCCCCCTGAACCCGGTCGGGATGAGCGCCATGACCATGCGCGGGAAGGCCTGGTCAGCGCTGGGGAGGTCAAGCTGGCCGGTCCGGGCCAGGGCAAAAGCCATGACCCCGGGAATGATAAAAATATAGAAGGGGAGGAGCTTAAGCATCGAGGCGAAAATGCTTCCCCGCCGGGCCTGCCGTTCATCCCTGGCGGCGAGCGCGCGCTGGACGATGTACTGGTCGGTGCACCAGTACCAGAGGCCGACGATGGGCGGGGCAAAGATCATGCCCGGCCAGGGGAACTCCGGATGGTTGGCCGGCAGAAAAAGGTTGAAGTGATCCCCTCCGGCAATGGAATAGAGATTGTGCCAGCCGCCGATCTTGATGAGCCCGGCGATAGTAACGGTGACCGACCCCAGGATGAGAACAATGGTCTGGATGGCTTCCGTGTAAACAACGGCCCTCAGACCTCCGAGGACCGTGTAGATGCCGGTGAAGATTAAGACGAACAGCGCGCCCGTCCAGAAATCAATGCCCATGAGAACCTGGAAAACGACGGCGCCGGCATAGACATTCACGCAGACTTTTGTCACCACATAACTGATCAATGTAATCAGCGATAGGAACCAGCGTGCTTTTGGGGAATACCTGAGCTCCAGGAATTCGGGCATGGTGAAGACCTTGCTGCGCATGTAGAAAGGGACAAAAACCCAGCCCAGGACAAGCACCAGCCAGGAATGGAGCTCGTAGTGGCCCATGACGACGCCTGTCTTGGCCGCAGTGCCGGCCAGCCCGACGATGTGTTCAGCTCCGATGTTCGAAGCGAAGATGGAAGCGCCGATGACAAACCAGCCGATATGACGGCTGGCCAGGAAATAGTCAGTCGTGTCGCGCTGTTTCTGCCTCATCGACCACCAGGCTATGCCGAGGAGAATGAGGAAATAGATGATGACAACGGCCCAGTCGACGGTTTGGAAACTCATCCCTGTCCTCCTTTAACACTCTCTCCGGGCGAGCGTGCGTGCCCCTTGCGTCTCATTCTTGGGAGCTTATATCATAAGGAAATCCGCCGGTCAACAAAACTAGAACTTTTTGTTGACATATACGTCTTTATGGGTGAGATGCATTTAAGGTAACATCTCTTGGGACGATGAAGGAGAGCGGAGAGGCCGGAGACCCGGGATGACGTCAACCGCGGAGTTCGACGAGGTCTACGACAGATACAAGAACGATGTTTACCGTTTGGCCCTGCACCTCACCCGGGACCGGGGCGAGGCGGAGGATATGTTTCAGGAAGTTTGGCTGCGCGTCGTCAGGCGCCTGCCCGAGATCGTAGAGAGGAAGAATCTGAAACCCTGGCTGGCGGTGATTGTCACGAATCTTTATCGGGACATGCTCCGAAAAAAACGCATCAGGCGGCTATTCTTCCTGGGCGGGACAAAGGGCGAAATGACCGAGGCCGCCGCGGCCGAAGAAACCGCAGTGTCTACATCCGACCCGGCCAGGAGAGAGGAGAAGGCGGCGACACGGAGAGACATCGACCGGGCCCTGGCCCGGCTGCCGGAGAAGCAGCGCCGGGTTTTCGTGCTTAAAGAAATTGAAGGGCTTGAGCAGACGGAAATCGCAGCCGCGCTACGAATCCCGGTCGGGACGGTGAAATCATTGATGTACCGGGCCGTTAGAAGGCTGCAAAGGGAGCTTGCCTCCTACTATCCTCAAAAGGAGAAGATAAAATGCGATGCCAGGATTTTGAGCGTTTGATCCTTGAGGCTGGCGAGAAAAAGCTCAGTTCGGAGGGCAGGCTCGCGCTGGAACAGCATCTGGCCCATTGTCCAGCCTGCGCAAGGTTTAAAGATTTTTGCGAAGATCTTCATCTGCGCCTCAACAAGACGGCAGCGCCTCCTATCCCGCCGGGGCTTGAGCGGAAAGTCCGGCTCGCCTGCCACGAAGAAATCAGTGCCATGGTGTTGCCTGCGGTGCGGCCTCAACCTAGTCGACCAGGCGTCCATATTCCCTGGCCGATCTGGGTTGCGCTGGCCGTTCTCACCGCTTTAACCGCCGCCTTTCTTGTTCCGGGCATCGAAGGATTTGTCCGCGATCAAAAGTTAACGCTGGAGGTTGTCTTGGTTCTTGGCATTATCCTTCAGAACGCCTTGATGCTATTTTTTGCTCCCGTTATCATGCGCCGGCGCCCTTGCCGGCGGAATCAGGCAGACTTGAACTATTCTTTATTTGAATAAACAAGGAGGTCGATCATGGCCGCTTTATCAGGAAAAATGACGGCGCTTCTCATATTTGTTTTGGTCCTGGTTTTTGTGGGTTTCATCCTGACTCCTCTGGTGCTCGCCCCGTTTGGAATTTTCACCGGGCTGGCCAGGGGTGTGCACCATGTCTCCTTCAATGGCTGGCACCTTGGCCCATGGTTTCCCTGGGTTCCGCTGTGGTCGTTTTCTCTGCTTCTCTTCATCGTCTGGATCGTTGTGATTGTCTGGGTTTACCGGGATGCCGAGGAGCGGGGGATGAGCGGCGTCCTGTGGGCGCTTCTGGTTTTCATCGGCAATTTGGTCGGGCTGCTGATCTATCTCATCGTGCGCCAGGACCACCCTCTGCGGGCTTCAGGAAGGTCGACGGCGACAACTCCCTCTGTATCCCCCCCGACGAAAGCGCCGACTCCGGCCTGCCCTTCCTGCCAGAAACCGGTGGAGAAGGGTTTTACCTATTGTCCCCATTGCGGGGCAGCGCTCCAGCCGGTCTGCAAGAGCTGCGGCAAGCCTGTTGAGTCCTCATGGAAGGCCTGCCCGCACTGCGGCGTCACGCTTAAGACAGAATAGCCCGCCTCATCTGAACTAGGCCGTAGGAGCATTTTTTAGGAGATTTTTGCGACGCTGCGCAAGACGCCCGTGGCTGTGGGGTGAAGCAGAATTCTTACGGCCTTCGGCAAGAGTGTGTAATTAAGGTCCTGGCCCTGCGCTTCTTCGCCGTCAAAATCCAGGCCGAGCGGCCCGTCCTCCGAGTGAACCTTAACCGCGGCCGCGCGGGTCGAGTGAACATCCGTTCGTTCAAGATGCTTGCCGCTAAAAACCGTCCGCAGGGCGAGCAAAATTTGAATCCGGGGCATGCCCTCCACAAGGACGATGTCGAACAAGCCGTCATCGGCCAGGGCATTTGGTGCCACCCACATCCCCCGGCCGAAAAATTGGCCGTTGGCTACTGCCAGCAGGTAGGTCGGGCCCTCGTAATAACGGATTCCGTCGCATTCCACGATGACCCGCTGAGGCCTGTACCGGAACAATGTACCGATAGTCGCGCGAAGAAAACTGAGAGCCGTGCGCCTCCTGAGCTTGTTCACCCTTGCCACGATCTCGCCGCTAACTCCAGCGCTGGCAATATTGAGAAAAAAGCGCCTCGAAGGGAGGCCGCCACGGCTTAGGTCAATATATTCCGCCTTGCCCAAATCGCAGGGGACAGGCTTCGCCGTGGCCAGCCACTCTACGGCTTCCGAAGGATCCGACGGGATCCCCAGCGCCCGCGCCCAGTCGGTCCCGGTGCCCACAGGCAATATTCCAAGAGAGACCGAGAGGCCGGGCCGGCCCGCCAGGGCATTGACCAACGAGTTGTTGGTCCCGTCTCCGCCGACGGCAATCACTCGATCGATGCCGGCTGCGGCTGCTCGGTCAAGATGCCCGGCCACTTCCTCTGGTTCGTAGGTCAAAGCGACGCTGAGTTCCCCCACAACCTTCGCCATCCGTGCCTCGACACTCCTGAAAACCGCCTCGGCCTTTCCGCCGGCGGCCTTTGTGTTAATGATGACCAATGTGCGCATTTCACCATTCCTTTGGCAAGCCGTAAGCTGCGGGCCAAATGCGGCGATAGCGCTCGACTTCTTCAGCCCAACGCTCATTTCCCCACCCCAGACGCTTTTTGAGAAGCGGCTCTAAAGCAGGAAGCAAGCTCTGCCCGCCGTCGGGAAGCAATATGCCGAGACGGAAGCGCCGTAGAAGCAGGTCATCGAGGTGATTGACCGCCTCGTGGCCTGCTGCCCAGGCCAGCTCAGCCCCAAGATAAGGAGTTCCCGGAATGGGCGAATTAAGCTCAGGGAATAAAGCGGCCAGGCGGCGCGCAGCGGCTCCGCATCGGCCCCAGAGTCGCCTTGCCTCATCCTCATCATCGACTCCGTCTATCTTCCGCTCCGGGTCGAATGTTTCAAGAACCCTGGCTTCAGAATCCGGCTTCGGGATACCCGAGTTTATTTCGTGGGCTTCCTTGAGCGCGTCGATCGCGTGGAGCCGAAAGGTTGTCAGCTTCCCGCCAGTTACGGTCAAAAGTCCGCTCTCCTGCCAAATCGCGTAGTCGCGGCTCTCGGCTGAGGGATCCACTTTGCCGGTGCCGATGACCGGGCGAAGTCCGG
Source organism: uncultured Eubacteriales bacterium (assembly GCA_964558915.1). GTDB lineage: Bacteria > Acidobacteriota > Aminicenantia > Aminicenantales > UBA8522 > CAZKEW01. Next base: position 11,490 of record CAZLFV010000059.1, on the reverse strand, counting down.
CCTGGGCCGTGCGCACATTCTTCTTCTCGAGGCCAAGCTCCGGAAAATGAGACTCGGCCGCCCGAAACAAATAGTCGGCTTCCTGGGCCGAGATCGATGTCTCCTCATCCATCCTCAGGTCGTGATCGACATCTGTCGTACCGACCAGGGCCACCCCTTCCCATGGATAGACAAAGACAGGCCTGCCGTCGTCTGGATGACTGAAGGCAATCGCTTGATACACAGGAAACCGGTCTAAACCAAAATAAATATGGCTGCCTCGGAGCGGTCGTAGCCGCCTCGCCTCCCCGACCTCCCGACGCAGCTCATCTGCCCAGGCGCCTGTGGCGTTGATCACGAGGCTGGCCCGTGCTTCGGCAGTCTCGCCCGTTAGCTCATCCCTCACTGCCACTCCGGTGACATGCCCTCCTTTTTTTAAAAGCCCAATGACCGCCGCATAATTCAGGGCTACCGACTTCCATCCTTTAACGGCCTCCATGGCTCCCGCACGCAGGCCGTCATGAATCACTCTAAGCACAAGCCGCGCATCGTCAGTCTGCGCATCCATGTAATGATAAGCCCGCTCTAGGTTGCGCGTTTTCAACCCGGGCGCCATCATCCCGACATCAACTTCATCCAGCCGCACAGAATCCCCGGCTTCTCGCGCGAGGCGCGTGTAGATACCCAGCCCAACTCCCATCAGCCAGGGACTCGGATGGCCTCCTTCATAAATGGGATAGATAAACCCGAGGGGTTCGACAAGTCCCGGCGCTGACTTGAGCAGTCGATGGCGTTCCCGGACGCTTTCCCAGGTCAGCTTGATATGCATATGCCTAAGGTAGCGAAGACCGCCGTGAATCATTTTCGAAGAGCGGCTGGACGTGCCGGAGGCAAAATCCGCCTTCTCCAGGAGGAGAGTTCGAGCTCCGCTCCGCGCCGCCAGGGCCAGGATGCCTGCGCCGGTGATGCCTCCGCCGATAATAATCAGGTCCCATGGTTTGCCGAGTTTCGCCCAGGCTTCCTCCCGCCAGCCTGGCTCCCAGGGCGAACGGTACTCCTTGCGGCTCACGGTTATCCCTGCTTCGCGCCTGTAATGAGCTTCCCGGGGTTCATTATCCCCGCCGGGTCAAAAGAACGGGCCAGCCCGCCGAGCGCCTGCACCCCCAGCCATCCCTTCTCGCCTTCGAGCCAGGGTTGATGGTCCAACCCGATTCCGTGCTGATGGGAGATCGTGCCGCCGTGGGAAACAATGGCGCGACTGGCGGCTTCCTTGAGCTTCTTCCACCGGTCCAATGTTTCCTCGGCGCTTCCGGCCAGGCGGAAAAGATAGGTCACATAGATGCTCGCGCCTGTCGCGTACACGTGAGAAACATGGGCGAAGGCGAGAACACGCTCCCCTCTGTCCCTGAGCCCTTCGCGTAGCGCGTTCAATATCGCTTCACTCGCCGGTTCGAGTTTTTTCCAGGTCAGAGCTGTTTCCAGCGTGTCCACGGCGTAGCCCAGGTCCCAGAGCGTGTTGCGCAGGTAAGGCGTCTTGAAACGGCTCTTTCTCCATTCGTTCCCCATCCTGCGGCCGACATAAACACCGCCATGGTCGCGTGCAATGTCCAAGGCCGTATGCCGCGTCCTCTTGGTCATGCCTGCTTCTCTGGTGATGCCCATGAACAGGACGCATTTTTCGTCCTTGATCCCGCGCACGCGCAGCAGCCCGTTGAGCAGGCGGATCAGCCGTTCATTAGCGACAAGGATGAGACTCGTGTTTGTCTCCATGGCGTCGCTCAGGCGAAGCATTGAAACCCGAAGCCGCGCCCGGACGATCTCCCTCACGGCGGCGATGCCGCGGCCCCATTCGGGAAAAAAGATCCCGTGGAATGTTTCCAGTTGAGGCAAGGGACTCACGCGCACAAAAGCCCTGGTGATGATCCCCAGCCGGCCTTCTGACCCGAGGACGGCCTGCCGCAGGTCCGGGCCGGCGGCGCTTGCCGGGAAGGGGGGCATTTCGAGTAATCCCGCCGGGGAAATCATCCTGCCGCCGGCGAAAAGGTCCTCGATGCGGCCATAATAGAGGGACTGCTGCCCGCTTGACCGAGTGGCGATCCATCCTCCCAGGGTCGAGTATTCGAAGGACTGGGGAAAATGGCCGAGCGTGTAGCCGTGAGCCCGCAACTGGGCTTCAAGGTGGGGACCGGTCACTCCGGCCTCAAACGTGGCGACGCGGCTGTCTTTGTCCAGCCTGAACATCCGGCGCATCCTTTCCATATTGACGGTCAAGACAGGATGCTCCGAAGGCGGCGGGTTGATATGCCCGACGACGCTTGTCCCCCCGCCATAAGGAATCAGCCGGGTCCCTGTCTCGCCGGCAAAACCGATGATCTTTTCCACGTCCTCTTCGGTGGAGGGCCTGGCCACGCCGTCGGGAAAACGGTCGATCGCGCCGAACCGGAGGGCGATCCAATCAGGAAGCGACTGTCCGCGCGCATGCCAGAGTCTTACGGCCGGGTCGCGGTCGACGAGCGGATGACCGGGCAGGCGGCTGGCTGGGATCCGCCGGACGATATCTTCAAAGCGTGTCGAGGGCCCGGGTTGCGCGGGCCCGATGAGCTCGGCAAGGTAGGCCTGGGCAGAAGCGGAAACGGGATGGTCGATTTCGGCGCTTCCCCAACCGTTCCATCGTCTCATGCGCTGCCCTCTCTGTCTCTGGCCATCGGGCTAAGACTAAAATACCTGCTGTCCAAACCCAGGTCAAGAGCGAAAAAATGGGGACGGTTCTATTTTCTATTTTGAATGGCATGGGATGGGGCAAAAACGAGCAGAGAAAATAGAACCGTCCCCATTAGTTGTTAAAAACGTTGAAAAAAGATTAATTCTAAGGCAGTATATCGCTCTAATACCTGATTTTGCTAGAAAGGAGTCATTATCTATGAGAAAAACAATAGCCCTATTGCTGGTCCTGGCGCTGTGCGTTTTTGCTTGCGCTAAGAAGGAAGCGCCGGCGCCTGCCGCCGCGGCGGGGGCGAACCCGTTTTTTGCGGCCTGGACGACACCGTTTGAGACGCCACCTTTCCCCGAAATAAAGGAGGCGCATTTTATGCCCGCCTTCAGGGAAGGCATGGCGCAAGAGACAAAAGAGGTTGAAGCCATAGCCAACAGCACGGAGGCGCCGACCTTTGCCAACACCCTCGAGGCCCTGGACTGCGCGGGTGACTTGCTCACCAAAGTCAATAACGTTTTCTTCTGCCTGACGGAAGCCAATACCAACGACAAGCTCCAGAAAATCCAGAACGAGGTCGCGCCGCTTCTGGCCAAGCACGCTGACGACATAGTCCTCAATAACAAGCTTTTCGAGCGGGTCAAGGCCGTCTGGGACGAGAGGGGCAAGCTTACTCTCACGCCCGAGCAGGCCCGCCTCCTCGATAAGGCCTACAAATATTTTGTGCGCAACGGCGCTGCGCTCGACGAGACGAAAAAGGCCGAGCTCCGCAAGATCAACGAGGAGCTTGCTGTGTTGACGACAAAGTTTGGCGAAAACGTCCTCAAGGAAGACAATAACTTCTTCCTGACGCTGGAGAAACAGGAGGACCTCGCCGGCCTGCCCCCGGACGTCGTCACGGCCGCGGCAGAGGCCGCCAAAGCCAAAGGCCTCGAGGGAAAATGGGTTTTCACGCTCCATAAGCCGAGCTGCATCCCGTTCTTTCAGTATTCAGCCAGGCGGGACCTGCGCGAAAAACTTTTCCAGGCTTTTATCCATCGCGGCGACAACAACAATGAATTCGACAATAAGGCCATCCTGTCGAAGATCGCCGCGCTCCGGGTGAAACGCGCCAACCTGCTCGGCTACAAGACGCACGCCGATTATGTCCTCGAATTATGTATGGCTAAAACCCCCGCTGGGGTTTACAAGCTTCTTGACCAGCTCTGGGGCTCGGCTCTGGCCATGGGCAAGACAGAGGCTAAGGAACTCCAGGCCTTGATCAACAAGGAAGGCGGAGGGTTTAAGCTTGAGCCCTGGGATTGGTGGTATTACGCTGAAAAGCTCAAGAAGGCCAAATACGACCTCAACGATGAGGCGCTAAAACCGTACTTTGAGCTCGGGGCCGTTCGCCAGGGCGCCTTTGACGTGGCTGGCAAACTCTGGGGCCTCCGGTTCGAGAAACGCGCTGACATCCCGGTCTATCACCCTGAAGTCGAGGTTTTTGAAGTCAAGGAAGCCAACGGCACCCATATCGGAATCCTTTATACAGATTACTTCCCGCGGCCGTCCAAGCGCGGCGGAGCCTGGTCCGGCGCTTTCAGACAGCAATACGTCCGCGACGGCAAGAACATTACGCCGGTCATATTCAACGTCGGGAACTTCACCAAGCCCACGGCTGAGAAGCCGTCTCTCCTGACATTTGAAGAAGCGCAAACGCTTTTCCACGAATTCGGCCACGCTCTTCACGACCTACTTTCAAACGTCGCCTACAGGAACTTGTCCGGGACCAATGTCTCGCGTGACTTTGTCGAGCTCCCTTCTCAGATCATGGAGAATTGGGCTGGCGACCCTGAGGTCATAAAGTCCTATGCCAAGCACTACCAGACGGGAGAGCCAATCCCGCAGGAACTCGTGGACAAGGTCAAGAATGCGGGGCTTTTCAATCAGGGCTTCGCCACGGTTGAATACCTGGCGGCCTCCTACCTGGATATGGACTGGCACACACTGACCGAGCCAGTTGAGCAGTCCTCTAACTCCTTCGAGGATGCTTCCATGAAGAAGATCGGCCTGATGCCGCAGATCGTCGTCCGGTACAGGTCCCCCTATTTCCAGCACATTTTCAGCGGAGGATACTCGGCGGGATATTATAGTTACATCTGGAGCGAGGTCCTCGACGCCGACGCCTTCGAGGCCTTCAAGGAGACGAGTCTCTACGACCAGGCCACGGCCAAGAGCTTCCGGGAGAATATCCTGGCGAAGGGAGGCTCGGAGGATGAGATGGCGCTCTATATGCGCTTCCGCGGCCGCGAACCCAAGGTCGAACCGCTGCTCAAGCGCCGGGGCTTCCTAAAATAAAAAAAATAAAAAAATGGCGACGGTTCTATTTTCTGCTTCGAAAAATAGAACCGTCCCCATTTTGCTTGACATTTGGTTTTCCGGTTCATATATTGGGAGTCACCAGGGGAGACGCAATAGAGTAGCAAGACGCGCATTGTCTTACTTCCCTCCGGGCTTTATAACCCTCTGAGGGGTTTTTACCATAGATATCCAAGAAAGGAGGGAATCCCATGAGAAAACTTTTCTCTGCTGTGATTCTTTTTGTCATGGTCTCTTTTGCTCTGCTTCTCGTCCTTCAGACCGCCTGCAAGCCCGCCCCATCCGATGAAGTGCCCATCACCACAAAATCCAAGGAGGCCCGCAAGCTCTTTGTCGAAGGCCGCAACCTGATGGAAAATGCACACACAGAAAAAGCCTATGACCTTTTTGTCCAGGCCATCGAGAAAGACCCGGATTTTGCCCTGGCCTATCTTTTCAAAGCCGAGACATCGTCCGAGACTAAGGATTATCAGGAGAGTTTAGCTAAAGCAGTTACTCTGGCTCCGAGTGTCTCGGTGGGTGAGCAGAAAATCATCGCGGCCGATCAAGCGGCTTTGGCAGAAAATAACGCAGTCAAAGCCAACGAAATTTACCAGGAGCTGGCCGGGCTATTCCCTAAAGATCCTCGCATGCAGTTTTATTTGGGTTCGACATATTCCGGTATGCAGGAATATGACAAAGCGGTGGCCGCCTTCGAAAAAGCCATCGCCATCGACAAAAGTTTTGCTCCCGTCTACATGAGTTTAGGGTATCTTTATCGCTGGAGAAACCAGTATGACAAGGCCGAAGCAAATTTCCAGGAATACCTGCGGCTGAACCCAAAAGAAGCCAACGGTCATGACAATCTTGCCGACCTGTATCAGAAAATAGGGAGGTTCGAGGACGCACTTAAACATTATGGCGAGGCAGTTCAAATGGACCCAACGTTTGCCTTCTCGCAATTTAAAATGGGAACTACGCTGGTTTTTATGGGGAAGTTCGAGGAAGGGCGCCAGGAGATGCAGAAAGCTGCAGATATGGAGCTCAAGCCGGCGAACAAGGTCTACGATCAAGACGGAATCGCTAGGAGCTATATTTATGCGGGCGACTATGCGAGCGCCCTGCAGGCAACGGACAAGGCCATCCAGATGGCCGGGGACCTGGGCCTTCCAGACATGGTCGCTTTTGACCATCTTGTCAAGTGCGCCCTCTATCTTGAGATCAAAGATAATGAAAACGCCGATGCGTGTATCAGCGCTTGCTTGAATTTTCTGGACGCCTCTGATCTTATGAGTTCAATAAAACAAAACATAAAAGCTGCGGCAACATTCTGGCAGGCAGCAGCAGCGGCAGGGAGGCAGGATTTCGTAACGGCCCTGGCCAAGGCAGAAGAATATAAGATCCAAATCGCGGGCATTCAGAATCCCGCTATCCAGAAGTATCCGGGCTGGCTTTTCGGGTATATTGCTCTCGCCCAGGGTGACGCGAACAAGGCGATCGAATACTTCAGCCAGGGAGAGATGGACTTTCCGTTTATAATGTACTATTTCGCTGAGGCTAAAGAAAAGGCCGGGGATGCCGCCGGAGCAACTGAGCTCTATAAGAAAGTCGCCGGTTGGAACTTGGATAGCGTTTGGTACGCCTTTGTCCGGCCGAAAGCTTTAGCCAAACTCTAATCCCAAATACCGGGACGGTTCTATTTTTTTGCTTTGAAAAATAGAACCGTCCCCTTATTTTGTGGCCATGACTGCGTCCCTCTTCGCCCTGTATTCCGTGCCTTCCTTCCAGTTGGGGAACGTGGCTTCCATGGCCAGCCGGTAGCCCACCCTGAACAACACGCGCAGGTCGTCAACCGCCCCCGAGAGGTCCCAGTTCGGGTCGAACTCGTCTGAAGGCTTGTGGTAGTTTTCGGCCGTATACTTTTCTTTCTCGGCCAGAGTCCATTCTTTTCCGTGCTCGACACTGTCCGTCCCGCCGCTCGGATAAACCGCGGGTATCCCCTGTTTGGCGAAGGGAAAATGGTCGGAACGAAAATAAGAGCCCTTTTCCGGTGTTGGGTCGGGACTCACGGTCCGGCCCTGTTCCTTGGCTGCGGCTTCGATGTATTGGTCGAGGTCGGAAAGTCCGTAGCCAATGACGGTGATGTCGTTCATCGGTCCATAGATATTCAGAGCATCCATGTTGATGACGGCCGCAGTCTTGGCGGCAGGGAAGAGGGGATGAGTGGCGTAATACTCGGAGCCAAGAAGGCCCTGTTCCTCCCCGGTTACAGAGAGAAAGAGGATCGAGCGTTGCAGCGGCCGCTTCAGCTTCAGGAAGGCCTCGGCCAGTTCGATCAGGGCCGCAGTTCCGGTGGCGTTGTCCATGGCTCCATTGAATATTTGGTCTCCTTCGAGGGCCGGGTTCACTCCGAAATGATCCCAGTGCGACATATAAACGACATATTCATCCGCCCGCGTTGTTCCGGGAAGCAGAGCGGCGACATTGCGCGAGGTCACTCTTTTGACGCTGTTTTTCAGGGTGAGCGAGGCTTTGAGCCCCAGGGGAACAGCCTTGAACCCCGGCTTGCACGCAGCCGCTTTTAATTCGTCGTAGTTCAGCCCCGCGTCCTCAAAAATCTTACGTGCGGTCTCAAGCTGGAGCCATCCTTCAACAGCGCAACAGGACGCACCATCATCTTCGCTGGCCAGGTTGAACTGAGGCCCAGTCCATCCGTTCTCGACGACAGACCAGGGATAGGCGGCAGCGCCCGCCTCATGAACAATTAAAATGCCAGCGGCGCCCTGCCGGGCTGCTTCCTCATACTTATACGTCCAGCGGCCGTAATAGGTCATGGCCCGGCCGGAAAAAAGCGCAGGGTCCTGAGTCTCGTATCCCGGGTCGTTGATAAGAACCAGCACTGTTTTCCCCCGCACGTCCAGGCCCGGGTAATCATTCCAATTGTACTCGGGCGCTATGATGCCGTAGCCGGCAAAGACCATTTCCGAATCGGCCAGCGAGGTTTCCTCCACCACTCGCTGAGTCATTGCCACAAAATCGTCTTTGTAGGCAAAGAAGATCGGTTTTTTCCCGCCCTTGATTTCAAGCCTGGCCCCGGGGTCAGCCGTGATCACGACCATCGGGATTTCCTGGAAAAAGCTCTGGCCGTTGCCCGGTTTGAGGCCGAGTTTCTGAAACTCCTGCTCGAGAAATTCGATTGTCTTGGCCTCGCCAGCCGAAGCGGGCGCCCGTCCCTCAAACTCGTCCGAGGCAAGGATTTCCGTGTCGTTAGCGAGATCCTGGGTGGTGATGCTCTCCAGGGCCGGCCGGAGGCGACGCTCCTCGCTGGAGCAAGCCAATAAGCCGAGGATGATGATGACAGATAAAACATACCTGAAAACGCTTTTTTGATCCATTTTATCCTCTGCGTTTGCCATTTACTCTTCGAGGCCGGCCAGTTTATGTTGAACCCTCCTCAACTCGTCCTGGACCTCTTTGAACATTTTGCCTTTCAGCGCGAGTGTGTCAAGTTCTTTGGTTTCGTTCATCGCTTTCTTCAGCCTCTCAAGGCGTTGAAGGAGCTCTGCCTCCCGGCGCCGCAATTTTTTTCGTTCCTCAGTATTCACGGGTCTATTCTCCACTATTCAGCCGCGCTAAGGCACACGCGAATTGCCTTGGGCATTCGCGCAAGCCGATCAGGCGGACGGCCGAAGGTGAACAGGATATAGCGGGGCTCCGCCCAAGTCAAGAAGCACTGGTGCAAAAATGGGGACGGAAATTCGGAAATTGATATTGTGTCCCCAATTATTTAAGATGGGGATAACGATGACGATCCAAGAAGCGATCATGGCCTGGGCGAATAACAGGGGCTATCGCTTTGCTTCAGGCAGCGTCTCCCTTGTCGAGGAGGTCCGGGTCGCGCTTCAAAAACGACGCGAAACGGGGGAGATTGATGCCGTCATTTTCCGGAACTACCTGAATTCGTTTTCCTACCTTGAAAAATTATCTCTGAAAAACCCGCAGTCGGTCATTATCATCGCCGTTCCCCGGCCAGCCCACATTCTGTCTTTTTTTCTTGGCGGCAGGAAAATCGAAACCATCCTCCCGCCGACTTATATCCGCTATCGAGCGATTTTCGAGGAGGTCAGGGATGACCTCGCCCAGGCCGTCTCCAGTCTGGACTGCCGCCTCGAAATCCTGAGCGCGCCCCTCAAAGCTCTCGGAAACCGGCTGGGGCTCCTTGCCTACGGCCGCAACAACATCGGCTACATTGAAGGCCTTGGAAGCTATTTTCAGCTGGTCGGACTCGTTTCAGACAGGCGCCTCGGCGAAGAGTGCGCTCCTCACGGCAAGCCTGCAGAAACGCTTCTTCCGAGATGTCAGGATTGCCGCATCTGCGCTGCCGCCTGCCCCACAGGCGCTATCGACAGGGCCAGGATTCTCCTCCGCACAGAAAAATGCTACACCTTATTCTCGGAATCGCTGGAGCCGATTCCAAAAGGGCTCAAACCTCCGACTCCAAAGTGCCTGATCGGATGTATGAGGTGCCAGCAGGTCTGTCCCGAGAATAAAGGCCTGTTGCGACATGAAGAAGCGGCTGTGTCCTTCTGCCCGGAAGAGACCGAAGCGTTTCTCGGAATAGCCAGAAGGCGGCGGAAAGAATTCAGGCGGGTTAAGGCAAAATGCCTCAGGCTCGGAATGACCGAAGGTCTCCCGGTTTTATCCCGAAACCTCCATTATATGCTTGAGCTCCAAGGGATCACGACTCCCGGCAAACCCTGACTCGTCGTCCTGAACGATCTTCACCGGATTAGCCATGGAATTCGAGGAAAGAGCGAAGAAGGTAATTAAGGCGATCCCCCGGGGCAAGGTGGCGACCTATGCTCAGATCGCCGCTCTGGCTGGAAATGACCGCGCCGCGCGCCAGGTCGTCCGCGTTCTTCACGTTTCATCAGATAAGGAGGGACTTCCATGGCACCGCGTCATCAACAGCCGCGGCGGCATCTCCCTTCCGCGGGGCCGTGGGTTCGAGACGCAGAAGCGCCTGCTTCTCGAGGAAGGCGTCTGCGTGGATAGACGCGGGGGGATTAACCTTGAGGAATTCCAGTGGGAACCGGCGCGAAAGGGGAGATCCCGGGCGGCCAAAGAATTCCTGCGCGCCCTCAAATAGGGAGACACAATACGCATTTCGCTGAGTGAAGCATGAGTTCCTCGTTTTATTTTCCGGAAACAAGTATTGTGTCCCCAAAAGGGGTTGACAAGGAACTCTTGGTCGCGTATAATTCGGAATGATTCCGAATTAAGATCATGAAACCCGAAGAAACTAAGAGACGCATTATCGGAGGGATGAGGCAACACGGGCTCAAATTGACGCGCCAGCGGCTCACGGTCGTTGACGTCATTGCCGGCGATAAGAGCCATCCGAGCGCCGCCAGCATTTTTGCTAAAGCCAGGAAAAGCGTTCCCCACATCAGTCTGTCAACGGTCTATAACATATTGGACGTCATGAAACGGGCGGGGTTGATCAAGGAACTGGAGTTTGATGACCGGGACAGCCGCTACGAGGGAGATATCTCCAACCACCTCAACCTGGTCTGTACGGCGTGCGGAAGTATCATGGACTTCAAAGCGCCCTCTCTGCCCGTTCCTTCGGAAAACGTCGAGAAATCAACGGGATTCAGGGTTGATAGCATGCGGTTGGAATATTACGGTTATTGCCGCGCCTGCAGGATAAAGGCGGGCTGATTTTTTTTAAGCCATAAATAGGAATGATTCCTATTTATATACATCAATGGAGGTGCCTATGAGCAACACAAAAAAAACTCTCACCAACAATTTCGGCATGCCGGTGGACGATGACCTAAACTCCCTTACCGCCGGCATTCCAGGGCCCGTCCTCATGCAGGACGTCCATCTTCTGGAAAAGCTGGCCCATTTTGACCGCGAGCGAATCCCCGAGCGTGTCGTCCATGCCAAGGGAGCAGGGGCCTACGGGTATTTTGCGGTCACGGCCGACGTCACCAAGTATACGCGGGCCAAGTTTCTTTCGGCGATCGGCAAGCGCACCGAGGTTTTCCTTCGGTTCTCCACTGTCGGTGGAGAGAGGGGATCCGCCGATGCGGAGCGCGACCCCCGCGGTTTTGCCCTCAAGTTCTATACCGAAGAAGGAAACTACGACCTCGTCGGAAACAACACTCCGGTTTTTTTCATCCGCGACCCCCTCAAATTCCCTGATTTCATCCACACCCAAAAGAGGAACCCGGCCACCAACCTCAAGGACCCGGACATGTTCTGGGATTTCCTCTCCCTGACTCCCGAGTCCATTCATCAGGTGACCATTCTCTTTTCAGACCGCGGCACGCCCAGGACCTATCGTCATATGAATGGCTACAGCAGCCACACGTTCAAGTGGTACAACGCCAAGGGGGAATATTTCTGGGTGAAATACCACTTCAAGACGGAACAGGGGATTCAGAACTTCACCC
>CAZLFV010000058.1:13554-16858 GCA_964558915.1 uncultured Eubacteriales bacterium | reverse complement strand
TCTATCTGAGGCTCAAAAAAATCGCTTAGGAGCAGGCTGGCCTTCGGAGAATGCTTTCTGCGCAATTGATAAATTCGCTTCATTCGCGCATAATAAAATAAATTGAACAAAAGAAGCAGAAAGATCTTTTATTTTGCCGGGCTGGCCGTGCCTCTCTGTTTCCATCTGGCGTGTGTTTCTCATAAAATCATCAAGCCCTCGCTAGATCCCCAGAGCCAAAGATTCCTGGACATCAGCAGCTATATCACCACACCTCAGGAAGAGAAGATTTTTCGTGAAATTCCACCCGAGGACCGGGCTGAATTCACAGAGGATTTCTGGAAAAGGAGGGACCCGACTCCCGAGACCAAAGCCAATGAATTCCGAAACCAGTATTATTCAAGGCTGGCCGCAGCCGATAAAGCCTTTCGAACGGGAATCCCGGGTTGGAAGACGGATCGAGGACGAATCTTCATCCTTCTGGGCTCTCCCACCGATGTGATTAAAAAAAGTATGGGCGAACACACAAGTGACCTCGGCAAAATACGAGGAGAGCTCAGTTACGACCTGCTGGAAGAGGGCACCCGGACCGAAAGACCCACCGAGATCTGGGTTTATAATCAATATCCCGATTATTTCTCGGGTCCACTGAGACTCGTGTTTGTCGACAATGACAGCACCGGGGATTACAAATTGACCACGGATGTGGAAGTCAAACCCTTTTCCATGATGAGTTACATCCAGAGCGATCCAAATATGGCTAAGTATCAATGGATCGGGCAAGTCGAGGACGATGAATCCCGGGCCAAGATTCTTCCTTTCCTGGATTACAAGAAATTTCTCGGGACAATCGAAAAAAGCGAAGAAGAAAATTACGTGGTGGATTGTATCTTTGAAATCCCTTTCGGGGCAATGGGCTACCTGAAGGAAGCCGGATCATACGCTTACGATTTAGAATTGAGCATAGAGGCAAAACATGTTGAGCTCAAAGGCGCCTATAGAGAAAAAAAAGAAATCAACGGCCGCCTTTCGGCGGAGACGCTTGAAAAAAACATCAAAGAGGGTCTTTCTCTAACGGAAAGGATAACCATCCCGCTGGAAAAAGGAACCAACAGGATCTATTTTTCTGTCCAGGATAACGTGGCCCAAAAAAAATTGCGCAAGTTGGAAATAATAAAAGTAAAAAAATAGAAGCAAACTCGGGTTATTTTCGGCACTGCTCAATCAGGGCGTCCAGTTTTTCTCTATCAGCGGGAGACAGGCGATCGGAGTATCGCTTCCTGAACTCACTGAGCAGGTCAAAGGCCTTGGTTTTGTTGCCGGTGTTTAAATAAGCCAGAGCAAGATCTATGGAGGCCTGGCTGAAAGCGGGATCTGCTTCCAGAGCTTTTTCCCAGCAGTAGATGGCTCCCTCCATGTTTCCCTGTTGCCGGTAAGCGTGACCTAGTCCATAGTAGGGAGCCGCATATTTTGGATCCAATTCTATCGCTTTCTTGTAGTATTCGAAGCATCTGAAGTAAATGGACGTCACCTTTGACTGTAGGCCGAGGGAATAGCAGGCATTGGCCAGGTTGTTGTAGAGCTCAGGATGCTTATTATCCAGGGAGAGGCCCGTTTCGAAGGCTTTGATCGCCTCATCGAAATTGCCCGTCTTGGCGTGGGCCGTCCCGAGGTTATTCCATATTTCCGGATCATACTCAGCTTCTCTCAGGTTCGTGTTTTTGAAGGAGCTGATGATCTTTTCATACTGCTGAGTGGAAATGAGCGCCTTCATGTACTCAATATATATTTCGTAGCTTGAGGGAAGAGCGTTGAGCCCTTGCTCCAGGATCACGATGGCCTCTCCTGGATTCCCTTTCTCTTGATAGATCGAGGCCAGTTGTTTATAGGCCAGGTCGATATCCTTCCGCTCGTCGATGACTTCCTTTAAAAGCGTGATTCCTGCCTCCTGTTTTCCCTCTTTGTGCAGCTTCCAGCCTTCGCCAATCTTATTGATATAAGGGAGGAGAACCTTGACATCATCTTGGGCGCTGAAATCCTTCTTTGGCGGTAATCCGCCACTCGAGATATAGCCCAGACTGGCCAGCTTTTCGCGGGTTTCCCGGTCGACCTGTTGAGCCGCATTCACCTTCTCAGATGGCGTCAGGGTGCGGATGATCTCATCGAGCTCGGAGGTCAGTTGAGCGGCCTCTTTTTTCTGGATGATGTTTTTGAGCTCATCGAAATCACGGTCGAGGTCATAGAGCTCAGGGATGGGAGAGTCGATAAACTTTTTCTTCTTGAAGATAAACCCCTTCAAGGGAGCCCAAGCGCGGCTATAGTACGGATACAAAGATTCGAAGTAGATCGGCCTTTCTGGCAGTTTTTTCCCTCTCAAGGCCGGGAGAAGAGAGGTCCCCTGGAGAAAAGACAGCGTCTTGATTCCCAATGCGTCACAAACTGTTGGGAATATGTCGATATGACTGACATCGTCATCGACACGACCCGGGGCTGTTCCAGGAACCGAGATGATGAGGGGGATCCAGAGGGATGAATTGTAGGCGAAAAAGCCGTGCGTCTCTTCACCATGCTGGCCGAGCGACTCACCGTGGTCTCCGGTGAAAACAACGAGAGTCGAATCCGATAGGTCGTTCTCTTCGAGATAATCGAAAAGCTTTCCCACGGCCAGGTCGACGTAGGCCACCTCTCCCTCGTAGAGATGATCTTTATATTGGGTTTTAAAAGGTTCTGGCGGATCGTAGGGGCTGTGCGGATCCCAACAATGGACCCACAGAAACCAGGGCGATTCATGGCCTCCAAGCCATTCCAGGGCGGACTCGATCACGGCTTCAGCGTTTCTCTCTAGGGAAGAAAGATTGACTGCGTGAATACGGCTGTACTTATCGTCGTAGACGTCGAACCCTTGGGATAATCCAAACCTCGTGTCGAGGGGATAAGCTCCGACAAAGGCTGCGGTCGCATAGCCGTTGTCCTTGAGGTGTTCGGCCAAGGTCACGAGCTCCTGGCTGACGATGAAATTCAAGTTTTCATGGACTCCATGATAGTTTGGAGTTGTGCCTAAAAGAATATTCGCATGTGAAGGCAGGGTGGTCGAGGTGTTGGCAAACGCTCTGGAAAAGACAACCCCTCTCTCCGCAAGACTATCAATATTTGGAGTTTTGGGGTATTGACTGCCGTAGCAGCTCAACCTGTCAGCCCTGAGTGTGTCTATGGTGATGAGGAGAAAATTGTATTTTATCCCTTCTTTTTTAGGAACAGACAAGGAGGCTGGGGCGGATATCATTCCGAGAACAATAAGCATCAGCCAAGGCCGGGCATGACGACG
>CAZLFV010000058.1:11692-13454 GCA_964558915.1 uncultured Eubacteriales bacterium | reverse complement strand
TCAAAATGGAGATACGGCGCAGGGTTGTCATTGATATTAATGCCGCTTCTTCCGCCGAGGTTGAAGGCGTCGAGATAGATGCCCAGCTTCCCGTACTTCCCAATGCTGAAGGATTTCTCCAACCTCATATCCAACATAGTGTAGGAAGCGTCTCTTCTCGTCCCGTACGTTTCGGGAGCGACCCAGACGTAGGTGTTTTGAGTCGGAATGCTCTTAGGAAAGTAGACACGCTCAATCGTTCTTCTCCAGGCTGCTCCGGAGCGGTGCTGGAGATACCCGGTGAGGACAATGTCGTAGGGGAGGATGACAGATCCCATGATTTTGATCTGGAGCGGACGGTCAAAAGCAACACGGCCGTAAGAATTAGTCATATAATTGGGGGAGTTGAATATTTCGTCTTCGCCTTCTGTTGCGGCGTATCCAGGGTCACAATTGCCTTTGAAAGCAGAATACAGGATCGAGCCCTGCAACTGCCACCGGTTGGACATCCTCTTTTCGAAAGTCAGCACACCAGCCGTGTATTGCCTCTTTGCTTCCGGAGGGTTTACGCCATGCCAACTTGGCGTTTTGGCGTAATCAGCCAGGCCATAGACAGTCATGTTCTGGTCATCTGATGTCCCCCAAATTCCATCAAACCCGGGGTCGACAAAATCAAACGGAAGCCAGAGCGGCCGTCCTTGATCATCGACGGCGTTGGGATCATAGCCGTTATATTTATCCACATCCTCGACGATGTTCCTGTTCACCTTGTAGATGAACTCGAGCCCCAGCTTGAAGTCCTTGACCAGCTCATGCTCGATGCCGGCGATGAATTCATGCATATAGGGAGCTTTAAGGTCCTTAATGTAATACATGTAATTAGGATCCTGCACATCGTAATCAGTCAACCTGTAATAATCTCCTTTGGAGTCAAGGTACTGGGGGTCGGCGGGCGAACCATACCGGCCGTTTGGTATCGGGAGGTCCATGTATCCATTTTTATTCAGGTCGTACCAATACCAGTTCATGGCCGCGCCGCCCAATATATTGCTGGCGTTGTATTTGGCGGCCCAGATGGGCTCGTAGTAGCGGCAGAAAGAAGCTCTCAGGGCTGTTTTCCCGTCGCCGAACAGGTCGTAAACCAGCCCGATTCTCGGCGAAAGCGTTTTGAATTCGACGATTTTCTTGTAAGGGGTTTGAATGGGATCAAGGGCAGACACTTGATTGAACTCGATTTCGGGATCGTTGTGGTACTGGTCGTTCAGCGCCTTGAGCAAGATGTTGGGGTCCTGCGCGGCCAGGGCGGGATTCATGAACTCCGGCCCGACGTTATACCGGTCGTACATGGCGGGCCGTAATTGCTCGGGCTCGTACTGGTAGCCGTAATCGAAACGGAGGCCGACGTTGATCGCCAGCCTCCCGGCCACGATGCTGTCCTGGCCGAAGACAGCAAAGCGGCGGATGTTGTCGTATTTCCAGACCACACCCCGCTCGGCAAAAGGACGCATCCTGAGCCGGCCCTGTTTGGGCGTGGCGGTGGATGAATAGTAATACTTGTTGCCCGCGTTGTAATCTCTCCAGTAGGTGTAATAAGGATTGTCTCCTTTATTTACGCCCCTATACCTGTCGAGGCCGTAAACGTTGTCTTCGAACTCACCGCCGAGCTTGAATTCGTGGCTGGCCCCCCAGAGGTTATCTGCGAAGCGGGTCAGCGCAATCGATGCCAGGCCTTTTTTCCGGATATAATCGTCCCCGTAATACGTGTTCCCCCAGAAAACAGCGT
>CAZLFV010000058.1:9712-11592 GCA_964558915.1 uncultured Eubacteriales bacterium | reverse complement strand
GAGCTGGAAGGTCAATTTGCCAAACCCCATCCACTCCTCATGGGAGATATCATAATGCTGCAATTCTTCAGGAGTGAATGTCCATTCCCTCAACAGGATTTTGGCCAACCGAATATCATGTTGCTCCGGGTTGGCCTGCTCCCAAAGAAGGCGGCGGCCGCTGAGGAAGAACCAGAGCTTGTCTTTGATGATCGGACCGCCGAAACTCAAAGAGGCGTCTTTGTAATCCTTGTACGACTCGGGAGGGCTGACCCCAACCGCAATCCTTTGTTCGTCGGTCAGTAGGTTCGAGTTGAGAGACTTGCCCGTATAATAAGCGGCAGCGCTCCCAGAAAACTTGTTCCCACCGGACTTGGTGACAATATTGACGAGCACTGAGTCCGTCTGCCCCACTTCGGCCGGGAGAGAACCCACCCCGAATTCAATCTCTTCGTAGACATCAGTGTTGATGTTGGCCATCGGATAGAAGGTTGCATTATCGTTCATCGGAACGCCGTCGAGCTGGTAGAGCTGGCTCCTGACCGTCCCCCCGAGGATGGATGAGGTTCGGCGGTAATCGGCGCCATCGGAAATGGCCCCGGGGATGGAATTCTGGAGGCCGGCGAGGTCTCGGTTCATCGGCATGCTCGCCAGGAATTCACTGCCGTAGCGGACGCTGACTTTCGAAGTTTCCACATCAACGACAGGAGCTCCAGCCGTAACCGTGACTTCCTCTTCTATTGTTTTGACTGTGAGGACGATATCGACATCGGTGGTCTTTCCGACTTCAACGTGGAGGCCTCGTCGGATCGCAGTCCTGAACCCAGCGAGCTCCACTTTGAGTTCGCACTCTCCCGGGATGAGAGAAGGAAAACGGAATCTTCCCGTCTCCGAGGTGAGGTAGGTCAAGCTGCCCATGATTCCGGTCCCAGTGAGAGTGACGGTCGCGCCGGCAAGCAGGTTTTTTTGCTCATCTGAGACCGTGCCGCTGATAGAGCCTGTCTGTTTGCCAAGCTGAGCCAAGCTGATTGAAGCCAGCCCAAATAACAGCAGCAGGGTCATGGCCACATTTAGAATTTTGTTTCTCATAGAACCTCCTTCCGTTTTAGATGGACTAACTATTCCGTATATTAGTGTTTTTTTCTTATGAAAATGGTAGGAAAATTGTTTCAGGCCGTGCGAGCCAGACGGCCTCTCTAACTTCACCGGCCCCTCCATCGTCCAAGAAAATGCTAAAACATAACTTGATATGATGTCAAGCAAAAATTATTCGTTGTCAACGCAACATGAACCGGACCAGATCGACCTCTTTATATTCCAGCTCCTTTCCTTTAAAGCGGATCGATAATTTCCCATTCTACACCACCCTCAGCCACCGGAAATAGACTTCCTTTTCTTGAAAATGCAGGCAATGGACCTGCCCCTGTTTCTACTCAATAGGTTACAATATGTGATATTTTTGATTAAGTAATTTCTCTCCTCCTTGACCAGATATGGGCTTTCGATCATCCCGGTTCGAATGAAATGATCGATCATCGCCAGGGTCGTATTCTGTCGGTTGCTTTCGACCTCGAAAGCGCCGACCCGGGCGAGTGAAGTGTGAACATCTTCGATGATATAAATCCCGCCGGGTTTGAGATATTTAAACAGAAACGCAAAACTCACTTGCTGTTGCCGCATCGAGTGCCCACCATCATCGAGAATAATGTCGAAATTGCCGCCGTGAGTTCCGATGAAATCCAGGAGTTGTTTTCTCTCCGCCTGGTCTGCGATAAATGTCCTAATTGACCGAGAGTTGAGATGAGAAGTGTCCAGAATGTCGATTCCATAGATTACGGCATTCGGGAAATACGCCTGGAACATCCTCAAGGAAGCGCCCCCGCCGACGCCGATTTCCAGGA
>CAZLFV010000058.1:0-9612 GCA_964558915.1 uncultured Eubacteriales bacterium | reverse complement strand
TTGTCCGCGAGTTTAGTCAGCTCACCCGGTTCGTATTTTGAGCAGGACTGGCCGAAGCAGAGCAGGATCATCAAAGTCAGGACCGAGCCCAGGGCTGAAGCAATATTCTTATTCAGTCTCATGATTTGTCTCCTATCTTGAAAATATATCCTTTTTGTTTTCACCAGATTCCCGGGATCAGACGGGATCTAACACGCTGCAAGTACTCCCCGTACCCCGGAAGCTTCTCGGCTAGGACCTTCTCCTCGTTCCGGATTCTGGCGACATAAACAAGAATCAAAAGCAAGGCCGGAAGGACGGCCCAGTAGGACCCCAGCGCGAGCGGAGTCAACAAATAGAGGATCAGCCCTGTGAGATACATGGGATGCCGGATGACGGCGTATGGACCTGTGGAGATGACTTTCTGGTTTTCTTCGACCTCAACGACTCGGGAGGCGTAGGGGTTCTCCCGCATGACGAGCACACCGAGGCCGTACGCTGCGAGTAAGATGATGTCGGCGATGATGATAACGAAAGGAGGAACGTGCGACCAGCCGTAACGTCTGTCAAATCCGGGCAGCAGGAAAGTGCCGATGAAGGCAGGAAGAGACAGGCCGACAATCCATTTTTGCTTTCGCTCTTTTTCCTTTGTCCTCATCCGGCGTTCTAAAAACTCCGGATTCTTCCTCAAAAAGTAGACCAGAACGCTGAGCATCGGGATGAACAGGATGGCGATATAAGTCCAGGCCTGCCAGTAACGGAACGTCCCTGCCGGCCAGAAAAACATGAGCCCAACAAGGAGGAGAACCAGGATGAACCTGAGGGCGACCGTCTTTGTCAACTTGACTCTATCAACCGGATTCTTGAGTATTCCGTGTTCGCTCCCCTGCATTTATGCTCCTTCTGTTATGTACGGATACAGTGCACCAGGAGTTCTTTTGATTTGGAATCAAGGGGCGATTCCGCAAAATCGCCATAGATAGCCTTAAGCGCAAGTTTGGAACGAGCGATTAAGTGTTCCAGCTCATAACGAAAAAAGAAGCGCATCTGGAATGACCACTCTCGGCTGTATTGCTGCCCTTCATCCTCCCAAGTGAAGGCCATGGTCACTGTAGTGATCTGCGTGATGAGGTCAGATGTCGCGGAGGTGGTGCGTCTGAGACTCTGACCCGGCGCATGCTCGCCGTCAAAATCAACCGTGGGAGGCAGGCCCTCGAGAAGCAACTTCAGGTTGGGGACAAACAGGTCAAAGATAAATGCTCCGCCTGGAGCGAGATGATCATGGATGGAATTAAGCGCCTTGATCTGGTCATCAACTTCGATGATATGAGATAAAACTCGGAAGGGGGGCAATAATAAGATCAAAACGTTTTCCAAGGCCCATTTTCACAAGATCGCATTGCTGGATGCGCTGGAGATGGCGAGGCTCGAGTTTATCGCGCAACATAATCCGGGTATATGCTCATCGCCGGTTGTTCCTATTGAAGGTCCTGAAAGCGCCGTTTCATGTCGGCATCACTCTTCATGAACTTCAGTATGTCTTGGGGAGATTTCACAAATTTCCTGGCGGTGAAGTTCGGGAAATTCTGGACAGCTTCATTCAGGTTCTTCTCGGTGATGAACTGCTCATCCACTATGCACCCTTCATAATCCTTAAAATGCTTCTGAAAAATATACCCATCGCAGAAATCTGCCAGCGTGAAGGCGTCATAGCCGTAAGCATAGTATGTGTCAGGGTCCCGAATTTCTCCAATAGGAGATCCGGAGACATCAAATCCGATGCATCCCGTTTCAAAATCGCTCATGACACGGTCGATCACTCCGGCCACCGGATAATTGTGCTCTTCGAAGCTGGCTTTGGTGCTCCAGGGCGAATGCAAAAAGATATTGAACACCTTATCCGGTATTTTCTCATGGACGAGGTTTCCCATTCGTCTCGAGTTCATCCGGATGAGGGCCTTTTTTTCAAAGTCGACCACCGGCTGGTGGTAGCGGGTGAAAGCATGATGGGAGCCTGAATAGACAAGCGCCCTCAGTTTCTTGTCGACAAATTCTTTGAGAATGATATTGGCCATATATTCGTCGCCATCTCCCTTGTGCCAAACTTTCTTCCATAACTCTGGCGTCATTTTTTCCTGCATCGCCGCCCAGTTGGGTTTATAGTTCAGTCCGACGACACGGAATTTCGGCTTCCCTGAAGAGAGGGAGCGGTTGAGCTCCCAGGCTTTGCGGTAGATATCCATATATTCTATATATCCCCAGGCACTAAAAAAATTGAACATCAGCCGGCGGGCGATATCGGCATCATATTCTGGGGCCGTGATCAGCTTGTCCACTTGATCCTGGAATTCAAAGCAGCCGAATTCGATGCCCAGGTTATAGATTCCGGCCTGATATAGCCGTGGGATGAGCCGATGAATAAGCTCTACATCATGCTTAATGCGATGGTATTCTCCGATAAATACCACGTCATGAGTGCGAAACTTCGACACAACATAATCCTCAGGACTCATCCAATGAGTCTTAAGATAATCTGAAAGCTTAGCTTTTTCAGCCGGAGTTACTTCTCTCCACGGTTTAGTTGAGCCGCCCCCGAAAAGGACAAATGAAAGCCACCAGATGCTAGAGAGAAAAATATTGATTCTTCTCCACATGCTCGATTCCCTGTTCAGACTTCCGTTTGTTACCCGTCCTTCTTCGTCGGGCCGGACATCTTCTCGTCCCAGGCCTTCCTCAATTTTTCCTTGGTTTCGATATTATCCAGGTAAAGACGAAGGTTGATGAGCTCGTCGGCGATGGCGTTGGCCACCTGACCGATGGCCTGAGGGCCCGTAACTTTGTATTCTTCGCCCAGGACTTCACGGACAAACCGCGCGAATTCCTCATTGAGAAGGAGAACCAAGATACCCTCGGGGTCAGGAGCGACGGCGAGCCTGATGATGGCGAGAAGCCGACGATAGCGCGCAAAAAAGACCGCATCAATCTGATTCTGGTCTCTCGCTTTCCGGGCATCGGCCATGAACTTCAGGACCGCCTCAGTCACTTTGTCGACCCCTCCTGTACCGGAAACAGTCATCTCGTGAAACGTTTGCCCAATAGCATCCAATAGAGCGTAACCAACTTTTTTATCCACCGGAGCGATACCCGATTCCTCGGCAAAAAGGGAGGCGGACACAAGAATCACGACCAAAAGACAGGCAAATTTTTTGAACATCAGCCCTCCTTATTTTTTTGGGCGATGACCGTCAAGACGCGCTCAACGGTTCTCATCTTGCCGCATTTATATCCTTATGTAAAGGCGAATTTCGTCCAAGATTGCCGGGCGGACTGATCGTTTGCTTCAGTCGTGGCGGAGGGCCCGCACGGGATCGACCCGCGCCGCGCGCCAGGCCGGATAGATTCCGGAGACAAGACTGACTGCCACTGAAAACGCCACAGCACCCAGGCATATCCACAATGGAAAGCTGAAGTAGTTGATGAACGGGACCCCCTGTTTGGCGAGAAAATAGTTGACGACTCTGTTAATGAGTCCGCTGGTCACCCATCCCAAGGCCAGGCCAAAAAGGCCGCCCAGGAGCCCGATGGCGCTTGACTCGAAGAAAAAGATCTTCTTGATATCGCCGTCGCTGGCTCCCACGGCCTTCATGATCCCGATCTCGTTATACCTCTCAAGGATGGACATCACCATAGTGTTGATGATTCCGAGTGAGGCGACGACGATGGCAATCATGCCGACTGCAAGCAGGACCATATCTAAGACCAGAAAGCCTCTCTGAATGTCCTGGAACTGGTCGGCCAGGGCAAACGTCTCGAACCCCATCTCCTGAATCTCTTTTTTCACTGCCTCGACAAACTTGGGCGAAGAGAGCCGAACGTTCAAGGCCGAATACCCCAGTCTCCCCTCCTGCGCCCGGAACACATCCCAAATATTGCTGAAGGGCAGCCGTTTCATCTTGCGGGCTGTCCCTGGAGGAATATAGATGTCGCTTTGGATGGGAATTGGCCCACCAAAACCCAAGTTTTCCGCAACTCCCACGATGGTCAGCTTATAATCTTCCCTGGAAAAAGGAAGCTTTTCTCCGCGAAGCAGGGCCGCCAAATTTCCGGGATTTAAAACGGAAAAGTCGAAGGCGATCGACGTGATAACGACCGCCTTGCCCACAACCGTCTGGGCATCCTTGACATTGAATTGACGGAGAAGCGAAGTCGAGACCACGACTGAATTTTCGTCATCAGAGGCGTAGGGTTTGCCGGCCCGGTACGTCACCAGCTTGGAGGCAGCTACGCTCGCCGGGACCGCCTGGACCAACCGAAACTCTTCCTTGTCATGAAACTTAACAAGCGCCGGGATGCGGACCTCAGGGAAGACCATCTCCACCCCTTTTAGCTCGGCAATTTTTTCCGCTGCTTGATCATCCAAGACGCTCTGCGCCTTGCCGCCCGGCGAGCTCTCGGGTGTCCGCTCATCGGGGTCATGACTTTCACGCTCACGCATAAACCCACCTGGAAGAACCGTAATGGAATTAAAGAGGTCCAGGGCCTTGAATCGTTCGGTGATGTTCTTCTGCATCCCGCTGCCAAACGAAATCATGGAAACCAGGGCGCCGATGCCGATGGTCACGCCAAAGGTCGTCAGAAAGGTGCGGAGTTTGCTCTTCCAGAGGTTGGAAAAGGAAAACTGGATGTGGTCGGCGAACCTCATCTGCGTTCTTCTTCGGCGATCACCCGGCCATCCTGGAGGCGGATGATTTTCTTGGCAAACTCCGCGGCCAGGGCTTCCTCGTGCGAAACCATAATCACAGTCAAACCTTGGCTCCTGTTAAGCTCGGCCAGAAGCTCGACGATCTCCAGGGAAATGCGGCTATCCAGGTTTCCCGTCGGTTCATCGGCCAAAAGCACTTGGGGCCTGTTGACGAGCGCCCTGGCGATGGCCACCCTTTGCTGCTCACCCCCAGAGAGCTCGGAAGGTCGGTGGCCGAGCCGGTGGGAGAGTCCCACCCGTTCCAGCATCTCTTTGGACCGCTCTCCCCGTTCCTTTTTCGGGGCGCCGGAAAAGACCAGCGGCAGCTCGACGTTTTCAAGGGCGGTTCGGCTGGAAATCAGGTAGAAAGATTGGAAAATCATCCCCGCACCGTAGCGACGGTAAAGAGCGAGCTCAAATTTCCCCATATCCGAAATTCTCTTCCCCTTGACTTCAATGCTCCCCGAAGTCGGCGTATCCAGGCCGCCGAGGAGGTTGAGCAGTGTGGATTTTCCTGAACCAGAGGCTCCTGTGACTGCGGCAAAGAGACCTTCTTCAAAACCGAGAGTGACTTCGTCGAGGGCCTTGACCCGGATCTTTCCCGAGGCATAGACCTTGGTGAGTCGATCGACCCTGATCAGCTGAAATAAGACCTTAGTATTTCCCATCCATCTGGAATTCGGAGCTATCGAGCCAGAACCCTGAGCCAGTCACAGAATCATACTGAGCCAAAAGAAGGTCATAATGGAACCGTTCTTCCTCGGCGATTTTTTCAAAAATCTGTCTGGCCTCGGGATCGGTCATTGTCCCGGCGGACGAGGTGAAGAAATCCACGGCTTTTTGCTCGAGTTCCATGCCGATCCGGATGGCCTCGACCTCACTCTGGCCCTCGGCTCTTTTCATTCTCTGGGCCAGCTCATCGATAACAGCCGACGGTCCCTTCAGTTCTTCTTTCCTGACTTGTTTTTTCCAGTCCTCCGTCCCGATGATCGTGCTGAACAAGCGGCTAAAGGTGTCCAGATGCTTGACTTCCTCCTGCGCCAGCCGGACGAACATTTTCTTTCCGAGGTCGTTGTGAGTGATCTCGGCGGCCTTGTTAAAAAAAGCCTGTCCGTTGATCTCCAGTTTGATCGCGTCCTGGATTAACGTCTTGACGTCATGGCTAATTTTTTTCATCCTCGTCTCCTTTCTTCGTTGTTTTCCTTCCCGCCTTACGGAGGACATAAAAATTTCTCAAGGGCTCGGTCTTTGTCTGGAAAAAATCCACGACCCTATATTTCCTGTTAAAAAGAGCCTGGAAGATTTTTCTCGTCCTGAGCCGCCATTCGAGGGGAATTCTCCGGATGTTCTCGTCCTCGACATCCGTCTCCTGGAGCATGAAATAGAAGTCCCGGGGGATCCGGACAAGGAGGACTTTCTTCGTTAGGTGTGGGTTTGTCGCAGTGATGATTTCGAGATGGACGGGTCCGCTTCGTCCCTCGACTCTCCTTTCCTCAGCCTTAACCACAAGCTTGGATTCGGAAATAAGAGGGTCAAGGGGCTCGGCTCGCCGCTTCACTTTCTTTCTCAGGTCCCAGGCCATGAAAAACCGATCGCTCGGGATATCCAGGCGGTTGAGCAGCCCGCCATACTCTCCATAGGTCGCAACCCGGTACTCCACCACGTCCATCCCGAAATAATGCACATTTCTCCAGGCATTGACGCCGGTCAGAGGATCAAATGTGCAGGTGATGGTTTTGATTCCGAGTTTGTCGGCGACGGCTTTCCCCTGAAACTCCTTGAGGGCAACACCGAGCCCATAGTCACGGAATGGCTGTTTGACTCCTGTGTACTGGGAATAGAACCAGAGATTCTTCAGGCTGTGGAAGGCAATGTCCTTGTCCTTGACCCCGACAAATCCGTAAGAAAACCCGACAAAATGGGCCGGGTTGTCGCTGAGCCTTCCCCCCGGCTGCTCGCTGTAGGCAGCGATAAAGAGGGCGCTTCCATCATGGAGAAAATTTTCGCACATCAGGTTTCGCGGTCCCGGAAGATAGTCCTCGGGAAACCCCCAGACCTCATTTCTCAGGGCCTCATATTTGGCGTAGTCCTGATGATCGGGGGATGTCTCCACCTTGAGCAGAAACTTCTTGCCCTTGAGAGTGACGATCTTGTGTAAGTTCTTCATCAAAGTCGCTCGCCCAGGCGGTGGACGGCAAAAACCTGATTTTAGCGAAACCTCCCTCGCAATGCAACTTATCCTCAGGGAAAACAGCGCATCCGCTTAAAGGCAACACCCGCTTTCTTATTATGATATAATAACGCTTAATTTTTCGGGGCGACCCAAAGCGCCTCGTATCTCATGGAGAAAAAATGAACGCTTTCAAAAGAAATCCATGTGTTTTGTTTGCCCTTTTCCTGCTGGCTTCGCCTCTTCTCCTCCGGGCAGGCTTTGAAGTCAAGATCATCCAGAGCCCGAAGGACCTGCCCGAGCCGTTCTGCTCGCTCGGTCAAAGGGGAGATATCCTGCTTCGAGACGGCCGGAGTTACGCTCTCATCGGCGCCTCTCCAAGGCTGCTTATCACCAGCGCCAATTACCCCACCGGCAATGCCATGGGAAATATCCTCAGCTTTGTCCCTTCAGGGAAAAACCTGGCCAGCGACCTCAATATCGGCTCGCCCGCGCTCAGGATCAAGGACAAAACACACTATGTTGTCTATTCCGATATCGGACAGGTTAAACCTGGTGCACAGATGGCTGGGACCGCGTTCGAAGCGCAGGGTTACTATGAGGACAAAGAGGCCCGAAAAGCCCGGATCCGGACGACCTACGTCTTCATTCCCGAACAAGGGCGGGTGGAAATCACTTCCACGATCGCCAATACGGGAAAGGTCGCCTTTGAAGATTTGAGTTTCTCTCTCTTTTTTGATGCCTATGACCGCTATTATTTCAACCCGTACAATGAAAAGAAATTCCCCAATTTGAATTTTCGCGTCTATCAAAAAAAGGGTCATTCTTTGGGCTGGGTCAGCTTCAATCCTGTCGAAAAAAATGACGAGGAATCCCGCTTCCCGGGCAAGCTCGGCCCCGGAGACGAATGTACGCTCAGGTATGCATTGCTCACGGACACCTCTTCTTCGAGCCTCCTTGAATCCATCTACAATATCCTTGGCGCGAAACCGGTGAAGGCAGTTGCCTCGTTTAATAATTTTAGCGGCGATTGGATGGAGCTTGTGGTCAGGGAAGTGTTCACCTCGTCTGTCTTTTTCCGCGCCATCCTGGAAACGCCTCTCGAAACGGACATCCCCATTCCTCCGGGGATCTATCGCTTCCAGGCCAATTTCTTTCCCGCAGTGGTCGAGGAGCTTGCGGAGGTCGGCCCGGGAAAGAAAAATTCCTGCGTCCTCAAGAATCCTCCTCTGGGCTTGCTCACAGTCCGCATCAAAAACAGCAGCGGCAAATATGTGCCGGGCAAAGTCACGTTCATAGGCCTGGCTCCGACCAGGTCTCCCTATTTTCAGCCCGATAGCCCAGTCGAGACGGGACGGAGCTGGGAGCGCAACAAGAACTCCTGCTTCCCGGCCCCGGAAGGACTGGAGGTGAATCTTCCGGTCGGCACTTATCTTGTTTGCGCCTCGCACGGACCTGAATATACGACCGACCTGAAGGCCATTGAGGTGGTTCATGAAAGGAACCGCGAGGTCGGCCTTCTCGTTGATCAAGCCGTCGACACTCCCGGCCTCATCGCTTTTGACCCTCATATGCACACCCGAAGGTCAGACGGTCGAATCTCCATTCAGGAAAGAATCAAGGAGGCGCTGGCCGAAGGCCTCGAGGCCATCGTTGCCACAGACCACAACACCGTCACTGATTACTCGGAAGCCCTTAAAACCCTGGGACTCGAAGAGGAGCTCGCCTTCATTCACGGCTGCGAGGTCACTGTGGACGATATCGTACATTTCAACACCTATCCCATGGCTTTTCGGCCTAGCGAGCACGGCAACGGCGCCATCCTTGCGACTGCCGATGAGGCGTCACCATTATTTCTCGCCAGCCGGGAAAAAAATCCTGGGGCCGTTCTCCAAGTCAACCATCCTCGAGCCGGAGACATCGGGTATTTCAATAACTTATATCTTGACCCGGAATCGGCCGCCACAGCCTTAGCCCAGTTCAACCTCGACTTTGACCTCCTCGAGGTCCTCAACGGACCCTATTTTTATTCCGCCAACACGGCGGCCATCGAAGACTGGTTTCACCTCCTCAATAGAGGGTACTATTTCCCCATTGTCGGTTCTTCGGATTCTCATGGCATTGACAGGGACGAAACCGGGTATTCGAGGACCTACGTCTTCTATAACGGAGAAAAGGGCAGCCGATTGGACAGCGGCGTTACCATCCAAGCCTTGAAAAAAGGTCGCGCCTTTGCCACCAACGGCCCCATCATTGAACTGAAAGTCAACGGCCGCTATTCTTTAGGCGACCTCGTTCCGGCCAATGATGGCAAAGTGGCCATCCGACTCGGGATTCGAAGCGCTCCCTGGGTGGATATCGATGAGGTCCGTCTCATCCTCAACGGAGAAAGAAAATACATTTTTCCTGTGTCAAATCAAGCGACTTCTGGCGCGGCCTTGGAGAAAAAAATCAGCTTAACCTTAAACAGAGATACTTACATCTGTGTCGAGGTTTTGGGCAAAAAGACGCTCTTCCCCGTACTTCAAGAGGCGTCATCGAACGGCTCCCTCAAAAACGGAACGCTCCCCTATGCCCTGACCAATCCTGTGTTTGTGGATGTCGATGGAAACTCCAAGTTCGACCCCCTCTTCACCCAGAAAATCCGGACGGTCGAGCAGCCGGGAAAAGGGGCAAAAAAAATCTCCCGCTGATGCTCTCGGGGGTGCCCGACGTCCTCGCC
>CAZLFV010000057.1:0-17096 GCA_964558915.1 uncultured Eubacteriales bacterium | reverse complement strand
GGTTAGATTTTTAAATGACAAGATATATAGCCCTATGGTTAGATTTTAGATGACTCGATTCGCTCCCTTGACACTCCCCGCCTGATTTCTTTAATATATAGCCGTTATAAACGCAGGCTAGGCGCGTAGCTCAGTGGTAGAGCGCTTCCTTGACGCGGAAGAGGTCGTGGGTTCGATACCCTCCGCGCCTACCATGAGATTAAGGAGAGCGTATTCAAGAGGACTCTAAGAAGATTGTTTTTTTTCATTTCCCGCCTGTTGAATACTAATAATTGATAGTGAATGAACCATTTAAAATCAAGGTCGAAGCATCCCTGCTTTCGGTAAAGAAAGGGACCAAGGTCAGGGATGCGCTTGCCCAGCTCGGCCTTGCCCGGAAGCCTGTTCTAGCCAAAGTGGATGGCGAGGTTGTCAGGCTCGATTTCCCTCTTGAGAGGGAGGCCCAGGTTTATCCTATTTACGACGATTCCGAGGAGGGGCTGGAGATCTTGAGCCACAGCGCTTCCCACCTTATGGCCCATGCGGTCCTTGAGCTCTTTCCCGGCACCAAGACAGGCATCGGTCCGGCGGTCGAAAACGGGTTTTATTATGATTTTCTGCGGGAGACACCTTTTAGCGTGCAGGACCTCGAAGCCATCGAAAGCAAGATGAGGGAGCTTGCCCGGCAGGACATTCCCATCCAGAAAGTGACCTATTCCAAGGACGAGGCGCTGCACATTTTTCAGGACCTGGGGCAGGAGCTAAAGGTCGAGCTCATCCGGGAAAAGGGCGGAGACCGGGTCACCTGCTACCGGCAGGGTAACTTCATTGATTTCTGTCTCGGTCCCCACGTCCCGTCGACTGGATACATCAAGAATTTTAAGCTTCTGTCTGTCTCAGGGGCTTACTGGAAGGGAGATGAAAGAGGTAAGCAGCTGCAGAGAATCTACGGAACCGCCTTTTTCAAAAAGCAGCAGCTCGATAATTACCTCGTTATTCTCGAAGAAGCCGGCCAGAGAGACCATCGCAAGCTGGGCATTGAACTCGACCTCTACAGTGTTAACGAGCTCCTGGGCGGCGGACTCATCCTCTGGCATCCGAAAGGCGCCCAGATCCGGGCTGTCATCGAGGATTATTGGCGCCAGCGCCATGCGGAAGGCGGCTACGAAATTCTCTACACTCCGCACATCGGCCGAGAATGGCTCTGGCAGACCTCGGGTCATCTTGACTTCTACAAGGACTCGATGTATTCGCCGATGGATATCGAGGGGCAGAACTATTACCTCAAGCCGATGAATTGCCCATTCCACATCTTGATCTATAAAGCGCGGCTCCGCTCTTACCGTGATCTCCCGCTGCGCTGGGCCGAGCTTGGGACCGTCTACCGGTACGAACGCAGCGGCGTGCTCCACGGCCTGCTCCGCGTCCGCGGGTTTACCCAGGATGACGCCCATATCATCTGCACTCCAGATCAGATCGAAGACGAGATCCTGCGCGTTCTGGATTTCTCCATCGACATCCTGGCCGCATTTGGCTTCGTCGACAACAGGATCGAGCTCTCGGTCCGGGACCCGGAGAATACGGCCAAGTACTGCGGCGCCGATGATATGTGGTGCCGGGGTGAGGCGTCGCTGGTCAAGGCTTTAGAGTCCCGCGGCCTGTCTTATAGGCGCATCGAGGGAGAGGCCGTTTTTTACGGTCCCAAAATAGACATCAAGGTCAAGGACGCCCTGAACCGACTGTGGCAGTGCACAACCATCCAGTTCGATTTCAACACCCCCGAAAGGTTCGATATGACCTTCGTCGCTGAGGATGGAAGGGAGCACCGTCCGTACATGATCCACCGGGCCCTCCTGGGTTCCCTGGAGCGCTTCCTGGGCATCTTGATCGAACATTATAAAGGGAATTTTCCGGTCTGGCTCGCCCCAATCCAGGTCGGCATCCTCCCGATTGCCGAAAGACACCATGATTATGCTGTTTCCCTCGACCGGAAGTTCAAACAGAAAGGGCTGAGGTCGCGCCTGGACATCCGGCGCGAGAAAATCGGCTACAAAATAAGGGATGCCGAGAACCAGAAAATCCCGCTGATCCTGGTTGTCGGGGACAAAGAAACCGCCAACGGCACCGTTTCCTTAAGGGTTCATACTCAGGGGGACAGGGGCCAGGTCGAGGTGGATGCGCTCCTTGAAAAAATCATTGATTTGAATAAAAATAGGTCTTTAAAATTGAGCATTTAAAGGAGGCTAAGCATTTTTAAGAAACAGTCTTTCTATCCTGCAGCCAGAAAGGCAAAACCGCATCGGGTTAATGAAATGATACGAGCTCGAGAAGTCAGGGTGATCGACGAGGAAAAAAAACAGGTCGGTATCCTGTCCGTTCCGGAGGCTATCACCCTGGCCAGGCAGAAAGGCCTTGACCTCGTGGAGATTGCCCCTGAAGGCAACCCGCCAGTCTGCCGCATCATGGATTACGGGAAATTCCTGTATGAACAGCACAAAAAAGAGCATGAGGCCAAGAAACACCAGAAACAGGTTCAGCTGAAGGAGATCAAATTCCGGCCGAAAATCAGCATTCATGATTATAGTTTCAAGATGCGCCACGTCGAGAGGTTCCTGGAAGAAGGCAACAAGGTCAAAGTGACGATTATGATCAGAGGGAGAGAGAGGTCAAAGCCAGAGCTCGCCCAGAATCTTATGGACCGCATTCTCGAGGATATCAAGGAACGAGGTCGCCAGGATGGAGAGATGAGGAAGCAGGATTGGGCTTTATCGGCCCTGCTTGTTCCGGTGAGATCAGGAGGAAAGGATGCCAAAGCTAAAGACGCACAAGGGAGCCCAAAAGAGGTTCCGGGTAACAGCCAAGAAGAAAATCGTGCATAGCAAGGCTTACAAAAGCCACCTGCTTGCCCTTAAAAATTCTAAGAGGAAAAGGCAACTGGGTAAAAAGGTGGCCGTGAGCCGGGCTGATAGAGCGACGATAAAAAAGATGCTCCCCTATGAATTCTAGACTCGAATAACAAGGAGAAGACAATGGCCAGAGTAAAGAGAGGAACGAAAAGAAGGGACCACAGGTCAAGGGTGCTGAAGCTCGCCAAAGGCTATTGGGGAGCCAAAGCTCGCAATTACCGGACGGCCAAAGAGGCGGTGGAAAAATCCTTGCTCTATGCTTACAGAGACAGACGCAACCGCAAAAGGGATTTCCGGCGCCTGTGGATCATCCGGATCAAGGCCGCCTCTGAAATGAACGGGATGGCCTACAGCCGTTTCATGAACGGCCTGAAGAAATTGCAGATTGAGCTTGATAGAAAGGTGCTGGCCGACCTGGCCGTAAATTCTCCCCAGGCCTTCGCCTCGCTCGTTCACAAAGTCAAGGAGGCTCGAGCCGCGTGAGATGACGGATTTCGAGAAGAAAATCAAGGAGCTCAGAAGTAAGTTTGAAGAGGCTCTGGCGGGGATCAAGGACCCAAGATCGCTCGAAGAGCTCCGCAACGAGTTTCTGAGCCGAAAGAGAGGGCACCTGACCCTCCTTTTTGAAGAGCTCAAGAACTTGTCTGCAGAAGAGAAGCCTGCTGCGGGGAAGCTCCTCAATGACCTCAAGATTTTTGTCCAAGATCAAATAGGCTTGGCTCGTGAGCGGCTCCGCGGTACCATTCCTCTGAAGGGGCAAATTTATGCGAAATCCAGTGCTTTAGGCGGTCTTTCTCTTGCGCACGAGGCCGACCTCACCCTTCCCGGGGAAAAAGCGTATTGGGGGATGCCTCACCCGCTTTTTCTTTTTGAACAGGAAATCGAGAACATCTTTCTGGCCATGGGTTTTTCTGTGGCCGATGGCCCGGAAATAGAGACGGACTACTATAATTTTGAGGCCCTGAATTTTCCGCCGCACCACCCGGCCAGGGATGACTGGGATACCTTATACATTAACGACCAGCTGCTCTTGAGGACGCACACATCGCCGGTGCAGATTCGCGTCATGGAAAAATACAAGCCCCCGATTAGAATCATCATCCCCGGCAGAGTATTCCGCAGAGAGGCCATCGACCCAACCCACTTGCCCCAGTTCTACCAGGTCGAAGGGCTACTCGTGGACGAAGGCGTGACCTTTGCCCACCTCAAGGGGACCCTGGAATATTT
Source organism: uncultured Eubacteriales bacterium (assembly GCA_964558915.1). GTDB lineage: Bacteria > Acidobacteriota > Aminicenantia > Aminicenantales > UBA8522 > CAZKEW01. The sequence continues at coordinate 12,984 of CAZLFV010000057.1, read as the reverse complement.
CTTGCGCGCCCTCCTCGGCGAAAAAACTGAGATCCGCTTCCGGCCGAGCTTCTTTCCCTTCACTGAGCCGTCAGCCGAAGTGGATATCGGCTGCATGGTCTGCCGCGGCAGCGATAAGACCTGCCCCGTCTGCGGGGGCTCTGGCTGGAAAGAACTCCTCGGAGCCGGGATGGTTGACCCCCAACTTTTTAAGAACGTGAACATCGACCCTGAAAAGTATACAGGCTGGGCCTTTGGGCTGGGCATCGAGCGAACGGCCATGTTCTGTTACGGGATTCAGGATATGCGGATTTTTTATGAGAATGATTTGCGTTTCACGAGGCAATTTTCTCTGAAATGAAGATCAGCTTGGAGTGGTTGAAGGAGTATCTGGACGGGGAGGTCTCTGTCTCCGAGGTTGTCGAGACTCTGAACCGCATCGGCCTGATGGTCGAGGCCATGGAAGAGAAAGACGACGATGTCATCCTTGATGTTGAGACTTATGCCAATCGTCCTGATACTCTTGGACACCTGGGGATGGCCAGGGAAGTGGCGGTGGGTCTGGGTGTGCCCCTCAAAGAGAAAACCTGGCCGCTCGCCGAATTCAACAAGAAAACATCCGATATCGTTGATGTTCAGATCTGGGACGAAGACCTCTGCCCCCGGTATTGCGGCATTGTCGTCAAGGGCGTGAAGGTCGGGCCATCGCCGGCGTGGCTGGCCAAGCGGATCGAGGCGATGGGCCTGAACCCGATCAATAATATCGTCGATATCAGCAATTATGTGCTTTTCTCCACATCGCACCCCATCCACGCCTTCGACCTGGAAAAAATCGCCGGAGCCAAGATCATCATCCGCAGGGCCCAAAAGGGCGAGAGGCTCCTCTGTCTTGACGGCCAGGACCTCGCCCTTGCGCCAGACATGCTGGTCATCGCTGATGAGGTCAAGCCTGTGGCTTTGGCTGGAGTCATCGGCGGACAGGACTCAGCCGTTGCCGAAGAGACGAAAGATGTATTTATTGAAAGCGCTTATTTTGACCCGGTATCAGTCCGGAAAACCCGCAAGGCAGCAGGATTCCAGACGGATGCGGCGTATCGGTTTGAAAGGGGCGCGGACATTGCCTATCCTCCCCAGGCAGCTTTAATGGCGGCCTCTCTCCTTGGCCAATTCGGAGGACGAGCCGCCGAGAACCTGGTAGATGTCTATCCGCAGCCCCGAAAAAAGAAAGAGATCATTGTCCGTCACCGCCGCGTCGTTGACCTCCTGGGCGTCGATGTGGAGGAGAATTTCATCAAAAAAACGCTCACCGACCTGGAGTTTGGCGTTGAGGCGGGTCAGGGTGGAATCTTGCTGGTCAAGGTCCCTTCTTTCCGGGTGGATATTGACAGAGAGATAGATATCATCGAGGAGATCGCCCGCTTCTTTGGCTACAAAAACATCCCCAGTGTCCTCCCGCCCGTGAAAGTCGCCGAGCCGATCCCTGATAAAAACAAGGAAAAAATCAGCAAGCTCAGGCCGCTGCTTTTTCACCGGGGATTCAATGAAGTCATCACCTTTAGTTTTTCCGACCCGGACAGGGAGAAAATTCTCGACTCGGGCCGCGAGGCGGTAGCCATACGTAACCCCGTGTCGGCGAAATCTTCTCTTTTGAGGACGACTCTCCTCGGCGGCCTGTTAGAAACCCTGACCTGGAACAAGAACCGCGGCCTGGATGCCGTCCACATTTTTGAGACCGGCAAGGTCTATTTTATGGAAGGATCAGACTGCCGGGAACGGCTGACCCTCGGACTTCTGAGCTCCGGGCCCCAAGACGAGCCCCAGTGGCAGCAAAAGCCTCAGGAAGCTGGATTTTTCTATATCAAGGGAGCGTGCGAGGCCCTGATGGAACAGCTCCGGTATGAGCCCTTTTCCTTTGAGGCTGAAACCCATCCCTTCTTTGCTTCCGGCCACTCCCTGGCGCTAGTTTTTAAAGAGGAAAAAATCGGCTCACTTGGCCGCTTGAGGACAGAGATTTTGGAGGGTTTCTCCGTCAAGCCAGAAGTATATTCGGCCGAGATTGACCTCGAGCTCTTGTTTGAGAAACAGCCCCAGCCGTTTGCCTATGTTCCGGTGGCAAAGTTTCCCAGCGTCAGCCGTGATATTTCGTTGCTGGTTCCTCGGGATGTCTCTTATCAGGAAATTAAGAAGACTGTTGAAAAGCTTCCCCTCCCCATCCTGGAGGAATTCCAGGTTGTCGACCTATATTCCGGAGAATCGATCCCTCAGAATACAGTCAGCCTGTTGTTCCGCTTTATTTATCGTCATCCCCAGAGGACACTTCTGGCTGAAGAGGTAGACAAGGCTGAACAACAGATCCTGAATATCTTGACCAAGACCTTTGAGGTCCAGCTTAGAAAAGGAGGTAAAATTGACAATGGAACTGGAAAGAATTAAAATACTTGAAGGAAAAATTGCTCAGGTCGTTGAATACGTCAATAAGCTGACCGCAGAGAACGACAAGCTCAAACAACAGGTTAAAGAGCTGAAATCGGGGATTAGGGACCACGAAGAGCAGGCCAGGCGGACAGCGAAGCTTGAGGAGGAGCTGAAACGATACGATAGCGAGAGGGATGTCATAAAAAACAAAATTGAGGCCATTATCGGCCAGATTGAGAAAATTGGTCTATGATCGACAGAATCATCGAAGTCGAAATTTACGGACAGAAATATCGGATCAGAGTCAAAGGAGAAGAGGATGAAAAATATATCAGTCATTTGACTTCATATATTGATCAGAAAATGCACGAAGTCGCGGTCAAATCCAAGTCGGCGGATATGTTGAAGATAGCCGTTCTGGCGGCCATGAATATCGCCGACGAATTCTTTCTCTGCCAGAAGAAGCTGGATCAATTGAATGAAGTCATAGGACAGATGGAGAGTGAAATAGGGAGTTTAGAGGCTCATCTTCCTAAAGAGGATAAAACTTACAATGATTTTGAAAAGACTCCTTAAAACGGCAGGACGGTACGCGAATCCTGTCATAGATGCGCTGAAGACCAGGTTCCCTAGGGAGAGAGGACAGCGGCTCGCCCAGTCGAGCCCGGCAAACTTTCTGTCCCTTCTTTTTCTTCCCGATTCACCCGGAAAAATGTAAGCTCCTCAACCTGCCTCATTTCCTCTCCTCCGAGACTCCTTAAAGGAGGCAACTCAAGTGAATATCACTCTTATTGTTGGAATTGTTGCGCTGGCCTTGTGGGTTGTCGGCGTCGTTTTCTATCTGATAAAAAGGCGGCGAGAATCCAGAGCTCTGTTCGAAGCCCGGGAAGAGGCCAAGAACACCTTGGCTGCGGCGAAAGCGGAAGCCGAGAAAATCGCTCAGAAAGCCGCCCTGGACTCAAAAGAGAAGTTCATTAACTTCGAAGCGGAGTTCGAGAGGAAGACCCGCGAGCAGCGGAAAAGAATCAGCGACATGGAACGAAGGCTGGTGATTAAGGAAGAAAACCTCGACCGGAGATTCCAGGCCTTGGAACGAAAAGAGAGGGAAACGTCAGGGAAAGAGCGGCGGATCTTCCAGCGTGAAAAGGAAATCGACCTCCAGGAAGAAAAGGCTGTGGGATTGGTCAAAAAGCAGATGGAGGAACTTGAAAGAATCTCCGGCTTGACTCAGGAGGAGGCGAAGAGCCAGCTCATCAAAAAGATAGAAGATGAAGCCAAACTCGAAGCCGTCCAGTCGCTCAGAAGGATTGAAGAGGAAACCCGGGAGAAAGGCCAGGGCCTAGCCAGGGAAATCATCAGCCAGGCCATCCAAAGGTCTGCGGCCGAGCACGTCGTGGAGACGACGGTTTCTGTAGTTGACCTACCCTCCGAAGACATGAAAGGCCGGATCATCGGCCGGGAAGGCCGGAACATCCGCGCGCTGGAATTGGCCACGGGAGTTGATATTATTGTTGATGATACGCCCGAGGCGGTCATACTCTCCAGCTTCGACCCCATCCGCCGTGAACTGGCCCGGTTGGCCATCGAAAAACTGGTGATTGATGGACGGATTCATCCCGCTCGCATCGAGGAAATCGTCGAAACGGTGAAAGTGGAACTGGAGGAGAAGATCAAGCAAGAGGGAGAATCGGTCATGCTCGAGCTGCGCGTCCAGAATATCCACCCCGAACTCGTCAAGCTCCTGGGAAAACTGAAGTACCGGACAAGCTACGGACAGAACGTGCTCCAGCACTCCAAGGAAGTGGCGCTGCTCGCCGCCCTGATGGCCAAGGAATTGGGGCTGGACACCCAAGTGGCGCTTCGGGCTGGCCTGCTTCATGACATCGGAAAAGCGGTGGACAGGGAAGTCGAGGGAACGCACACAGAATTGAGCGTCGACCTTGTCAAGCGTTACGGCGAGTCGAATGCTGTTGCCCAGGCTATTGCTTCTCACCATCGGGATGTCGATTTCCCGTCTGTCGAAGCTGTCCTTGTGCAGGCCGCTGACACTCTTTCTGCTGCCAGGCCGGGAGCGCGGCGCGAGCTTCTGGAGACGTACATCAAGCGGCTGGAAAAACTCGAGGGGATCGCTCATTCTTTCGAGGGCGTATCCAAGGCTTTTGCTTTGCAGGCAGGCAGGGAAATCCGCATTATTGTCGAGAGCCAGAAGGTTTCCGATGAGAAGGCGACTCTTGTGGCCAAGGATATCGCCCAAAAGATCAAGAACGAGCTGGACTATCCCGGACAGATCAAGGTCACGGTCATCCGCGAAATGAGGGCTGTGGAATATGCCCGATAAACTGAGCTTTCTTTTTTTAGGCGATATCATCGGCCGTCCGGGCCGCACGGCCTTGAGGAAATTTCTGCCCCTTCTTATAGACAAGTACTCCCCGGCTTTTGTCGTGGCCAACGCTGAAAACGCTGCTGGGGGAGTTGGGATAACAGAAGACGTCGGCCGGGAGCTTTTGCTCTCGGTCGATATCCTGACCTCGGGAAATCATATCTGGGACAAAAAGGAAGGAGTTCCCTACCTTGACCAAGAACCCCGGCTGCTTCGGCCAGCCAACTATCCTCCGGGCAATCCGGGCAAGGGCTCTTTCATCCTCCAGAACAAGAACGGCTGGAAGGCGGCGGTCCTAAACCTTCAGGGTCGGGTTTTCATGGAGCCCATCGATTGCCCTTTTCGGGTGGGTGCCGAAGAAGTCAAGAAACTCCGGGAGGTGACTCCCTTGGTTATTATCGATTTTCATGCCGAGGCCACGTCTGAAAAGCAGGCCCTGGGCTGGTATCTTGATGGACAAGTCACCGCCGTGATCGGAACCCATACCCACGTCCCCACGGCTGACGAGCGCATTCTTGCGCAGGGGACCGCCTATATCACGGATGTGGGCATGGTTGGAGGATACAATTCAGTGATCGGGATGCGCCGGGATCAGGCCCTGGCCCGCTTCCTGACGTCTCGGCCGCAGCGCTTTGAGCCGGGTAAGGAAGGCCTGCTCTTCTCCGCCGTCTCGGTCGAGGTAGAAATCGCTACAGGTAGGGCTCTCGGTATCCGGAGAGAACTTTTTTCCGAGGGATAAGATGGACAGCCAAAGCTTGGTGATTGCGGATAAAACTTATACGGTGTCGGAGATCACCAAGCTGATCAAGCTGGAGCTGGAGAACGCGTTTCCCGTGCTCTGGGTTGAAGGAGAAATCTCAAATTTCCGGAAGGCCACCTCCGGGCACCTCTACTTCACGCTCAAGGATGAACAGTGCCAGCTTCCCGCGGTGATGTGGCGGAGTGATGCCCGCCAGTTGAAGTTTGAAATCAAGGATGGGCTTAAGGTCGTCTGCAGGGGACGGATCGGAGTCTATGAAGTCCGGGGACAATACCAGCTTGTGGCCGAGGTTGTCGAACCCAAGGGCAAAGGCGCCCTGCAATTAGCCTTTGAGCAACTGAAAGAAAAGCTCAAAGCGGAAGGGCTTTTTGACCCCCAGCGCAAGAAAAGGCTTCCTCTTCTGCCGAAGAAAATTGGCCTCGTCACTTCCCCCCGCGGCGCCGCTATTGTGGACATTCTCCGGATTCTGGAGAGACGGTTTGCGCGCCTTCATGTCCTGATCTATCCGGCTAAGGTTCAAGGCGAGGGCGCGGCCGATGAGATCGTTGAAGGGATTGACTATCTCAGCCGCCAGGCGGATATCGATGTGATTATCGTCGGCCGCGGCGGCGGCTCGATCGAAGACCTATGGGCTTTTAATGAAGAGAAAGTCGCGCGGGCCATTTTTCGCTCGGCCATCCCCATCATCTCCGCGGTCGGACACGAGGTCGACTTCACCATCGCGGACTTTGTGGCTGATGTCCGTGCCTCGACGCCATCAGCGGCGGCGGAGATCGTGATTCAGAAAGAAGAGGAGCTCGCTGCGCAAATCGAAAACCTGGAGAAGAACCTCATCCAGACATCGCGCTATTTCTTGCAGGGGTTGAAAGAGCGAGTTCTTAACCTCAGCCAGCACCGGATTTTCCAGAATTTCAGGATCAAGCTCCTCAACATCGAGCAGAGAGTGGATGAGCTGGAGGAACGGGCTAGAGATGTCTTCCGACGCAAGAAGATGGTGTTGGCTGAGAGCAGGGCCGCGGTCTATCTTTTTGAAGAGAAGATGGCCAACACGATCCGGACTCTAATTAGCGGTCTGCTTTCTCAGTGGGAAAAGCTCTCCATCGGGTTGCACAACCTTAGCCCGCTAAATATACTGAAAAAAGGTTACACCCTGTGCTGGAAGGATGACCTCCGGCTCATCCGCAGGATCGAAGAGGTCGACAGAGACAAAGACGTCACAGTTTCTTTCTATAAAGGCGAATTCACCTGCCATGTCAAAGAGATCAACCGGAAGATACTCCTGGAGGAGCGCCTGACAAAGGAGAAAAAATGACCAGCCTGAACTTTGAAAAAGCTTTGGCCGACCTGGAAAATATTGTCGAGAAACTGGAAAAGGGCAATCTCTCCCTGAATGAATCCCTGGCCCTTTTCGAAAAAGGGGTGAAGCTGGCCAAGTTCCTCAGGCAAGAGCTCGGCAAAGCGGAGAAGAAAGTCGAGATTCTTCTTAAGGATGAAAAAGGAGCGGTTCGCCAGGAACCCTTCAGCCCCAACGAGCTGGAAGGATTTTCATCGGCCGGCGAGGAGGAAGAGGACGACGAGGATAAGGAGGAACCTCCTTTTTGACCATGCGCATTGAAGTGAGTCTGGCCGCCAAAAAAAGACTCGTCGAGCGAGGACTGCGGAGTCTTCTATCCAAAGACGATACTGTTCTCCATCAGGCCATGCGGTACGCCGTCTTCTCTGGCGGGAAAAGATTCAGGCCGATTCTCCTCCTTTCTTCGGGAGACTGTTTTGGGGCGAGCCAGGATATGCTTCTTCCTTTTGCCTGCGGCCTGGAGCTTATCCATAATTATTCCCTCATCCATGACGACCTACCGTCTATGGATGACGACGATTTTCGGCGGGGAAAATCATCTTGCCATAGGGCTTTTGGGGAAAACATTGCTCTTTTGGCCGGGGATGCTCTTCTGACCTTGGCTTTTGAAACCATGGCCAAGGCCTCTGTTCCCCCCGAGCTTCTGCCCCAGAAACAGGAAGCCATCAAGGCTATCAGCCGCAGAGCCGGGGCTTCTGGGATGATCGGAGGCCAGGTCCTCGATGTCACTCTCAACCCTCGAAAACTAACGAGAAGGCTGGTGGATGAGCTCGTTTTGAAAAAAACCGGCGCTTTGATCATTGCCGCCGTGGAGGCCGGAGCCCTGCTCGGCCAGGCCAAGCCCTCGCAGAGACGATCAATCCTGGACTACGGAAAGAATATCGGGCTGGCCTTTCAGGTCCGCGACGACCTTATTGATTTCGACGGCCGGCAGAAAACGAAAAAGCCCTTGCGGCCTGATTATGCGGTCTTTTTTGGTCCGGACAAGGCCAGAAAACAGCTGGAGGAGCTTGTTCGAAGGGCCATCGCCTCTTTAAGGGAATTCGGCCGGAAGGCGGGAGAACTCAGCTATCTGGCCTCCTCGCTCCTTATCTTGAAACCTGAGGCAAAACATGGCTAAAATACTGGACGAAATCGACAGCCCCCAGGACTTGAAAAAAGTCCCCGAGGAAAAACTCCCGGCGCTGGCTCATGAAATCAGGTCTTTCATCCTCGAGGTTGTCTCCAAGAACGGCGGCCATCTCGCCTCCAACCTGGGGGTGGTGGAGCTCACGATCGCTCTTCATTATGTCTTTGATTCTCCAAAGGATAAGATTATCTGGGACGTGGGCCACCAGTGTTACACCCATAAAATATTGACCGGCCGGAAGGGCCGCTTCCCGACCCTGCGGCAATCCGGAGGGCTGATCGGTTTCCCCGACCGTGAGGAAAGCGAGCACGACGCCTATAACACCGGGCACGCTTCGACCGCCCTTTCCGCGGCGCTTGGCCTGGCTGTAGCCCGGGACAAACGTAACGAAGCCGATGAGATTATTGCTGTTGTCGGCGATGGAGGATTGACCGGAGGTGTAGCCTGGGAGGCTTTGAACCAAATCGGACATCTCAGGGAAAAAGTGATCATCGTGCTCAATTACAATGAAATGTCCATTTCGCCGAACGTCGGTGCGATGTCCAAATATCTTACCTATCTTGTCTCCGGGCAGCATTATTTGCGGATTAAAGATCACGCCAAATCGATTCTCAAATCGATCCCGGCTGTGGGGGCTCCGATGATCAAAGTCGGCCGGGCCGTCGAAGACGCGGTTAAGAAAACGTTCTTCCCCGGACTGGTCTTCGAAGAGCTCGGGATACGCTATGTCGGGCCGGTTCAAGGGCACAGCATCCCTTCCCTGATTGAGGTCTTTAAAGATGCTAAGGCATACGATGGTCCTGTCCTGATTCACTGCGTCACCCAAAAAGGCCGCGGCTATGGGCCTGCCCAAACGAACCCTGAAAAATTCCATGGGGCAGCGCCCTTCGACCGGGCGACGGGGGAGCCTTTGGTCAATTCCACTAAGCCGACATATTCTTCGGTGTTTGGAGAGACACTAGTCAAGCTCGCCCGAAAGAACGACAAAATCATCGCCATCACGGCGGCGATGCCGGAGGGAACGGGGCTGATGCATTTCGCCAGAGAATTGCCGGACCGGTTTTATGACGTGGGCATCGCCGAGCAGCACGCCGTCAATTTTGCGGCGGGCCTAGCCCTCTGCGGGCTACGGCCGGTCGTGGCCATTTACTCCACGTTCCTTCAACGGGCTTATGACCAACTCTACCATGACGTATCCTTGATGGACCTGCCGGTTGTTTTTGCTCTTGACCGCGCCGGCATAGTTTCTGACGATGGCCCGACTCACCAGGGGATCAACGATCTCAGCTACCTCCGGCACATGCCCAATATGATTGTCATGGCTCCTAAGGATGAGAACGAATTACAGAGAATGCTCCTCTCGGCGATCTCCTATCCCCATCCCACGGCCATTCGCTATCCCAAAGGCAAGGGAGTCGGAATCCCTCTGGAGGCCAACCCTGAGGCGATTCCTTTAGGCCAGAGCGAGCTTCTCAAGGAAGGCAAAGACTTGGTGCTCGCCGTCGGGAGCATGGTCTACCCCGCGCTCGAAGCCGCCAAGCGGCTGGAGACCGAAGGCGTCAGCTTGGCTGTCATCAACGCCAGGTTTGCTAAGCCTCTGGATGAAGAGGCGATTCTCCGGTTTGCCCATAAAGGCAACACGATTATCACGATCGAGGAAGGAGTGACGGCAGGAGGATTTGGAAGCGCTGTCCGGGAACTCCTGGATAGAGAGAAGAGGTTCGATATCCGCTTCAAAAGCATCGGGCTTCCGCTGGAGGTCTATCCGCTCGGGACATCCGACCAAATCAAGCGGAGGTTCGGCCTCGATGCAGACGGTCTTATTACCCAAATCAAAGATTTTTTCTCGAATATCCATTGAGCCAGGTGCCGCTTAGAAAAGACAGGGTTGACAAGGTTCTCGTGAGCCGGCATTTGGTCGGAAGCCGGCAAAAAGCTCAGGCGCTCATCATGGCGGGGCTCGTCTACGCCGGAGGCCGGAAGGTCGAAAAACCGGGCGAGCTCGTCGGCCTGGATGAAGGCCTTTCGCTGCGGGAAGAAATGCCGTATGTCAGCCGGGCAGGATTGAAGCTCGAGGAGGCGCTGGACGCTTTTTCGATAAACGTTCGCGGAGCGGTCGCTGCGGACCTTGGCTCTTCTACCGGCGGGTTTGTGGACTGCCTGCTCCAGCGGGGCGCGCGTCGTGTCTACGCCGTGGATGTTTCCATCAGCCAGCTGGATTGGCGCCTTCGGAACGATGCCAGAGTCATTCCGGTCGAGAAAAATGCGCGCTATCTCGCAAGCGAAGACTTTGCCGAAAAGCCGGCTATCGTCACTATCGACCTGTCCTTTATATCTGTGATCAAGGTTTTGCCGGCGGTCAAGGGATTCCTGGGAGACGGGATTGCCTTGACCCTGCTCAAGCCGCAGTTTGAGGTCGGAAAGGGCCAGGTGGGCAAAAAGGGGATTGTCCGGGACCCGGCCCAGCACGAAGCCGTGCTCAATCAAGTGCTGGATGAAGCCCGCCGGCTGGGATTCGGCGTCCGGGGCTTAATCAAATGCTCGCTCCGGGGGCAGAGGGGGAACAGGGAGTTCTTTGCCTATTTGACTTTGGCCGGGGATCATATGTCTCAAGAAAAAATCAGGGAACTGGTCAAGGAGGTCGTCCATGAACCGAAAAATTAAAAGGGCGGGAATCGTTGTCAAGCCGCATGCTCCGGATATTGAGAAGACAGTATCCGGCCTGATGAAATATCTTGAGGAGAAAAAGATCGCCTGCGTCCTTGAAGAAGCGGCCGCAAGAAAACTGTCCCAGAAAAAGGGGGCGGCGAGAGAAGAGCTTCCGGCACATACAGACTTGGTCATCGTCCTGGGCGGGGACGGAACGCTGCTCAGTATCGCCCATCTGGCCGCCGTGAGAAATGTCCCTGTCCTCGGAGTCAACCTGGGACGGCTCGGGTTCCTGACAGAAGTGCCCAAGGACGAGATGTTCATTGCTTTGGATTCTTTTCTTGAGGGAAATGAGGAAATCATCAGCCCGAGAATGCTTCTTGAAATCACGTTTAGGGGGAACCCCTATTATTGCTTGAATGATGTCGTCATCAATAAGGGCGCTGTGGCCCGGATGATTCAGATAGGAATCTGGATCGATGAAAAAGAGATCGGGGCGTTGAAAGCGGACGGCCTCATCGTCTCGACGCCGACTGGGTCGACGGCGTATGCGCTTTCGGCCGGAGGCCCCATCGTCCAGCCCTATGTTCCCGCCGTTGTCCTCGCTCCCATATGCCCTCATACGCTCTCGTTCAGGCCCATGGTCGTTTCGTCCAATTCCAGAGTCAAAGTTCAGCTCTTGACGGCCGGTGAGGAAGTCTACCTAACCCTTGACGGGCAGAGAGGGTTCTCCCTCGGTAAGAACGATATCGTCGAGATTAAAAAAGCCGGGTTTGAACTCCGCCTCATCTCCTCACCCAAGAGAAACTACTTCGACCTGCTCAAAGAAAAGCTCGGCTGGGGGACGTTCCCCCAGGGGACGGGTTAGGTCTGATTGACATTTTATGGCCCCGACATTATTATTGGTCGTTCAATGATCAAGAAAATGAATAAAAAAGGAGACTGAACTGTTCCCTGATATTCTCAACGTCTCAGACGCCACGTTCGAAGAAGACGTGCTCAAGTCCTCACTCCCGGTTTTGGTCGATTTCTGGGCGGAATGGTGCATGCCCTGCCGGATGATCGCGCCCGCTGTCGAGAATATTGCCGAAACGCACAAGGATAAGCTGAAAGTGGCCAAGATGAACGTCGATGAGAACATGAAGACACCCTCGAAATACGGCATCCGCGGCATCCCCACCCTCCTTCTGTTCAAGGCCGGCGAGATGAAAGAAATCATGGTGGGCGTGCAGCCGAAGGATAAAATCATCGAAATCATCTCTAAGCATCTATGAGGCCGGTTGAAAAGTATGACGTCGTCATCATAGGCGCCGGGCCGGCCGGCCTGGCTGCGGCTATTTACACGGGGCGAGCGCGCCTCAAAACCATCGTCCTGGAGAAGGGCCTTCCCGGCGGACAAATCCTGTTGACGGATTGGCTTGAGAATTATCCCGGCTTCCCTGAAGGGGTTAGGCCTTTCGACCTCGCCGAAAATTTCCGGAGACAGGCCGAAAAATTCGGGGCCGTGATTGAAACGGATGAAGCCAAGGGCATCCGTAAGGAAAATGATGTCTGGGTGGTTAAGGGCCAAAACAGAGAGTACGCGGCTCGCGCCGTAATTGTTGCTACCGGCGCAGCCTACCGGAAGCTCGGGATTCCTAACGAGGAGAAATTCACGGGCAAGGGCGTCTCTTACTGCGCCACTTGCGACGCGGCTTTTTTCAAGGACAAAGTCGTGGCGGTTGTCGGTGGAGGAGACAACGCCCTGACCGAGGCGATATTCCTGACAAGGTTCTGCCGCAAGCTATTTCTTATCCATCGGAGAGGCCGGTTCCGGGCGATCAAGATACTCCAGGAACGGGTTTTCGCCAACCCGAAAATCGAGGTGCTTTGGAATAGCGTGGTGGAATCAGCCGAAGGGGAGACCTGCCTGGAGAGGATTCTGGTTAAGAACGTCAGGGAGGGCCGGACGTTTCCGCTCCAGGTTGACGGTCTTTTCGTTTCCGTCGGGATGGACCCCCACACAGAGTTTGTCAAAGGGCTCCTGGAGTTGAACGAGTGGCACGAAATCATGGTCAAGCCCAATATGGCGACGTCTCGGGCGGGAATATTTGCCGCGGGAGATGTGGCCGATGCCTGCCCCAAACAGGTCATCACGGCTGCCGGAACAGGAGTCGCCGCTGCCCTGGCCGTCATTGAATATCTGGAATCTTTAGCCGGCTGACAAAATAAACGAATGGGTCCTGTCACGGCACATCCCCGTCCGTCCTCGCTTAAGACCCCCCACCCACCCCATTAGCTGCGGGCGGGCGGGTATGCGCCGCGCCACCCATTATTAA
>CAZLFV010000056.1:0-17297 GCA_964558915.1 uncultured Eubacteriales bacterium | reverse complement strand
TGATGGAAGCGAAGGTCCTAATCGAGGGCTGGCGACAGGAATACAATCGCTTCAGGCCGCATAGCTCCCTGGGCTAAAGACGCCGGCACCAGAGGCTAAATGGCTTGAAAAGCTTAATCATGGAGTGGTACATTGATCGGGGGCAGGTCAGTGGGCGATACAGGATTTGAACCTGTGACTTCTACCGTGTGAAGGTAGCACTCTACCCCTGAGTTAATCGCCCACGGCTTATTCTTAGTCGATTTTAGCCCTGCTGTCAATCTTTGAATTCCAAATTTTCTATGATTGACAAAGGGGTGTTTTCTATCTATAAATATGAGTAATGGCCATCAGGCGTTGTCCTTACTGCAAAGCTATCATCGACGAGAAGGACAAGTATTGCGAAAACTGCGGCACCCAGCTTCTTTTTCCGGAAGACGAATATGAGGAGGAGCCTATTAAAGGCGACAAAATCGTCGATGAAGAAGGGCCGTCCGAAGAAGAAGAAGGCGAGGAAGAAGTCCTGGAGGAAGAGCCTGAATTAGAGGAAGCCGAGGAAGAAGAAGAGGAGGAGGAAGAAGAGGAGGAAGATACAGAAGAGGAAGAGGAGTTTGAAGCGGCCGCGAAAGAAGAAGAAGAAGACACTGGCGAGCTAAACAAGTTCGCTGAAAGCGAAAAAGAGGAAGAAGAGGTTTATGAGCAGGAGCTGGATTATGGTGGGGAAGGGAAAGGAGAATTCGGCGAACCCCAGGAGGAAGAACGCGACGAGGAATTGGTCGAACGGACCCCCACGCGAGTAATAGCCGAGGAAGAGGAAAAAGACGAACGGGAGCTCCAATCCTGGATGGCACTCAAGGAAGAGATTGCCAGGAAAGCGCAGGCCGAGAGGCAAGAGACGACGCCGCAGGAATTCCAGGAAGAGGACAAGAAATACAAAGTCTCTATTGAGGCGGATGAGTTAGTCTTTAAAACTAAAGAATTGGATCAACTTACGAAGGCAGTGGAGGAAGGGAAAAAAGACGTCGAGAAGCTCTTATTCTCCTATGAGGAGAGGAAGGAAACCAAAGAGGAAAAGCCTCCTTCAGAAACAAAAGATGAGCTTCCTCCATGGGTAAGCGGAATGAAAGAAGCCCCGCCGTCCATCACGCCGGACTTGGAAAAGGAAACTGGCAAAGAATTAGGGTCAGTACGCCAGGAATGGGCCGTCGATTCCGGAATTGGAATTCCCGAGCGTGTCACTCAGACGACGACATCGTTCACTGAAGCCATAGCCGGGGGAGCAGAAAAGCGAGCAGAACAGGAAAGGGAGTTGATAGAAGAAGTTCCAGTCAGGGAGGAAACGCGTCACCCGCAAGCATTTTCTTTGAAGCTCAAGGCAAAATGTGTCGACCTCATTTTTATCACTGCCCTCTGGTTGATTTCCCTTGCCTTCGCCGCTGGCGTAGTTGGGGTGTCCTTTTTTAGAATAATTTTAGTTGCGCCTCTTCCTGTCCTGGCTTTTTATTTGCTCCTACTGCTTCTTTATTTTTTCTTGTTCCTTTACTTTCTTGGGGAGACGCTAGGCGATCATTATTTTTCGGCGGAAGATTAGTCGCCGGCCCTGCGAGCTCGAAATCCTCACCCAAAAATTTCTCCCGGGCTTTTGCGTCCGCTGCGATTCGCTCTGGAGTTCCCTCGACCAGCACTTCTCCCTCGTCCAGGATGCAGGCCCGGTCGGTGATGCGCAGGGTGTCGCGGACGTTGTGGTCCGATATAACGATGCCGATGCCCCTGTTTTTCAGGGAGATCATGATCTTCTGCAAATCGATAATCGTCAGAGGGTCGATTCCGGTGAACGGCTCGTCGAGAAGCAAGAATTTAGGCTTGAGGACGAGAGAACGGCAGATTTCAAGCTTCCTCCTTTCTCCTCCGCTCAAGCTGTGGGCCGATTGCTTAGCCAGAGCAAGGAGGCCGAGCTCCCCCAGGAGCTCATGGCTCAGTCTCTCTTTTTCCTCCTTCTCATACGGGAGAAGCTCCAGGATCAACTGGAGGTTTTCCTCTACAGAGGCTTTAAGGAAGACCGAATTCTCCTGGGGGAGATAGGTGATCCCGAGCCCGGCTCTCTCCGGCGTGGTGCTCCGGGAAATATCCTGTCCGTCAAGAAAGATGGTGCCGTGGTCTGGCTTGACGAGCCCTACAACCATCTGGAAAGTCGTGGTCTTGCCGGCTCCGTTGCGTCCCAGGAGCCCGATGATCTCGCCCGCACCGACCTCAAGGTTCACCCGCTTAACCACGGTCCGGCGGCCGTACCTCTTAACCAGGCCTGTCGCTTTAAGGACGGACATTGATCGATTCCACCTCGTCGGCTAAAATACTAAGGTCATTTTTCGGTGCTGTCAAGGAAGCATGAAAAAAGTCATCAGCGCCTCCCGGAGAACCGACCTCATCTCCTTTTTCCCTGAATGGCTCTCCGCCGCAGTGAAGGAAGAAAAGGCCCGCGTGTACGGCCCTTCTGGACGGATGTATTCTGTCGACTTGAAACCGGAGAGTGTGCACACAATCGTCCTTTGGTCGAAAAATTTCGCTAACCTCATCGAGAATCAGGCAAGTCTTCAGGACCGCCTCAGAAAATACGAGCAGCTCTATTTTCATTTCACAATCACAGGCCTGGGCGCAAGTGATATTGAGAAGGCGGTTCCCAAGCCGCAGGCCGCGCTTGAGCAGATCGGGCCGCTCATCGAATTGGCGGGACGGCCCGAGCGCATCTCACTCCGTTTTGACCCGGTTCTCTTCTGGAAGGACGGAGAAAAAATCCAGACCAACCTTCATTTTTTTGAGGAGCTCGCCCCGAGGGCAGCGAGCTTGGATATCAAGAATATCCGCTTCAGCTTTGCCCAATGGTACGAGAAGTCCAGGCGGCGAGCCGCCCGGCGCGGTTTTCGTTATTTCGATCCTCCGATCGAAGAGAAAAGAGAAGTCGCGGCCGTGCTTTCCGCGACCGCCAGGGTCTTCGGGCTGAGTCTTTTTGCTTGCAGCCAGGACTTTCTGTCGGATGTCCCGGGAATTAAGCCGTCCTCCTGCATCGACGGCCGCCTTCTGCAGGATATCCATCCTTCAAGCGAGCCGGCTTCACGTGTTAAGGATCAAACGCAGCGCCGGGAATGCCTCTGCACCGAATCGGTAGACATCGGAAGTTATGCCCAGGCCTGTCCGCATAGCTGTCTTTATTGTTACGCCAACCCCCGGTTCTAAATGCCGAGCGACAGCCTTTCGGCCAAAGCCGAAGGGAGGTGTTCCGCCAGAATTTTTTTCTGGGCCTCTTCAATGTTGTACTCAAGACGAAAGAACTTGACCGTCCGCGCCTCGGAATCATAAATGGCGCAGGCGGCCCGCGCGTTCCTGTCTCTGGGCTGACCGACCGAGCCCGGGTTAATCAAGTATCTCGTCCCCTTTTCCAGCCTGATCTCGTTCGTGTTTCCCTCCATGAAGGTGCCTTCGACCAGGTTCTCCTTTTCCGAATAGATGAAGGGAAAGTGAGTGTGGCCGAAGAAACAGAGGGGCGTTTTGATATGGTCAAAAGCCTCGGCGGCGTCGAACTCGCCGAAAATGTAATAATCCTCATCGAAGGGAGCGCCGTGACAAATTGTGATCGTTTCTTCAATAAGCTGGGGGCCTATCTTCAGGCGGCAGAGAAAGTTACTGTTCTTTTTCAGAAGTCTCTGTTTTGTCCAGTATATGGCCGAGGCCGCGATCGGATTGAATGTCTCAATGGAATCGAGACCGCAGACGGCCTTGTCGTGATTTCCCCGGATCAACGAAAGAGGCTTGAGCGCCTGGACCTTCTGGATGATTTCGTTCGGAGAAGCGCCGTAGCCCACAAGATCGCCAAGAAAAACATAGCGGTCGATCTTCTTTTTCTGGATGAATTTTAGCACGGCCAAAAAGGCTTCAAGGTTCCCGTGGATGTCGGCGAAGATGAGATAGCGCATTTGTTTTTAACACGCCCGCCGGACAGAATGGAACATTCTATGAGCCTGATAAGAGCTCCTCACCAAAGGGCCCGCTTCGACAGCTTTGAACCCCAACTCCAGAGCCTTGCGTTTAATTTCTTCGAACTCCTCGGGAGCATAGTATCTGCTGACTGGGATATTGCCTTTGTCCGGCCTGAGGTACTGGCCGATCGTGAGGAGGTCGCAGCCGACGTCCCTCAAGTTAGAGAAGGTCGTCATGATTTCGTCCTCGCTCTCGCCCAGGCCGACCATAAGACCGGATTTTGTCAGCGCGCCCATCTCCCCGGCCTTCTTCAAGACCTGGAGCGATCTCTGGTAATTCTCACGGGGCCGGTTGATCGAGGGATATCGTGGTTCGGTCGTCTCCAGGTTATGATTCAAGATGTCAGGCCCCGATTCGATGACCCGGGCGAGCGCTTTTTCTTCTCCTTTGAAATCAGGAATCAGGACTTCTACCTTGGCGTTCGGGTTCATCTTTTTGACAGTTCTGACGGTTTCGGCGAAAAGACTCGCTCCTCCATCAGCCAGGTCGTCCCTTGTAACGGATGTGATGACGACGTATTCGATTCCCAAAGCAGAAACGGTCTGCGCGATATTCTGGGGTTCTTCAACATCGAGGGGGAGAGTGGTCCCCTTGTTGACGGCGCAAAAAGCGCAGTTTCGTGTGCAGATGTCACCGAGGATCAGGAAGGTCGCAGTTCGGGCGGACCAGCACTCGGAGACATTGGGGCACCTAGCGCTCTGGCAGATCGTGTGGAGGCTGTTCTTTTTCAGCGTGTCGGCCACTCGGAAAAAGTCGCTGTGAGTTGGGAACCTAACTTTTAGCCAGGGAGGCTTGGGGACATATGTGCGGCCGTCCACGCCTATATCCGCTGGGCTTGTCTGTGCGGGAATCTGAATGTTTGGCAATTCCCTTCAGGGTTATCAGTAGAAATAACGATAAGGTCTCAGTATTCCAGTTCTCGTTCTCTTTTCATCCGTCGGCGCATGCGTTTTCGGGCCTGGGCTTCCTTCATCCTTTTCCGCTCTCCGGGTTTGTAGTAAACAGAATGCTTCTTGATCTCCTTGATAATCGCTTCCTGCTGTACTCTTCTCTTGAACCGTCGCAGCGCGCTCTCTACGGATTCTCCTTCATCAACAACGATAAAAGCCAATAAAATTCACCTCCTTATCGGCATCTGAGGACAGCCATTTATACCCGAATAGCTTCCCCTTGTCAAGGAGAGCCAGGCCGCCGGCGAAGTGTCCGATTTTCCCCGTATTTTCATTTGACTTAGCATTTTCGAGTTGATATTCTTCCCTAATCCCGTTGGGTCGGGGAGGCGGCATGGCCAACAAATGCCCTCAGTGTGGATTAGAAAATCCTGAGGATACTCTTTACTGCGGGCATTGCGCCGCGCCGCTCAAGCCTTCCATTAAGATTCCTGTCGCCTGCACTGAAACCTTGCGCGCGCCGCGCGAGGAGCTGACCACCGGGTCGACCTTTGCCGGGAAGTACCAGATCATCGAGGAGTTAGGCAAGGGCGGCATGGGCCGGGTCTACAAGGCGCTCGACACCGAAGTCAACGAAAAAGTCGCCCTGAAGCTCATCAAGCCCGAGGTCGCTCTTGACAAGGAGACGATCGAGCGGTTCCGCAATGAGCTGAAGCTTGCCCGCAAGATCCGCCACAAGAATGTCTGCCAGATGTTCGACCTGAACACCAGCGAAGGCATCTATTACATCACCATGGAGTACGTTTCAGGCCAGGACCTGAAGGGATTGATTCGCCAGTCGGGAAGGCTGGCCGTCGAAACCGCTGTTTCCATCGCTAGGCAGGTTTGCGACGGACTCGAGGAAGCTCACGGGCTGGGCATCGTCCACCGGGACCTCAAGCCCGGCAACATCATGGTTGACCGGGATGGGCAGGCCCGGATCATGGATTTTGGGATCGCCCGTTCGCTCAAGGCAAAGGCCATCACCGGCGCCGGAATAATGATCGGAACTCCGGAATACATGTCCCCCGAGCAGGTTGAGGGAAAAGAGGTCGACGCCCGGTCGGATCTCTATTCTCTGGGTGTAATCCTTTATGAAATGGTGGCGGGCCGAGTGCCCTTCGAAGGCGATACACCATTTACTGTGGGCGTGAAGCATAAGAGCGAAATCCCCAGGCCGCCGAAAGAACTCAACGCCCAGATTCCGGAGGACCTCAACCGGGTGATCCTGAAATGCCTGGAAAAGGAGAAGGGCAAGCGGTATCAAAGCGCCGCCGAACTGCGCGCGGATTTGAACCGGATCGCTGAGGGGATGCCGACTGCGGCGCGGGTCATTCCGAAAAAGACGGCCTTCACGTCAAAGCAAATCACCGTGACCGTGGGGGTGAAAAAGCTCATCGTTCCCGCGATCAGCCTGATCGCGCTCGCGGCTGCCGCCGTCGTCCTCTGGCGAATCTTGCCGAGAAATAAGGCGGCCTCGGCCCCGACCGACAAACCCTCCGTCGCCGTCATGTATTTCAAGAACAACACGGGTAATGCCGGCCTCGATCACTGGAGGACCATGCTGGCCAACCTGCTCGTCGCCGACCTCACCCAATCCAAGCACATCCGGGTTTTGAGCGAGGACAAGCTTTTCCAAATCCTCACCCGTCTCGGCCAGGAAGACAGCCAGACGTACTCCGCGGATGTCCTCCGCCAGGTAGCTGAAGAAGGTGGAGTCAACCACATCCTTCAGGGCGCCTACGCTAAGGCCGGAGACGAATTCCGGATCAACGTCACGCTCCAGGAGGCCGGGTCGGGCGAGCTCATCGGTTCGGAGTCCGTGGCCGGGAAAGGGGAGGCGGGCATCTTCTCCATGGTGGATGAGCTGACCCGACGGGTCAAGGCGAATTTCAAGCTTTCGCCGCAGGACATCGCCTCCGACATCGACAGGGACGTAGGGATCGTCACCACGAGGTCGCCCGAGGCCTACAAACATTACCTCGAAGGAATTCGGCACGACGTCAATGGCGAATACCGCCAGGTCATCGAATCCATGGAGAAGGCGGTGGCCCTCGACCCGGAGTTCGCCTCCGCTTACCTGGCCATGGCCTGGTCTTACGGAAATCTCTATTACTTTGCCGAACAGAGAAAGTGCGAGGAAAAGGCCATGGCACTGAGCGGGCGTCTGACTGACCGGGAGAAACTCAATATCCAGGGAAATTATTATATGGGATCGGAAAAGACCTACGGGCAAGCTCTGGCAGCCCTGGAGAAATTGATCGCGTTGTATCCCGATGACATTTCCGGCGGCAATAACTTGGCCATCCTTTACGGCCGGATGGGAGAAACCGAAAAAGCCGTCCAGCGTTATAAAGGATGCATTCAGGCCGGGACCGAGGATGTGGTCATTTATAGAAACCTGGCCGGGACCTATGAAAACATCGGTGCTTACGACAAGTCCATCGAAGTTTACGAATCCTATCTTAAGAATATCGGAGAGAGCGCCGTGATCCGCCGCGACTTGGCCTATACGCACCTCACGCTGGGCAAAAAAGACCTCGCTCTTGCCGAGTTGGACAAAGCGGTGGCCCTGAGTCCTGGCGATTGGGAGAATATCCGGACAAGAGGAGATATATTTCTCTATATGGACAATCTTGCCCGCGCCGAAGAAGAATATAAAAAGCTCCTGCAGAGAGCTGAAGGAGAAGGCAAGGGCTGGGGCTTATCAAGACTCATTAATCTGTATGCTCTTAAAGGCCGGTTCGAAGACGCCAAAAAGCAGGCGCGCGTATTCCTCGAACTGGCGGAAAAGCTCGGTCAAGGCCGATGGGTGAGGTCCATTCAAATTGGCCTATCGGAACTTGAGCGAAAATTAGGGCATCCGGAAGCCGCACTGCAGGAGTTGGACAAAGCCTGGGCAAGCGCGGTCGCGGACGAAAGCTATGGGTCTCAAAGAAATATCCTTTTCAGTCAGGGGCTCGCGCATCTGGAGAAAAACGACATAGCGAAGGCTCAGGATGCCGCCGCCACACTGAAGGCGTCGGTTGACGCGGCGCCGAACAAGAAGCTCCTCTGGTATTCTCACTATCTCACCGGGATGATCGAGCTGGAAAAGAAGAATTATTCCAAGGCACTTGCAATGTTCCGGCTGGGCTTGCCCTTGTTGAACGCGGACGCGCCAGCGCGCCTCCTCTTCGCCGACGCCATGGGCACGGCCTTTCACCACTCAGGGGATCTCAACAGTGCTCGCCTTGAATATGAAAAGATCGTTTCTTTGAATTTCGGCAGACGGGATTACGGCGATATCTTTTCCAAGAGCTATTACCAGCTCGGGAAAATCAGCGAACAGCAGGGGAAGAAAGCCGAGGCCGCGGAATACTACCGGAAATTCCTCGACTTCTGGAAAAATGCCGACCCGGGCCGGCCCGAAGTTACCGATGCCCGCAAGCGCCTGGCAGCCATATAGGAATTAGCTTTTCTGCTGTGGTGGCCTCGGGCTCGAAAACTACGGGGCCCGTCAGAAGGGGAAAATCGGTTCGATATCCACGGGAATCTCGGCGAGTATTTCGATCGTTTTTTTGGTAATTTCGTCTAACTTCCCATACTTGGAAAGAAACGCACCGGCGTCTTCATAGCTCCCTTCTCCCTCGATCACCAGAAATTCCGCCGCCAGGTCTTGGACGGCCTGCCGGATTTTCGCCGGATTGACCCTGTATCTCTCCGTTTTGGGGTCGTAGAGGAAGGCCTCTTTTTCCCGAAGATAATTGAATTGGATCAAAGTTCCCAGGCCGTGCGCCTCTGTGGCGCCGAACCTCAGCGACCGGAACATGCCGGCAAGATAGGTAGTATAAGCCTCCGCTTCCTTGTCCTTCGGGATGAACCCGCGTTCCATGAGCAGCGGAACGCTCCACAGGCCGACGATATCAGCCTTGGCCTCTTCAATCGCCGAGTTATATTCCTTCAGGGCTTTGCCCACGGAGATTCTGGTCCCGTCGGGCAGAGTAACGTAGTTCAGGCCCAGGGCATGGCAGATCTCGTGCAGAATCAGTTCGTTAAAATAGGTCGAAAAAGTCACCCGCCTGGCGTCCTCCGGCGAGAGCACGCGCTCGGAAATGGGAATCAGGCTCTTGCGGAACTTGGCCTCCATCACGTTCTTGAGAAATACCTTTTTTGTGCCCTTTTCTTCCCGGACCTTCTCGTCGTTTGGAAGGACAAACGCGGACGTCTGGATTGCGGGCCTGGCGCTTCCGGAGTTGAAAACCTGCTGGACAACATTGAGAGGCGATTCAAGGCCGAAGACTTTTTGGTCCTTGTATTTGGACTCGACGGGGAGATTCTGCTGCAGTTCCTCAAGATAGTCGAGGTAGCCCTTGATTTTCTCCATCTCGGCGCGGTCATTGATGTAGACAAAACTCTCGTAAGAAGCCTTGAGACCCATAAGATTGTCTTCATAAACTTCAAACGGACCGATGACGATTTCCGCCAGGTTGTCTTTAAGGTCGATCCAGAGGCAATCACTTTTGTAGTAATCATTGGAAAGAAGGTCCGTGGCGCGCTGGAGGAGATAGGCCTTGAGGGAGGGATTGGAGGTGATCTCACCAGCCTCGCGAAGTGCTACTGCGGCTATCTCCAATTCTTTCCTATATTCGATATTATAGGGGACGGCTTCAAGCTCATCCCCCTTTCTTTCGATGGCAGTATACGGGCTTTCCAAGGCCTCCTTTTGCTCAGGATGAGCAGCCACATAATCATCGAATTCCTTCTTAGTTAGGTCCGGAGGATAGAAACCTGCTCCGGGTAGCTTTTGGGCGGAGCCGATAAAGGGCTTGTTCTCGTCCTGGAGGTCGAACGGGCCAAAGTTAACCTTGATGAAGTGGAGGTACTCAGGAACCCAAGGCTCTTTGGACTTCTCCAAAGCTTCCATCAGGGGGAGCCCCGTTGGATCGGTTTGCTTCCAGAAGATATCATCCATGAAGCGGGCGGCCGCGACCATCTTGTCCAGGACCTTTCGGTCTTCCTCGTTAAGAAGCGATTCATCGAAGGTGATTTCGGTGGGAGAGTACTTGGCCAGGCGCGCGGCGATGTCGGGGGCCCTCCAGAGGCTGGAGAGCTGGTCTTCCTCCCGCGTTTCTTTTGTTTTGCACGCGGATACAGAGCAAATGCCAGCCACCAAAAGAAGAGTCATGATCAATACACACAGGTTGTTTTTGTGATTTCTCATGCTGACCTCCTCAGTCTTTGACCCTGTAGCCTGCGCGCATAATGCTTACCTCGGCGGCAATCCTCAAGGGTTCGATGAGCGGGACCAGAAGATCCTCGTCGCGGAGGACGAGAGGGACTTCTGTGCAGCCCGCGATTATTGCTTCGGCTCCTTGCCGGATGAGCTTTTGAGCTGCCTCCAAGATTAACTCCCTGGGCCGGCCCGAAGTGAATCCGGCCTTGACGCCTTTTTTCCCGAAAATCGCTTCCATTACGCTTTTTTGATCGCCGGCCGAAGGCTTGATGATTGTTATCCCGGCCTTGGAAAAGGCCTGGTCGAAAATTCCTGATTTTACCGTTCCCGCGCTGGCAATCAGCCCGGCGCAGGTGAGCCCGGGAATATTTTTCTTTGTGTATTGGAGTGTCTCTTCCAGGATGTCCAGAAGATGGATTTTGTCTTTTTTTGCTACTCTGGATAAGAAAGCATGTGCCGTGACGCACGGTATGACGATAATATCTGCTCCGGACTTCTCGAGCATTCGGAGTCCTTTCCGGAGAAGAGGCACGGGACTCGGTCCCTTTCGGAGAAGTGCATCCGTGCGCGGCGGTATTTTCGGATTATTGTAGATGATGATCGGAATATGGTCCTGGTCTTTTTCCGCCCCGGTGCGTTTGATAATTAAGCTGAAGAAATAGGCGGTGGCTTCCGGTCCCATTCCACCCAGGATGCCGATGGTCTTTTTCATCACTTGCCGCGCTCTCCGATGATCTCCCTGACTTTGTCCAGGGAAAGTGCTTCCGCGACATGTCCGTCTCTCCCTTCCATCCTCCGGGCTTTGAACAGGGAATTGAGGATGGCCTCCTCTGATGCCTCCACGGCCGCCAGGAAGAGGGGAGACATGTGTTCATTTCTCAAGAGGATAACCGAATCAGTGGAGGATGCGGACCGGTTTTGAATCCTGACCTCCTTTGCGGTTGAGAAAGCGACGGCATAGTCTCCGCTCGCGTTGGAATAATATCCTCCGGTCCGGACGATCCCAAGAAGCGCCCGCTTGGCCAGCCTTTTTAGATTGCGGTTATCAAGAGGGGCATCGGTGGCCACGATGATCATGCAGGAGCCCTCGGTTTTAGCGGAAGATTCCTTTTTCATGGAATAGTTTTTGAGGCGCACTCCGACCGGGAAACCGTTGATCTGGAAAATCCCGTCGAAATTGGTCTGGACAAGGACTCCCACAGTATAGCCGCCCTGAGAAGCGGGGAGGCGGCGGGAGGACGTGCCGATCCCTCCTTTAAAATCGAAGCAAGTTGTGCCTGTTCCGGCCCCGACATTTCCCTCTTCCACCGGGCCAGCCTCGGCCTTCCGGATGGCTTCGAGGATGTGCTCTTTGGCGACGAACCTGAGGCGGATATCATTGAGATAGCCGTCGTTGGTCTCCCCGACGACGGGATTCACCGACCCGACATTTTCATTGCCCGGATGAGCCAGGGTGTAATCGATCACAGCCGCTGCAGCGGTCGGGACAGAGAGCGTATTGGTCAGGACGATAGGAGTTTCTATGCTCCCTAACTCCTCCACCTGGGTAAAACCAGTCAATTTGCCGAAGCCGTTGGCTACAGCGATGGCGGCCGGGACTTTTTCCTGGAAAATATTTCCCCCATGCGGGAGGACGGCTGTGACACCGGTTCGAATATTTTTTCCCTTGATCAAAGTGACATGGCCAACTTTAACCCCGGCGACGTCGGTGATGGCATTCAAGGGGCCTGGCGAGAGCACGCCTGTGATGATCCCGAACTCCCGCAGGCGGGGCCGTTCCGAGGAGGACGTAGATGCCATGTTGAAAACCGCAAGAAAAACTAAAAAAGAGAATAATGCTTTCATGGGCTTATATCCCTCATTATTTTATTAGTCTTATCATCAAAGTCAAAACTTCTCTTCCAATCTAAATGCAAACGGCAAAACTTCGCGGGCCTGAGCGTAATAATTCAAGTGGCATCTCATATTGGGGGGATGGATGCCGTCCCTAGGCCCCCGTAGCGGAAGGGGGACCCGTCGGTTTTTGCGACGGGGGGAACCGACGGGACTGGTTCCCGGGGTGCGGGGGCAGGGGACGGCATCCATCCCCCCAGAGTCTCGCCAGTTTTGTTCTAAATCCAAATTATGCGGCGGCGTTCCCGTTTATCCAGCCGGGTCAGGCCTTCCTCCCAGGCTATCCTCACGGCTTCCTCGAATTCCTCGGCGCTCGTCGTTCGCTCCAGGGGGGAGCGGGCCGGGATATCTCCGCAGGGATAATACTGGTCCATGATGTTAACGTATGTATTCCGGGATATTTCAGCGGCGAGAAAATGCATGACTTCTCGAGTTCCTGCGAGTTTCGAAGGAAGGACAAGATGCCTGACCAGTAAACCCCGCCGAGCGATCCCATCTTGATCCACTATGAGGTCGCCCACCTGACGATGCATCTCCTTGATAGCCAGCCGGGCGATGTCAGGATAGTCGGAGGCCTGGCAGAATTTCCGGGCCGGGTCCGAAGTCCCGAACTTAAAATCGGGCATGTAAATGTCGAAGATCCCGTCCAAAAGTTCGAGCGAGATGACAGCATCATAGCCGCCGGAGTTATAAACCAGCGGGATATTGAGCCCGCTCGGAATGGCCAGAGAAAGCGCCTTGAGAATCTGAGGAAGGTAATGCGTGGGAGTGACGAAATTGATGTTGTGGCAGCCAATCTTCTGGAGCTCAAGCATCATCCGCGCCAATCTCTCGAAAGAAACTTCCCGGCCGTCACCCTGATGGCTGATAGTGTAATTCTGACAAAAAAGGCAGCGGAGGTTGCAGTGAGTGAGAAAAATAGTCCCTGAGCCATGATGGCCGACAAGCGGACTCTCCTCACCATAATGGGGAGAGTAGGATGAAACCTCAGGCAAATATCCGGCCCGACAGGTTCCTTTTTCTCCTTTAGCCCTGTTGACCCGGCAATTGCGCGGACAGAGCGTGCAGCCTTCGATGATCTTAAAGGCTTTTTCAATTCGTTCCGGGAAGAGCCCGTTACGATAGGTACGCCGATACGAGGGTTCAAAATCCGGCGCCTTTTGCATCGTCAGATTGGTCCGTTTAGGTTTCAGTTCGACATTATATCAGCAAAAAGGCCCTTCGCCAAAACGACGTTAAAAGAAGATCCATTTTTAGAGTGTCAGCGATAGTCAGGTCATCGCCAGTCCTTTGTAAGGTCCGCGTCTATTGAGAGCAACAATTTTTTCCGGCGATTTTGGGTTGGCCGCTCCGTCTTGATAAAACCCGTATTTTCCAGCAGAATGATCCCCATGTCCCAGAAGCAGTATGTAACGATACCTGAGCTCGACTGCCTTCCGTTTCTTTATCATGGGTTCGGGAAGGCCGGCTGGAAAGAGCAGGATTTTAGGACGAGGGCAGAATGGCGGGATTTCAAGCTTGTTTTTCTCGACCAGGTCCACTCTGAAGTTGTCTATGTTATCCGCAAAGTCCCCAAGAAGAGCCCCCGCGGGGATGCCCTGGTCACCGACCTCCCCCGGGTTTTCCTGATCATTAAGACCGCCGACTGCCTTCCCATCTTCCTTGTTGACCAAACCAAGCGAGTGATCGCGGTAGTTCACTGTGGCTGGAAGGGGACGCTTCGGAAGGTGCTCGGGAAAGTCGTCCTCAAAATGAGGGACACCTACGGCTCAGACCCGGGCGCGCTTCTTGCTGCCTTCGGTCCTTCAATCGGACGCAATTGCTATGAAGTTGGAGAGGATGTTCGCAGAAGCTTTGCCGCCGCCGGATCTTCCAATACGCTGTTTCGTCCCCGGGACGAAGGGCCCGGAAAGTATCTTTTTAACCTGCGGGAGGCCAACCGCAGTCAACTCCTCCGGCTTGGAATCCAGGCCAAGAATATTTTTTCTGTGGAGACTTGCACTCACTGCGACTCCCAATATATTTCTTTCCGCCGTGATGGGGGCAGAGCCGGACGAATGCTGAGCTTTATCGGGATGTCAGGATAGTTGCTTTTTCATTTTATTTTTTTTATTCTTTAGCTGCGATGGAAAAGGCGGTTTCCGAAATCATCATCCCGGACCTGCGGCTCCACAAAAAAGGAAAGGTGCGGGATGTCTATGAAGTGGATGACAAGCTCCTGATCGTGGCCACCGACCGGATTTCTGCTTTTGATTTTGTGCTGCCGTCCTTGATCCCCGACAAAGGTAAAATCCTGACCCAGCTTTCCAAATTCTGGTTTGACTTTACCTCCTACATTTGTCCCAATCATATGCTGGCCGCAGAAGTCGAGAACTACCCCCAGCCGCTTCATCAATACAAGGATGTTCTGGAGAAGAGGTCCATGCTCGTCAAAAGGGCACAGGTCATCCCGGTGGAGTGTGTCGTAAGGGGGTACGTTGCCGGGTCGGGTTGGAAGGAATACAAGGCCAGCGGAAAAATCAGCGGAGTCAAGCTTCCCGCCGGCCTCGCCGAATCCGACAGGCTTCCTAACCCGATCTTCACGCCGGCCACCAAGGCGGAGGAAGGGCACGACCTGAACATCTCCTTTAAAGAAATGAAAAAGATTGTCGGAAACGAACTCGCCCAGAAAATCAAAAAAATCAGCCTGAAGCTTTACCAGAAAGCTTCCCTCTACGCCCTTTCCAAGGGGATTATCATCGCCGATACAAAGTTCGAATTCGGGCTGGACAAGGATGAGGTGATCCTGGTGGACGAGATTTTTACCCCTGATTCTTCCAGGTTCTGGCCGCTCGCAAGCTACGCAGCCGGCAAATCTCAGGCGAGCCTGGACAAGCAGTTTGTCCGGGATTACCTGGAAAGCACGAGCTGGGACAAGAAATCGGCCCCTCCCGGCCTTCCCGAATCGATCATCGAACAGACCCGCAAGAGATACTTGGAGATCTTCTTTCTTCTCTCGGAAAGGAAAGAATTGTAATGGACGGACGGGTAGACCTCCACATCCATTCGTCAAAGTCGAGCGACGGGTCGTTCACGCCCTTTCACCTTCTGAGATTGGCGAAGGAGCAAGGTCTTCGGGCGATCTCCATATCCGATCATGATACCGTAGAGGCCTATCCGGAAGCGCTCGAAACGAGCTCCAGATTGGGCGTCGAACTCATCCCCAGCGTCGAGCTAACGACTCTTTTTGCGGGCCGGGAATTCCACCTGCTCCTGCCCTTCGTCCATTGGGACAGCCGGCCTTTGAAGAGAATCCTGAAGAAAGTTTCCCAGGCCCGCGTTGAAGAGGCCAAAGAGCGCATTGCTAAGCTCCGGAACTTGGGGTTTGAAATCAGCTGGGAAGAGGTCAGCCGGGAGACAAAATCGACCCCGCCGCTGGGAGTGACCATCGCTCAGGTGCTGATCGACAAGGGAAAGAAAGAGAAGAATCCCGCCCTGGAAAAGTATTATCAGGGCCAGAACCTTCTCTTCGCCCCTTATATTTTTTACAGGGACTATTTTATGGAAGACGGGCCTGCCTTTGTCCCCAAAAAGACAGTGAGCCTTGTCGACGTCCTTGGCTTCATTGCCAAAGATGGAGCCGTGCCCGTGCTCGCGCACCCGGGCGCTTATTTCGAGAAGGCCGCTCCAGACGACATCGCGGCACTCAAGGAAAGCGGCCTGGCGGGGCTGGAGGTCTATTCCTCGTATCATGATTCCGAACAGACAAGATTTTACAAAGATCTGTCCGAAAAGCTGGATTTGGTGGCCACGGCCGGCTCGGACTTTCACGGCCGCATCAAGCCTCATATTCCCTTCGGAGCCATCAAAGAAGGTAACTACCGGATGGTTGAGGAACTCAAAAACAGGAGACGTTGAATGGTTTCCAACTGGCTGGATATCGTCTTGTTGGTGATTGTTTTATTGACCTTTATTCTGGGCCTGATCAAGGGATTTGTCAGACAGATTGTCGGTATAATAGCCGTTGTGGCCGGGCTGGTTCTTGCGGCCATGTATTACCAATATCTTTCCCGGGTTCTTATCAGAGCATTTGTTTCAGAACTCTGGTCCAATCTGGTCGCCTTCCTGATCATATTTCTGGTCGTTTTGGCCGTCGGGTGGCTCATCGGGTTCCTGCTGGCAAAGCTGATGGTCGGGCCGCTTAAACTCGTCGATCGTTTTCTAGGAGGCCTGCTGGGTATCGGCAAAGGTATTTTGGTCAGCGGAGTGATCGTTATGGCCATGCTCGTTTTTCCTGTTGACAAACAGGCTCTGATGAAATCCTCGATCGCTCCGTATTGCTATTGGCTAACCAAAGGAATGATCCAGGTCATCCCCAAAGAGTTGAAAGATAAATTTGCGGAAACATACAAAGAAATCATCGAAAGCACGAGGCAACATGGAGAAAAAGTTTAGCGAATACAATATCCATCAAAAGCTGGACCTGGTCATTCGGGAAATGGTGGAGAAAGAAGTCCGGTTCAAGGACGCGCTGAATGAATTCGAGAAAATTTTTATTGAAGCAGTGTCAAAAAAATGCAAGGGGAATAAATCAAAAATGGCCCAGGCAATGGGGGTTCACCGCAACACGCTGCACAGCCGGGCCAAGGCTCTGAAGATCAAAAAGCTATATTAGCAGTCTAAAGGACAGACTGCTAATTTTATCATTTTTTCTCTTGACAAAAAGGGGCTTTTTAAATAAAATTAGCACTCCAAAATTTAATTTGCTAAAAAGGAGGTATACATGAAGGTTACACCACTGTATGACAGAGTTCTTCTCAAAAGGCTGGAAGAACAGGAAGTCAAGAAAGGCGGAATCATCATCCCTGATACCGCCAAAGAAAAGCCCCAGGAAGCCGAAGTTATCGCCGTCGGGAAAGGCCGGGTGTCCGAGGACGGAAAGGTCATTCCCCTCGAAGTCAAGAAGGGAGACCGTGTTCTCATCGGCAAGTACGCTGGGACAGAAGTCAACATTGACGGCGTCGAGCACGTGATCCTTCGGGAAGAAGAAATCCTGGCGAAAGTCGGATAATTTCGGAGAAAAGGAGAAAACATGGCTAAACAAATTACACTGGGTGAAGACGCAAGACAGGCCCTTCTCAGAGGCGTCAATGTCCTGAGCAATCTCGTCAAAGAGACACTGGGGCCGAGGGGAAAGAATGTCATTCTGGACAAGAAATTCGGCTCTCCGACGAGCACCAAGGACGGCGTTACCGTAGCCAAGGAAGTCG
>CAZLFV010000055.1:0-17591 GCA_964558915.1 uncultured Eubacteriales bacterium | reverse complement strand
AAGGAACGGAAGGCGGGGGTGGCCGGTGCATAAAGACAAGTCCAAGCTGAAGAAAAAAATCAATGCCAGGATTCGCAAAAGGATCAGAGCGAAAGTCTTCGGAACAGCCGAAAGACCGAGGGTCTTTGTTTTTAAGAGCAACCGGTACATCTATGTCCAGGCCATCAACGATGAGAGCGGGACCGCGCTTGCCACTGCCTGTACCTTGGAGAAGGTCTTCAAAGAAAAAAACAAGAATTTTAAGAACAAAGAGGCCAGCGAAAACTTGGGAAAGCTCCTGGCCTTCCGTCTGAAAGAAAAAAAGATCGAGAAGATCGTTTTTGATAGAGGCACCTATCCTTATCATGGCCGGGTGAAGACATTGGCCGATGCTCTGAGGAAGGGAGGTCTTGTTTTCTGACCTCAAGGAGTGAGGCCGAAAAAGGAGGAGAGAGCGTGGACGAGGGACAATCGAAAAACAAAGCAGCGGAAGAAACGCCCGAGCTTGAGCTCAAGGACCAGGTGATTTCCATCCGCAGGGTCACCAAGGTGGTCAAAGGAGGGAAAAACCTCAGCTTTTCCGCTCTTGCTGCAGTGGGCAACGGCAACGGGATGGTCGGCGTCGGCAAAGGAAAGGCCAGAGAGGTTCCCATGGCGATTGCCAAGGCTGTCGAGAACGCCAAGAAACATCTCATCAGCGTGCCTCTGGCGGGGACGACGATTCCCCATCTGGTTCGCGGCGAAGACGGCGCGGGCACGGTCGTGCTCCGGCCGGCCTCGAAGGGAACAGGCGTGATTGCCGGCGGTGCCGTCAGAGTCATTGTCGAGCTGGCCGGGATCAAGGATATCCTGACAAAGTCTATCCGCAGCAACAACCCTTTCAGCGTGGCCAACGCCACTCTCAAGGCATTGCAGCACCTCAAGAGCCCTGAGGATATCTCCCAAAAGAGAGGCAAGGCAAAGGAAGGGATATGGCAATAAAGAAGATCAGACCCGTCAAGAAAGACGCCGGCGAGCACGAGCTGCGGATCAAGCTGGTTCGCAGTCTGATCGGCTATCCCCGGCGACAGCGCGAAGTGGCCAAGGGGTTGGGTCTGAGGAAGATCAATTCCGAGGTCGTGCGTCCGGATGCCCCGGAGATCCGGGGAATGGTCGATAAAATTAAGCATCTGCTGAAGGTGGAGGCTGTGGGGAAAAAATGAATCTGAGCAATTTGCGTCCAGCGGCAGGCTCGAGGAAACAGGATAAACGAAAGGGTCGCGGTCCTGGGTCCGGAACGGGGAAGACAGCGGGCCGGGGTTCTAAAGGCCAGAAATCCATCGCGGGATACTCGCGCAAGAAAGGTTTTGAAGGCGGCCAGATGCCTCTTCACCGCCGGCTCCCCAAGCGTGGGTTCAGCAACGTCTTCAGGAGAGAATATGAGGAAATCAACCTTGACCGCATCGCCAAAATAGCCAAGGAGGAAATCGGCCCAAAAGATTTCGCCAAAGCAGGGCTCATTAAAAAAGAATCCGCAGAAGTCAAGATCCTGGGTCGTGGGGAAATCTCTTCATCTCAGAAAATACACGCTCACAGATTTTCTCAATCGGCCCGGCAAAAGATAGAAAAAGCGGGAGGCCAAGCCCTCGTCATCGGGAGTGAATAATGTTAGATAGCATCCGGAACATTTTCAGCATTCCCGAGCTCAGGAAGCGGGTCATTTTTACCCTGCTTCTTCTGGCCGTCTACCGGATCGGCGCTCAGATTCCCAACCCCGGAATCAGTGCCACAGCCTTAGCGGAATTCTGGCAAACCCAAAAAGGGACGATTTTCGGGTTCATTGACCTGTTCTCCGGAAGAAGCATGTCGCGAATGACAATATTCGCTCTGGGCATCATGCCCTATATCAGCGCGTCCATCATCCTACAGCTTCTCCAAGTCGTCTGGCCCTACCTTGAAAGGCTGTCTAAAGAAGGCGAACTCGGCCGGAAGAAGATTACCCAGTATACCCGTTATGGAACCCTTGTGATCTGCATTATCCAAGGCATGGGGATCGGCATTTTCCTCCAAGCTCTAAGGAGCCCCGGAGGTGCTCCGATCGTGCCGAATCCGGGGATCGGGTTTCAGCTCCTGACCGTCTTAACCCTGACGACGGGGACTGTCTTCATCATGTGGCTGGGGGAGCAGATCTCCGAACGCGGTATCGGAAACGGGATATCCCTCATCATCTTTGCCGGGATTGTGGTCGATTTTCCGCGGAGCATCCAGAGCGTCGTGACGGGCTTCAGGACAGGAAACATGGACCCCCTGCGGTTCATTTTCCTCATCATTTTGATGCTGTCGGTCGTGGCGATTATTGTGTTCGTTGAAAGAGGGCAACGCCGGATTCCTGTCTCTTACGCCAAGCGGGTCGTCGGGAGGAAAGTCTACGGCGGGCAGAGCACCCATCTCCCGCTTAGGGTTAATACGGGCGGAGTTATTCCGATCATTTTCGCTGCCTCGATCATTACCATTCCCCAGACGGTCGCTCAGCTGATTAAGATACCGGTCTTTCAAACGATTTCCAGGCAGTTCAATATCGGGATGCCGCTTTATAACCTCCTCTATATTGCGGCCATCATTTTCTTTACTTACTTTTACGTTTCCATCGTCTTCAATCCCGTGGATGTCGCCGATAACCTCCGCAAATATGGCGGATTTATACCGGGAATCAGGCCGGGAAAGAATACGTCCGATTTTATCGACACAACGCTTTCCCGGATCACCCTCATTGGAGCTATCTATTTGGCCGCTATCGCCATCCTGCCGGAGTTCCTGATCACCGGAATTAAAGTCCAGGCCTTGCCCTTTGTCGGCAACTTTTTGGAGGCCAATTTGCCCAAATGGTTCACCCAGGGCCTAAACGTCGATTTCTATTTTGGGGGTACATCCATCCTGATTGTTGTCGGTGTGGCCATGGACACATTGCAGCAGATCGAAGCCCAGCTCGTGATGCGTCACTATGATGGGTTTATGCGCCGGAGCCGTATTCGAGGGAGAAGAGGATGAGGATCATACTCTTTGGCCCGCCCGGAAGCGGCAAAGGCACTCAAGGAGACCTCGTCGAGAAGAGATACGGGTTTCCCAAGATCTCTACTGGCGATCTTCTTCGGCAGGCTGTCCAGGACCAGACACCATTAGGCCGGAAAGCGGAAGAGATTATGAATCAGGGCCGCCTGGTTAGCGATGATCTCGTCGAGGAGCTCGTTCAAGAGAGAATCAAGAGTCCTGACTGCCGGCGTGGGTACCTCTTAGACGGATTCCCGCGGAATCTCGCCCAGGCCCAAAGCCTTGAGAGAATGAACGGCGGACGCGCAGAAATTGCCGTCGAGATCGATATCGACATGACCACTTTGGTCAGACGGCTCGAGAGCCGTCGAGTCTGCTCTTCTTGCGGGACGATTTATAACCTCCTAGTCCAGTCCCTCGGGAAAAAAGGGAGGTGCGATATCTGCGGTGGGCCGCTCTACCAGAGGAAGGACGACAACCCTGAGGTCATTAAAGAGCGCTTCCGCGTTTACAGGGAGCAGACCGAAAAGCTCAGGGGGTTTTACAAAGCCAAGGATGTCTATCGCCAGATTGAGGGTTCGGGACCGGTGGAAGAGGTTTTTAGCCGGCTCAGTGCAGTGTTGGATGCTGAGCTGGCCGAACTGGGGGAAAACAAGGCGCTCGGATGATCATCTACAAGACCGAAGCAGAGATTGCGGCCATGAAACGCGCCAGCCAGATTGTGGCCAAAGTCTTAGCTGAATTGAAAGCCATGATTAAACCGGGAGTCTCGACAAAAATGCTTGATGAATGTGCGGAAGCCAGAACTCGAGAGCTGGGTGCCGTGCCCGCCTTCAAGGGATACCGCGGGTATCCCGCATCTTTGTGCACGTCTATCAATGAAGTGATCATCCACGGCATTCCCTCTTCGCGCCTTCTCAAAGACGGGGACATCATCGGCCTCGATTTTGGAGTTCTTTTTGACGGCTTCTATGGGGATGCGGCTGTGACAATTCCAGTCGGAGAAGTCAGCCCAGAAGCGAGGCAGCTTATCACGGCCGCAGAGAGGGCTTTCTTTAAAGGCCTCGAGAAGATGAAGAAGGGAAGTCGCATTTCCGATATATCGTTTGCTATTCAGAGCGATGTGGAAGCCCAGGGATTCTCGGTCATCCGCTCGTTTGTGGGACACGGCATCGGTCACTCTCTCCACGAGGAGCCCCAGGTGCCCAATTTTGGCCAGCCCGGACGAGGCGCCAGGATTAGGGAGGGACTTACCCTGGCCATCGAACCAATGATCGCTCTGGGAGATTGGCAGGAAGAAGTCCTTGAAGACGGCTGGACCGCGGTGACCAAGGACAGAAGTTTGTCTGCCCATTTTGAGCATACGGTCGCTTTAACTGCTCGAGGAGCGGAGATATTGAGCCTGGGAGAAGAAGAGGAGCCGCAACTTTTCACTTCAGGGGTGAACCGATATGCCTAAGCAAGATGTTTATGAAGCGGAAGGGACGGTCATCGAGACCCTCCCCAATGCTATGTTCAGGGTGGAGCTGGCCAACAAGCACAGGATCCTGGCTCACATCTCGGGCAAGATGAGGAAGCATTTTATCCGCATCCTTCCCGGGGATCGGGTCCTCGTCGAGCTTTCGCCCTATGACTTGACCAAGGGAAGAATCACTTACCGGTTTAAATAAGGGAAAGGCCATGAAAGTCAGAGCATCAGTCAAAAAAATCTGTCGCAACTGCAAGATTATCAGGCGCAAAGGAAACGTTCGGGTGATCTGCATCAACCCGAGGCATAAACAGAAACAAGGCTAAACGAGGACAACTATGGCAAGAATCGCAGGAATCACGCTTCCCCCGGAAAAGAACATTGAGATCGGTCTGACGTATATCTATGGCATCGGCCGCTCCAAATCGAACCAGATCCTTGAGGAGGCCAAGATTGACAAGCAGAAAAAGGTTAAGAACCTCAGCGAGGACGAAGTCAACAAGATCCGCCAGATCATCGAGAAGCGAGAGAAGATCGAGGGCGACTTGAGAAAAGAGGTCAGCCTGAATATCAAGAGGCTGATCGATATTGGCTGCTATCGTGGACTGCGGCACAAAAGGAAGTTGCCTGTGCGCGGCCAGCGGACCAAGACTAATGCACGGACGAGGAAAGGACCGCGAGGCCACACCATCAAAAAGATCAAGGCTCCGGCGGCGAGCTAAGAGAGAGGGAAAAAATATGGCACAGACAAAAACCAAGAAAAAAAAGGTCGGGAAGGAAGTTGGATTTGGCGTCGCCCATATTCAGTCGACCTTCAATAATACGATCATTACGATAGCGGATCACGAAGGCAATACGATTTGCTGGGCCAGTTCAGGAACTGCCGGGTTCAAAGGCGCCCGCAAGGGGACTCCCTTTGCCGCCCAGTTGGCGGCAAAAGAGGCCTCGACTAAGGCCAGAGATGCCGGCGTCAAGTACGTGGACGTCCGAATCTCCGGGCCTGGCGCGGGCCGGGAATCGGCGATCCGGGCTCTTCAGACTTCCGGGCTGGAGATCAAGTCCATTCGTGATGTGACTCCCATCCCGCACAATGGCTGCCGTGTTCCTCGGAGACGAAGAGTTTAGGATGCAGGCGATTAAAGGAGAACGAGATGTCGAGATATGATCAACCGCTTTGCCGACAATGTCGGGTGGAACGGACAAAGCTTTTCCTGAAAGGGGACAAGTGCCTCTCAGAGAAGTGCCCTGTGGAACGGCGCGCCTACGCTCCCGGACAGCACGGCCGGGCGAGAAAAAGAGTCCTGGGTTACGGGATTCAGCTCCGCGAGAAGCAGAAGCTTAAAAGGTTCTACGGGATGACCGAGCGGCAGTTTAGGCTGTTCTTCAAAAGGGCGGAACGCCAAAAAGGCATCACCGGTGAGAATCTCCTAAGCATGCTGGAAAGAAGGCTGGACAATGTGATTTATATCTTGGGGTTCGCGCGGTCCCGCAGCCAGGCCCGTCAGCTCATTACCCATGGACATTTTTTGATCAACGGCAAAAAGGTGACGATTCCTTCCTTTCTGGTGAGTGAGGGAGACCAGCTAAACCTCCGGCCGCGATCTGCCGAATATGCTGATATCAAAGAGATGATCAGCCAAAACAGGAATAAGACAATTCCCGGATGGCTCGCTGTAGACTGGGATAATATGAGCGCAAGGATCGCTTCGCTGCCAACCCGCGCGGACATTACGCTTCCTGTCGAGGAGCATTATGTCGTTGAGCTCTACTCCAAATGAAACTTTTGAATGAGAGATATCCTCAAAAGGAGGGCTTATGATAGAATTCGGTTTTCAAAGACCCAAGTATCTTGAGTGCGATTATGAAAGTCTGACCGACAAGTACGGCCGCTTCTCAGCGCAGCCGTTTGAAAGGGGCTATGCCGTGACCGTCGGGAACGCCCTGCGCCGGATCCTGCTGTCTTCCATCACCGGAGCCTCCATCACTGCGGTTCGAATCCAGGGCGTCCTGCATGAGTTTTCCACAATCCCCGGCGTCGTCGAGGATGTGACTGATATCCTCTTGAACTTGAAAAGCATTCCCCTGAAACTCAAGGGGGACCAACCGAGGAAAATGACTTTGAAGATCGAGGGGCCGGCCGAAGCCAAAGCCTCGGACATAACTCATGACGGTGATGTTGAGATTCTCGATAACGACATCCGCATCGCCTCCCTCGACCGGGATGGCAAGCTGGATATCGAAATGGTCGTTAAAAACGGACGGGGCTATATCTCGGCCGAGCAAAATTTTGATGAAGACCTGGGCGTGGACTACATTCCCCTTGATTCTTCTCATTCTCCGATCAAGAAAGTCAACTACCGGGTCGAGCAGGCCCGGGTGGGGAAGCGGATTGACTATGAAAACCTCACCCTGGAGATATGGACCACAGGTGCCATCGCCCCTCAAGAGGCTCTTTCGCATTCGGCCAAGATTCTCCGGGACCACATGACCATTTTCTTGAATATCGTGGATGAGCCCTTAGAAAAAGAACCCATCGTCGCCAAAAAGGAAATCCCCTATTTGTCTCAGTTGGATGTGCTTTTAAAGCCGATCGAACATCTTGAACTCTCTGTCCGGTCCAGCAACTGCCTCAAATCGGCCGGGATCGAGAGAATTTATGAGCTTGTCCGGAAAACAGAAGACGAGCTGCTCAAGACCAAGAATTTCGGCCGCAAATCCCTGGCCGAGATCAAGGAAACACTGGCCAACCTTAACCTTGGGTTGAACCTGGACCTCCATCCCAAGCTGATCGAGAGAATCCAGAACGAACTTCAGGAGGAAAAGAAGCGAAAGGAGTTCAGTGAATGAGGCACCAGGTCAAGCGAAGGAAACTCCGGCGCCCGACCGCTCACCGGATTGCCCTGTTGCGCAATTTGGTTACATCCTTTCTAGAAAAAGAGCGCATCAAGACCACTCTGGCCAAGGCCAAGGAAACAAGACCCCTGGCCGAAAAAATGATTACTCTGGCCAAAAAAGGGACGCTTTCATCCCGCCGCCGGGTCTTGGCGTTCGTTCGCAAAGAAGCTGTTGTCACAAAGCTTTTTGATGAGTTGAGCCCGCGCTTCGGACAGAGGCCGGGCGGCTATTCCCGGATCGTCAAGCTGGGGCTGCGTTCAGGAGACGGAGCCCAGATGGCGATGCTGGAGCTTGTCGGATCAGAATACAAAAAGAAGCCTAAGAAAAAGAAAGAAAAAGAGGCTAAAAAGCCCAAAAAATAAGAAATTAGGGATTTCAAGGACTAATTCTTAGGGACGACCCAGACCACTTGTCCGGGATAGATTTTGGCCTCGGCGGCCAGTCCGTTCAAGAGCAAAAAGTCATCAAGGCTCATCCCGAACTTCCGGGCGATGCTGTATAAGGTGTCACCTTGCATAACGGTATAGGCGGTCTTCTCGCCAGATTTTGGGGAAATGTTGGGGGCTGGTGGGGCCAGAGGCGCGCTGCGGCCTGGAATCTTTAGCCTCTGGCCAGGCCTGATGTAGTTCAGTTTCCGCAGTCCGTTCAGCCGGGCGATGGCGGATGCAGTTGTGCGATAGCGATAGGCGATTGTAGATAGGGTCTCGCCCCTCTTCACATAATGCCAGGTATATTGAGCTTCGGGGGGAATCCAGCGAGGAAGATTATTCACGGCCAGGCTGGCCTTTTCCGCGCACCCTTCAGGGACGCGGAGACAGTATTCATACGCGGGAGTTGAGTCGTGACGCAGCTCGGGATTAAGAAAGACAAGCTCTGCTGGATCGATTCCCAGAGCCGCGGCCAATGAGCTGAGTTTGAAGGGGTGGTTGACCGTGAGCCTCTCGAACTTGAGCGGCGGGCTGGACTCCGGAAGGCTGAACCCATATTTCTGCGGGTTGCTGATGATGAGAGCGGCAGCGATAAACCGGGGCACAAAACGTGCCGTTTCAGGGGGAAGTTGGCGATAGAGGTCCCAGAAATTGTCTAAATAGTCGACGCGCTGGGTTCGGATGACATTTTGGACTCGAATTTCCCCGCAGTTATAAGCGGCCAGGGCTGTCGTCCAGTCTCCGAAAAAGGTGTGCAGCTCAGTGAGATATTTGACCGCGGCCTGGGTCGATTTGACCGGGTCCATTCGCTCATCAACCCAGCGGTCACGTTTGAGCCCGAAGCGGTAGCCTGTCGAGGAAATGAATTGCCACAGCCCTAAAGCTCTGGCTTTGGAAAGAGCCTTGGTCTTGTACCAGCTTTCAATCAACGGAAGCCAGGAGAGTTCATCGGGAAGGCCCTCTTCTCTCAGCTCTTCAAGGATCATGTTCCTATAAAGCCCGGATCTCTGATAAGCGTCCTCAAACTGTCTCTTTTCAGTTGTCTGAAAAGAGAGAATCTCCTCCAAGACGTCCTTGTTTTCTTCGAGCGGGATGGTCTTATGATTGTCTCCCACCGCGGTCAAGCGGGAAGCATAGATCTGCTGAATCTTCTGGGCGATGAGTAATCTGAGGTCATTCTTCTCCTGAAGGAGAGGGGAGTCCGAGGATAGCTGGACCTTGAGGACAAGGCTGTAGGACTCGTCCAGAATCTGAAGAGCCGCATCGGCATCCCCTTTTTCCCAAGCCGCCTGAGCATTCTGAAAGGTATCAAGGGCCTCTTCTAAGACTGTTCCCGGGTCTTCCTTGGCGGGTTCGGCTTCCCTGCCCTGATTCTGCTTTTCCAGGCCAGCCTCTTCCCTAATCTCCTCTTTCTCCTGGATCTCAGGCGGAGCCTCCTCTCTTGGAGAAGCCGGTTCCTGCTCCGCCGGAGCAAGCGGTTGCTTTCCCTGGTCAGATGCAGGCGGAGGTGCGGGCACGGCCTTTTGGGGTATCTGGGAGGAAGAACAGGCCCAGGCAAAAAGCAGTAGCGGCAACCAGAGCAAGACAGCGTTCTTCCTATGTTTCTTCATATTCCCGAGAGCGCTTTTATACCATTTTCAAGGCGATGCGTCAATCCGGCGGACCAGGACTACTGTTTCCGGTGCCAGTTCCAGGCAGTTTTGATGATCGTTTCCAGAGAGGAAAAACGGGGCTTCCAGCCCAAGATATTTTCAGCCTTGTCTTTTGAGGCCAGGAGCACTGGCACATCCCCCCATCGCCGCGGCTTGCCCTGGTAGGCCACCTTGGTCCCGGTAACAACTTCGATTTTTTTTATGACTTCCAAAACCGAGTGACCTGTGTTCGTGCCTAGGTTAATAAAATCGCTTTTCGCCCCCTGGAGAAGCCTCTTTAGTGCCATGATATGAGCGGAGGCAAGGTCGGTGACATGGATATAATCTCTGATCGCCGTGCCATCAGGGGTAGGGAAATCCGTTCCGTAGAGTTCGAATATCTTCTTTTTCTTGAGAAGATAAAGAAGGATATTAGGGATCAGGTGAGTTTCAGGGTCATGCATCTCCCCCAGCTGCCCCTCGGAGTCTGCGCCGGCCGCGTTGAAATAGCGGA
This sequence comes from uncultured Eubacteriales bacterium, assembly GCA_964558915.1. GTDB lineage: Bacteria > Acidobacteriota > Aminicenantia > Aminicenantales > UBA8522 > CAZKEW01. The sequence continues at coordinate 7,649 of CAZLFV010000055.1, read as the reverse complement.
GAGATATAAACTTCAGGCCGTAGGCCTGGTCATAATCTTGGAGGATTCTTTCCACAAAGAGCTTGGTCTGGCCATAGGGATTGGCCGGGACGAGCGGATGCGATTCTGGGATGGGAGTCTGCTGGGGAATTCCATAGACAGCGGCACTCGAGGAAAAAATGATTTTTTTCACCCCAGCCTCCAGCATGGCCTCGAGGAGGTTCAGGCTGGAGCTCAGATTATGGGTGTAGTACTTTTGCGGTTGAACGAAGGATTCTCCCACCTGGATGAGCGAGGCGAAATGGAGAACGGCGCCGATTTCCCCAGAACGAAAGACCCTCCGGACATCCTTTTTATCCTCAAGGTCAGCCCTAATGACCTCCCCGCCGACCAGGAGCTCTTTTCTGCCGGAGGAGAAATTGTCGAAAACAACAACCTCAAATCCTTCGCTAAGCAGGGCTTTGACGGAATGAGAGCCGATGTAGCCTGCTCCTCCGCAGACAAGTATTTTCATCCCTTTATCCTCTTTATGACTTTTTGGGCCGCCTTCAATCCTTCCGCCTTCGTCTCGAAGGCGTTGTCCAGTTGCAACTCATAGAGCCTTTTTAGAATCCTACCCATGGCCGGGCCCGGGGCGACGCCTAGCTTCAGGAGATGCCGGCCCATAATCAGCGGAGAGATGGTCTCCTTGCTGACGTTCAGCTGGTCAAATTTCCGCAAAAGCCATGTTCCTTGTCTATCAAGGGATTTGACCCGCCTTTTTTTGCGGCCGGCTCGGTCGGCGGCGTCCAGATAGATGAGGAGCTCAACCTCTCCGTTCGTATCGGCGGCCAGCCTATTGAAAGCTTTCTTGGTCACGGTCTGGCGGTTCTGCCACAATTCCGAGAGCCGATGGTGGGACCTAATGAGAAGAGGTACCATTTTTCTCAGATTGTACCCGTTCCAGGTGAAAATCCGGAATCGGGCCAGGACTCTTCTGGTGATATTTTCGCTGGCCACGTCATGGCCGCTGGAAGTGATAACCATTCGTCCCCTCTTGTGTTCCCACTGCGCGGTGACCGGTTTGCCGACATCATGATAGAGAGCGGCCAGAAGAAGGCACAGCTTCCGCTGCTGGTCGAGACCTGCCAGCTCGGACAGGACCTTGGCCTGGTCGACAGTCAGCTTGGTGTGGTGCCAAACGCTGTGGTGGCCGTAGTCGTCTTTCTCTGGATGGAAATAGGAGTCCTGGATAGAAAGCGTCAGCCGGTAGAGCTCGGGGAAGAGCTGTTTCAGGGCGCCGACTTTGAAAAGCTCTTCAAGGCCGACTGAAGGAGAAGAGGAAAAAAGCAGAATCTTGAACATCTCCTCGTTGATCCTCTCCACGCTCAGACCTCTGAGGTCAATCGCCTTGGCGATATCGTAGACAGTTGCGTCAACAGAAAACTGCAGGACGGAGGAAAAGCGGGCCACCCGCAGCACACGAAGGGGGTCTTCCGGAAACGCTTGAGCGTTGGTCAATCTTATGATCCTGGCCTTGATATCCTTTACCCCGCCAAAAGGATCGATGAGAGCGCCGTCCTTCAGCCTCACGGCCACGCTGTTGCAGCAGAAGTCGCGCCTTTCGAGATCTTTCTCCAGGGGAAGGTCCGGGTCCGCGGAGATGAGAAAGTCTTTGTGCCTCCGGGCTGGCCTCTCCTTGGGAACATCTTTTCTCGGGAGTGCGATGTCATAGGTTTTGCTGTCCTTTGTAAACTTGATGATCCCAAAGCTTTTTCCAACAAGGTCAACTTTCCCGTGCCTCTTCATCGTGCGGATAATCTTTTCCAGCGGAGTGCGGGTGATAAGGATATCGACGTCTTCTGAAGGCGTGCCCATAACCAAGTCCCGGACATAGCCGCCCACAGCATAGACGTTCTCGCCGAACAAACGGACAAAAAGATTTCTGTCTCGGAATTTGACCTTCAGTTTTTTCACGGCAACATTCACCTGGCTGTTTATTTTATCACACTCTCTTGTTTTTTCTTATCGAGAATTCTGGCCGGCTTCCAATTTATTTTTTACCCATAATAAAGATCGCAGACCGGCTGATCAATCTTTTTTGTTCCGTCCTTTGGGTGCGTCGTCTGCTGTCGAATTAACCTGGGCACCGAGGGTTGCGGTTCACTTCAGGCATCGCGGGACTCTTTTGGACGAGGACCCGGAACAGAGATATTCCGCGGCCATGAATACGACGGCTTGTCTTCCCGGAAGCCTTGACGAGCTCGGCGCGACGGGGATATTATGGGCGTCGAGCAATATTATCCTATATCATTAATGAAAACTCCAGGCAGGCCCCAAAATATCGAAGGAGGGGAACATATGCGAAGTCTGGCTCAATGGCGGATTGTCCTGCTCATCATGGGGCTGCTCTCGAGCGCCCGGGCCGCGCAAGAGATTCGGCGGTCTAAGATGAAAAAAAATTATGGCCTCTTTACGCTTTTGGCAACCGCTTTGTTTCTGGGGTGTTATGAGTCGGCACTGGCGATGAGGGAGGCGCCCATGAGCAAACAATTCCCCATTCAATCCCTGCTCTCGGCGAGGATGCTGGTTTCGCCACAGTTGGCCCTGGGGAAGGTCTATTTCTTAAGTGATATGAGCGGCGTTTTGAGCCTATATTCCATGGATGAGACGGGGAGCCTGCCTCAACCCTTGCTTCCGGCCGGGCTGGCTCTGACCAGGCCTCACCTCATGGGCGGCATAAATTACAGGGTTTTGCCCGGCCTCGGGAAAATCCTGGTCATGATCGATGAAGAAGGGAACGAAAATTACCGGCCCTGTTTTATCCCTATCGTGGGGGGAATTCCCCAGCCCATTTTTGGCGACCGTTTCAAAGGGGAGCAGCTCATTTGTGTTTTTTGCGACCGGGAAAAAAACATCGCTTATTTTTTGAGGGACGACCGGAAGAACCCAGAGCAGGAAAGCCTGAAAGTCAACCTGGCTACGCTGGAAACCACTTCTCTTGGGAAGAGCCCCTACGGAAACATTGTGGCCGGGGTTAGGAAAGACCATAAAACAGTAATCCTCCTTGATGCTTATACGGCTGGCGATAACGTGCTCTATATCTGGCGAGAAGGTATGGCGGAAAGGCAACTCATTTTTGGAGTCCCGCTGGAAAAAAGGGCAAAAGGGCAGGCCATCAAGCTCTTGGGTTCTGGAACGCTCAACTTCACTCCGGATGGAAAAGGGTTGCTTTTTCGAACAAACTGGCAGAGCGATACAGGGAATATTGGCTACCTCTGCTTCGACCGGCCGGACGCAATCTCCGAGGTTCAGGTTTTCGGGCTAAAGCACCAGGGCAATGGTGAGCTTGTAGATTTAACGCTCGTCAAGGACAGCCTGTTCCTTATTGAGTATAATATCGATGGCTGTTCCTGGGTTTATGAATGTCGGTATGAGGAGGCGAAGGGGAAGAGATGGCTTAATGCCACCCGGGTTCTTTGCGGGCTCCCGCCCCTAGATCAAGGCGTCTCGATGGGCTTTGACCATGCTAGAGAGCCAAAGGGAGAAGCTTCAAACATTTCATATATTCTATCTCACTCCAGGGCTGATACTCCTTCGCAGCTTTATCTTTGGGCCTCAGATTCAAAGGGGCAAGCGCCGCGGCAGCTTTCCTGGGAGCGCGTTTTGGGCATCGAGCAGAAGTATCTTTCGCCTGGGGAAAATGCGAGCTTCACCTCGTTCGACGGACTCCATGTTTCTGCCCGCCTCTATCTTCCCTCTAAGGAGCTCGGCTATATAGGTCCGCGGCCGCTTGTCGTCTACATCCATGGCGGTCCGCAGAGCCAGGAAAGGCCGGACTTCACCTGGTTCTCCATGCCCCTTATTCAATTTCTGACTTTGAACGGGTTTGCGGTCTTCGTTCCCAACGTGAGGGGCAGCACGGGCTATGGGCTGAAGTACACGAAGCGAGTCGATGGCGATTGGGGCGGGATGGATGTCCTCGACCATGTGGAAGGCGTGAAGATGCTGGAAAAAGATTCCCGTATCGATTCCCACCGCAGGGCTGTCATGGGAAGGTCCTACGGAGGGTTCATGACCTTGACTTTGGTCTCGCGCTATCCTGATCTCTGGAAGGCGGGCTGCGACATGTTTGGTCCATACGAGCTCATCGCCTTTATCAACCGGCTGCCCGAATCTTGGCGCCCTCCAATATACTTGACGTTAGGCCACCCGGGAAAAGACAGGGCCTTCCTCATCGAACGCTCGCCCAAGACATATGTCAAAAACATCAAATGCCCATTGCTCATCGTTCAGGGGGAAAATGACCCGCGGGTGTTGCTGGCTGAATCTACTGAGGTTTACGAAACCTTGAAAGCCAACGGCGTCCCTGCCGAGATGCTGACGTTTAACAACGAAGGGCATGATGTGTCCCGGTTCGAGAACAAAGTTGTCTGCTATTCGAGAATTGTGGAGTTCTTTAAGAAATATTTGGAGTAGCAGAGTATTAATAGCAACTCACGCTTATTTGGCTTGTTCTTTCGGCTGGGTTCATGTATCCTAGAAATTTAAAAAAGGAACATGAGCAAGAAGACCCGACGAGGGATGGCTTTGCTGGGGTTGCTGACTTTGGCTCTGGCCAGCGGCTTGGCCGGTTCCGCCAAAAAGAACATCTCTGTGAGTCTTGACAAAAAGGAGATCCGGGATATGGACTCTTCCGGGCTCACCTTGGTGTTCTATTTGAGGGTTTCCAACTCTTCTTCAAGGACGTTTTATCTGAGGCAATACGATTATCGGGTTGTCATTCAGGACGCGGATTATTTCTCTTTGAGGATGGCCTTGGAGCAGCCCATAGCGGTCGACAAAAACGGCACCACGTTGATCTCTTTTCCAGTCAGAGTGACGTACGCGCTTCTCTTCGAGGCGATCAAAGCGATTAAGGGGAATCACACGGTGACCTCTTATATCACCGGCTTGCTGACATTCTCCGATGAAAAAAAAAGGCAGGAGAAAACTCCTTTTGCTTTTCTAGGCGAGTTTCCGGTTTTCCAGGATCTCACCCTAAGAATCCAGCCCCTAGTTTTGAAAAACCTCACCGTGGGCGGAGCCGATTTCGTCTTTACTTTCATCTGCAGAAATCCGAATGCTTTTGAAGTAGTTCTCAATAGCCTGAACTATCAGGTCTTCCTAGGCGGGAAAAAGGTCCTTGAGGGTGTTTTGCCGGGAGAAAACAAGATCGAGGCCCAGGCCGAAAAAACCTTTGCCATCCCGGCAATTTTGGATTTTTTTGAAGCCGGCAAAGAGCTCTTTGCTGTCTTCAACCAGGATTCCGCTGGATATCAGTTTACTGGAGAAGCCGCAGCGTCCTCGAGTTGGGGGCCTTTTAAGCTGTCCTTCTCCCAGGATGGAACGATCAAGATTGCCAGAGAAGTGCGAGGCCAGCGTCCGTGATGAACGGCCTGGTTTTCCGGTTGCCTGACTGATGGTCTCGGTCATTATCCCGACGTACAACCGCTCTTCTTTCTTGAGAGAAGCCGTCGCCTCGGTGTTGGAGCAGGATTTTTTTCGACGGCCAGGGCCAGGACATGCTTTCGAGCTTTTAGTCATCGACGATGGCTCCAGCGACGATAGCAAAGAGGTCATTGCGTCTTTTGCTGACCGGGTGGCCTATCATCATCAGCCCCACCGGGGCGTCAGTGCGGCCCGCAACTTGGGTTTGAAACTCGCGCGCGGGGACTTGATCGCCTTCCTGGATTCGGACGATCTCTGGAAGAGAGAAAAAATTGGGACTCAGGTGAGCTTTCTCCAAGCCTTTCCCGAAGCCAAGGTCTGTTATACCGAAGAGGTTTGGGTCCGCCGGGACGTCCGCCTCAATCCGGGCAAAAAACATCAAAAATATTCCGGCTGGATATTCGACAAGGTCCTGCCACTCTGTCTCTTGAGCCTATCATCCTGCCTTTTTCGAAGGGAAATTTTCGACGCCATCGGCGCGTTCGATGAAACGCTCCCAGTCTGCGAAGACTACGACCTGGGGATTCGGATAGCTCAAAAATACCCAGTCTATTTGATCCCGGCTCCCCTCATCATCAAGCGAGGCGGGCACGCTGACCAGCTTTCCCATTGCTATTGGGCGATGGACCGATTTCGGGTTAAGGCTCTAGAAGGAGCACTGGGCCGCGGTTTGGCTCCCTGGCAGGAGAAGCTCGTCAAAGCAGAGATCATAAAGAAGTGCCGCGTGCTGGCTCAGGGATTTGCCAAGAGGGGGAACGAAAACGAAGCTCGAAGATATCAGGAAATGATCCGCAAATACGGTCCTGCGTGAGCAGCGGCAGGCTTTCCCGGACTAAAACCAGTAGTTTATCCCCAGAGAGATCTGGTAGCCACTCAGGTCAAAGTCTTGGAAGCCCTCAAAAAGATCGAGGTTTCCTTTACCGTACCAATACTTGAATTCGGCCTCTAGGGCGGCGCGCCTGGCAAACGGGATCATAATGCCAGCGAAACCCTGGAATCCAAAAGTGATCTGGTAGTCTTCCCTTACATTTGCAGGTTTAACGGCGTAGATATCTATATTCTCTGTCTCATCTATCCAGACATCTTCAAAGTCGATAATGTTGCCCCACAGTTTGACGCTCCAGAAGTACATTGAGACCCCGCCTCCGATATAGGGGATTATGCTGGACCTCCGGCTGAACGGCGTTAATTTCAAAGAAACCTGAATCGGCGTGAACGAGACCCCAAAATCATGGCTGATGGCGAAATCGCCTTCATAGTCGGCCGGGTAAGCGAAATCACCTTCTTCAAAACTGTACCCCACAAAATCTCGGTAGATTCCCGGCCGAGTTCGGCTGAAGGCGTCGACCCCGATGACCAGACTGAGCTCTCTGCTCAGGAAGTGTTCGTAAGAAAGCCCAAGGACCGCAGACTGGAAATCAGACCTGGTGAAGGTCATGTTCTCGAATTCGACTTCCCAAAGGTCGCTCTTGGCGTTCGGGACAAAATACCCGAGACGAAAAGATACACTCCCCGAAAATCCTAAACCCGGAAGCAAAAGCACCAGGATAGCTATTAATCCGACGCCTTTTCTCATTTCCTTTCTCCTCCGCACAGCTTTAGAGCAAGTTCCATGCCAAATATCTGAAGAGTGTCCTCTGGGGAACCCCCCGGAGCCCTCTGTGTCCAAAAAAGGTCAATTGTCGCTTTTTTGCCCTGACCTGAGCACGCATCTCTTGTTGCGTGGGTATTTTGTTCTGGAATAGTGTCCTGTCGCTGTTCGCCCCCGATTAGGCTCGGGGGCGTGGGCTCGAAGGCACGCGAATTTGCGCCCAGCCCAAGGCTTGCGCGGTGTCACGCTCTCCAGATAACCGCCTCAATCTCACGAAAAAGGAGCTGCTTTCCTAGGTCAGGCCGAATTGACTTTTTGGCCCTCTCCCGCTAGCATTTGGCCGAGGTTTAAGCCCTGACGGAGTGGCGTTGAAAACACAAATAATTGCCATAACGCCGAAAAAAGTCGGAGCCGCCGAGATCCGGATGATCGCCGGCGTTCTTGCCGGGGGAGGAGTTATCGTCTATCCTACGGACACATTCTATGGTCTTGGCGCCGATTGCTACTCGCCGTCGGCTATCAAAAGGATCTTCGAACTCAAGCAAAGGCAGGCCCTCAAAGCGTTGCCCGTCCTGGTCGCGGATGTCGCCTCGGTTCGAAAAATCAGCGC
>CAZLFV010000054.1:1036-17897 GCA_964558915.1 uncultured Eubacteriales bacterium | reverse complement strand
GGGGAGGCGGCATGGGCGGTATGCCCAGAGGAGGCGGCCCTCCCGGAGGCGGCGGGAGAGGAATGCAGGATTTCGACAGACAGCCCGATATAGGCCAATCCCTCAAGTGCTGGCTGCTTGTCCGTCTGGCAAATAAGTGACCAAACCCAAGGTCGAGGCAGCAGTAAGGGAAATATATTCAAATCCTCTTTCCGGAAAGAAGCTCCTTGGCGATCTTGAAGGGGAATTCTCGTTGCGGGTCGGAGCCTATAGAATCATTTATTTTATTGATAGAGACAAGAACATCTGGATTGAAGCCGTTAGACACCGAAAAGAAGTCTATAAGAAGCTAGCCAAATAAAGAATCTGGAACACAATATTATTTTCAGAATTCCCACAAATAAAAAGGAAATTGATATTGTGTCCCCAAATAGTTTGTGATAATAACCGACTCTCGGAGGATAACTATGAAAAAACTTTGTTGCACTATTTTTCTTATTGCTGCTCTAACGCTCATCGGGTTCGCGCAGGTAAGGCCTACCGAACCGCCGAAGCCGGCCGAGCCGGCTCAGCCCGCCGCCCCTGTCCCTCAAATCCCCGGGCCGGCCTTCAAGGACGTTCAGGGTCTTAAATTCATCGGAAATCCAGTCATTTCACCCAGCGGAAAGGACATCCTTTTCACCGTGCGCCAGGCCGATTGGGAAAAGAACCGGTTCGATACCGAGATCTGGCTCAGCCGCGACGGCGCCGCCCCATTCCAGCTCACCCAAACGGCCGACGAAAGCAGCACTTCGCCGTCCTGGTCTCCCGACGGCCGCTGGATCGCCTTCATCGCCAATCGCGACGGCAAATCCCGCCAGATCTACCTTATGAACTCAGCCGGCGGCGAGGCCTTCAAGCTGACCAACCACAAGGAGGGCGTCGAGTCCTATGCCTGGGCGCCCACGAGCAAGCAGATCGCTTTCACTTCAACGGAGCCGGAGAGTAAAGAGTCCAAGGCCCGTGAGAAACAATACGGTAGGTTCCAGGTCGAGGACGCCGAATACCGGATGACCCATCTCTGGCTTGTTGATGTCAAACCTGGCCAGACCCCGGAGGCCAAGCGCCTCACCTCGGGCACGGACTTCACTGTCGGCGGTTTCGCCTGGTCACCCGACAGCAAGAAAATCGCCTTTGACCATCGCCCCGACCCCCTGGTCAATACCATGTACTCGAAATCAGATATTTCCATCCTGGACGTGGAATCCGGGGCGATCACTCCGCTCGTCACCCAGCCGGCTTATGACGGCGGGCCCAAATGGTCGCCCGACGGCCAATGGATCGCCTTTTCCACCCGAATGGGAGACGACAGATCCTATATCAACAATAAGCTGGCCAAGGTCCCTGCCGGGGGAGGACCGATTACAGTTCTGACTTCCGCCTTCGATGAGGACGCGTACATGCACAAATGGACAAAGGCCGGCATTGCCTTTGGCGGTTCCGAAAAGGTTTTCATTCGGCTCTATCTCCTCGACCCGGCGACCGGAAATTTTGCCAGGGTTGCCTCGACGCCCGAAAACATTTACGGCGTGAGCTTCGCCGACGACGGCAGCACCATCGCCTTTGCCGGTCAGGATCGGACAACCCTCATCGAAATCTACCGCGCGACCCTCGGTTCGGGGAAGCCTCAACCCATCACCAATATGACGGACCAGGTCGCCGGATGGAAAACCGGTACCCGCGAGGTCATCGAGTGGAATAGCAAAGACGGCACTCCGATCGAAGGCGTCCTCTGGAAGCCCGACGGATTCGAACCTGGCCGGAAGTATCCGCTCCTCGTCATTATTCACGGCGGACCAACGGCCACATCGCGGCCCGCGCTGGTTGATTTCTCCGTCTACCCCACACTCCAGTGGTTGAACAAGGGCGCGCTGATATTGGACCCGAATTACCGGGGTTCGGCCGGCTACGGCGAAAAATTCCGCTCCCTGAATGTCCGCAACCTGGGTGTGGGCGACATGTGGGACGTGGAGTCGGGGGTCGATTATCTCATCGCTAAAGGCATGGTTGACCCCGAGCGCGTCGGCGCTATGGGCTGGAGCCAGGGCGGCTACATCTCCGCTTTCCTGGCCACAAATTCCACCAAGTTCAAAGCGATATCGGTCGGGGCCGGGATCTCCAACTGGGTCACCTATTACGTCAATACTGACATCCACCGCTTCACCCGGCAATATCTTTTGACCACGCCCTGGGACGATATAGAGATCTACCGCAAGACTTCCCCGATGACGAACATCAAGAAGGCGCGCACTCCCACGCTGATTCAGCACGGCGAGTTAGACCGCCGCGTTCCCATCCCCAACGCTTATGAGCTCTTCCAGGGACTCCAGGATATGGGCGTCCCGACGAAGCTCATCGTTTACAAAGATTTTGGCCACGGGATCTCGAAACCCAAGGAGCGGGTCGCCGCTATGTGGCATAACTGGCAGTGGTTCGCCAAGTACATCTGGGGCGAGGACGTCGTCATCCCCATCGAGGTCGAGGAAAAGCAATAGTCTCTCAAGTCTTTCTGGGGAAGCTGGGATAACCCACTTCAGAAATCCGTCTGCAGATATATGGGATCGCCATCAAGCATGAAAGCAAAAGGCCTTGACATTTAGGCTGGTATGACTTATTGTCATACTAAGGAGTGCATCATGCCCAAGGCCAAGATCGCGATTTCTATTGGCGACCAGACACTCGAACGGCTGGATCGACTGGTGCAGAACAGAACATTCCCCAACCGCAGCCAGGCCATCGAGGCCGCCCTGACCGAGAAACTCGACCGGCTCGACAGAATCCGCCTGGCCCGGGAATGCAGCAAGCTCGACCCCGCCAATGAAAAAGAAATTGCCGAGGAAGGTTTTTCCGAGGAGTTTTTCCGGTGGCCCGAATATTAAGAGGGGAAGTCCGCTGGGCGAACTTCAGCCCGGGAAGGGGTCATGAGCAAGCTGGTCGGCGTCCTGTCCTCGTCCTGAGTCACGACGTGTTCAATGAGCGTTCCGGGACCGTTATTGTCATGGCCATCACCAGTCAGCCTCAACAGGCAGGATTTCCGTTGACCATGGAAATCGCAACCGAGGGGCTCCCCAAACGGTCCTGGGTCAAAATCAGCCAGATTCGGACTCTGGCCACGGAGCGCATCGGCAAAAGAATTGCCCGCATGACTTCAGAGGAGCTTTCCCAGGTCATTGACGGGCTCAACGAAATCATCGGCGAATAAACCGATTTTTTATCAAAGCAAAGATGGAAGGTCGTAAATCCATATCCCAGCCTCGCCGTCTGACACGTAGAGATGCCCAGTGTCAATAGCCAGCGCCGGCGGCTCCCCGAGCGACTCAAGCTGCTGTTCCGTGACCAGAACCGGCGCGGCAGGATTAGAGATATCGAGCACTTTCAACTGGCCTGCGTAAAGAGCCAGATACTTATCACTCACCGCCAAAGCGGCTGATTCCCCTCCGTCCTCGAAGTAGCGCTGGTATGCGATACGAAGACCTTGGCCGGCGAGGTCAATGATATACAGATTGGCCCCCGTCTCAGTTTGAGCCAAGACAAAAGCATAATTTCCTGCTACAGCAAGCCGGGTCGCCTTGGCGGCCTCCCCAATCCGAAGCTGACCCGTCTGGCGCAACGCTGCCGGATCTCTTGCGTCGAACGTTAAGATTTCCCCGGCTTTTGTAACGGTGACAACTCGGCCATCTCCTGCAACCAGCTCTGCGACACCTGCCGGCAGCTTCACTCGCGCAACCAAATTCAGTATCTCTTCCTGTCGCCGCACCACATCGATGCCGCCTGCGCCCGCCTCTCCCTTGAGATTGGAGTCACTAGGGGCAGCCGTCAACCCGAAATAAGCATATTCACTGCAAACAGCCAATGCGCTAACCTGCCCGGCCGGCTGATAGCTCGCGACGAGCTTTGGCTTGCGGCCACGCACATCCAGAAGTTCTGCAGGCCGGGTGCCAAAGCCGAGTAGCAAGTCCGCACCCCACACTCTCGGCAAGGTGAGGTCCTGCCAGGTTTCGGCCCATCGCGGGGGGTCATGCCGCCATCTCAGACTGGGCGCGGAAGGATCATGGACATCATACGCCACAAGACCGCCTCCCCAATTGGCGACGTAAAGTTCCGAACCTTTCACGGCGAGATCCATAGCCCACCCGCCCCGATACTCCCAAAGGCCGATCTCCCGTGGAAGTCCGCGTGAGACATCGAAAATAGGCAGGGGTGCCCAATCTCCGGCAACATACAGCCTGCCATCAACCATATCCATGCCCAGACCTGCGGCTCCGAAACCCTCAATCGAGTACTTGTCAACGATCCGGGGTTGAGCCGGGTTGGAGACATCGAACGTTACCACGTTAGCCCCGGCACTCTTGAAAGTGGCATACACATAATTTTGGTTAATCACGAGCTCCATGCCCCACCGCAGCGACGGATCTGTGATTTCGCCTATCGGGGTCGGGGCAGCATCTTCGTTGAGCCGAAAAAGGGCGAGGCCGTGTTGGGGCGCCATCTCCAAGACGTACATCGTGTTCCCGAGCACGCGAATCGTTTTGAAGTTTTTGCCTTGAGGCAGCAGGTCCCGGCGCTCGATGAACGGGTGTGAGCGGTCGGCCACATTTATTCTGATAACTTCGCTTCGGCTCTTCTCCTGCCGGGCATTCCGGACCAGCAGGTAAAGGCGATTCCCGGCGGCGGCGACGTTTACCCCTTCGACATGGCGAAGCGTCACATCGATATCCATCGTAGCGAGGCGAGCAGGGCGACGGGGGTTATGAATATCTATGATTTGAAGGCTGACCGGCGCTCCAGTTTTGAGGAATTCCCAACCGGCAATACTCACGGCGTAGAGCGTTTCGCCGCTGATCTCCATTCCGCTAGTGAGGATTCCGCCCAGTTCCGGGAATTCCGCTACCCAGCGAGGCTTTTCCGGTTGTGAGATATCCGCCAGTCCAAGCGGGGTTCCAAAACCGTAGAAAAAAAGAAAATGCCGGTAGATCGAGATGCGCGACCTCCCTAACTTGAACGGCAGTTCCGACACTTTGCGAACATGTTTCGGTTTGCTTACATCGAGCACGTGCAAGAGGCCGTACTCGAGCGCGTATGCATAGGGCGGGCGTGCTTTTACGCTATAGATGGCGGACAGCCGAACGTGAGAGATAAGGCGCGGTTGCTTTGGGGATTCGGCTCTGCCGACCAAGTAGCCGGCTGTACCGAGCACGGCTGCAAAGGCAGCGATTGCCAGTCCGATCTTTCGCATGTATCGCTTCCTCTTGCTGAAAGATTAAATTACGGTTCAGGCGAAGTCAAGGAGCGAACAATGGAGCGAAAAATTGGGACGGCTATGTTTTATTTGTTTCTCAAAATATAACTAGCCCCTTGATGGGAGCGAAATGGGCTTTGTTCCTGGTGAGGAGCGGCAGGCGGTTGGCCAGGCAGATCCCGGCGATCAAAATGTCCTGGTTGCCGACAGTCTTCCCTGTCGATTTCAGATCCGTATAGATCTTACCTGCATAGGCGGCGGCCAGCAGGTCCAGCGTGAAAACAGGCACGCCTTCACAAAAGGTCTCAACCTGCTTCAGCCTCGTGGCTCCGCTCACCCCCGCATACAGTTCAAAAACCGTTATCGCCGTGACTGCCAGGTGTCCTTCCTTTATCAGGTCGGCCACAGCCTGGGAAAGGGGAGGAGTGTCCGTAAAGAAATCGACCACGACATCTGTGTCCGCGATCACTAAACGCGCCAATTTTTCCGGATCTCCTCAAGCCTCTTCTTTGTCTGCGCAGCTTCCTCGGCGTTCCAGCTTCCTCTCATTTTCATCAGGACGCTCAGAGACAACTCTTTTTTCTCATGTTCGTGAAGGTAATGCTTGACGGCTTCTTCCATGACCCTGGAATACCCCCGATATCCCTTTCTTACCGCGATCGCGTGAAGTGCGGCGATCAGATCGTCCGATAATTCGACCGTTGTTCTCATCGATTCGGCCTCGCAGATTTAAATATTTAAATGCATTCTAATATTTAAATGCATTTTTGTCAAGTCTTCAACTATTTCAAAAGACGCATCCCTGCGCCCCTGATTCTCAGTCAATTGATTTTGAAGCTCAGATGATGCGGCCGTCCAACAGGTTGATCGTCCGCTGGCTGTAGGAGGCGATATTGGTGTCGTGGGTGACCATCAGGATCGTCCGCCCCTGCTGCTGCAGCTTGACAAAGAGGCCCATAATCTCCTGTCCGGTTTTCGAGTCGAGATTGCCCGTCGGTTCGTCAGCCAGGATCATGGACGGGTCGTTCGCCAGAGCCCTGGCGATGGCCGCGCGCTGTTGCTCGCCTCCCGACAGCTCGCTAGGGCGGTGGAGCTGCCGGTCGACGAGGCCGACCATTTCGAGGAGCTCGAGGACGCGCTCCCGCCTCTTTTTCCCCGGTTTGCCGTTGAAAAGCATGGGCAGCTCCACATTCTCGTAGGTTGTGGCGTACGGGAGCAGGTTAAAATTCTGGAAGACAAACCCGATCTTCCGATTCCGGATCGTCGAAAGCTGGTCGAGGTTGAGGCCGGCCACGTTCCTCTCTTCGAAAAAGTACGAACCGCTCGTCGGCGTGTCCAGGCAGCCGATGATGTTGAGCAGCGTCGATTTCCCCGACCCCGAAGGTCCCATGATCGAGATGAACTCGCCGGGTCCGATCATGAGGGAAACCTCCTTCAGGGCCTCGAGTGAGACCTCTCCCATCTTGTAGACTTTGTTGATATTCTTCATCTCGATCATCGCTGTCTCCTATTCATACCGGAGTGCCTCGACCGGATTCAGGCGCGACGCCCGGGCGGCCGGGAAGATCCCCGACAAGAAAACGAGTGTCCCCAGGATGGCCAGGAAGATGATCAGGATGTCGAGGGAGAAGATCGGCCGCAGCAGGTAAGTCTGAATGCCGGTAATTTCATAGCTGACGGGAACAAGCCGTGTCAGACGGACGATTGCGTAGGCAATGGCTGTTCCCCAGAAAGTCCCTTTGGAAAAAATGAACAATGTTTCGAGCAGGAATTGAAGGATGATATGGCGGCGTCTGGCTCCCAGGGCCATTTTGACTCCGATCTCGCGCGTCCGTTCTTTGACCAGGGCGTACATCAGGTTGGTGACACCGACAGAGCCGATGAGCAGGGTCAGGGCTCCGATGACGGCCAGGAAGATCTCGATACCTTTGAACACCTTCCCTGCGACTTCTGCCTGCTCGATGGTGTTCCAGATCCCCAGGGCATAGTCGTCTTTGGGATCGAAGCGGTATTTGCGGCCGAGGATCTCGCGGATGCGACGCTCCACAAGCTGGTTGTCCTCGCGCCGCTTCGGCTGGATATGAATGCGGTCGAGGTAAAGCTGATCGTCAATACGGGAAAAAGTGGAATGAGGAATATAGGCGTGGTCGGCGTCAAAGCCCTGGTAGGAAGAGCTCTGGAGCTTTTTCTTCATCACACCGATTACCGTGAAGGGCACCCGGTCGATGATGATGGTCCGGCCGACGGGATTCTCCCCAGGAAAAAGGTTAGCGGCCATATTCCAGCCGATGAAGGCCACCCGGCGCGCGCCTCGCTCGTCTTCCTCATTGAAAAACCGCCCGCCGCTTTCCGCGATCATGGAGCGCATCACTCCGAACGACGGTCCGACGCCGCAGACGTTGCGGTTGGTTTCGCGGCCTCCTCCGGTGATGGTGTAGAAGTTGTTGGACTCTGGCGCAATCAGCTCAATCTCCGGGATCAGCGCGCGAAGGAGGGCGATGTCTCCGGGATAGATCATGATGCGGCGCCCCTTGGGAAGCCCATGATAATCCTTGGAGGTCTGGCCGCGGTAGATCA
Organism: uncultured Eubacteriales bacterium; assembly: GCA_964558915.1. Taxonomy (GTDB): domain Bacteria; phylum Acidobacteriota; class Aminicenantia; order Aminicenantales; family UBA8522; genus CAZKEW01. The sequence goes on along the minus strand of CAZLFV010000054.1, from coordinate 10,063 downwards.
TGATGAGGTTGTCGCCCAGGCCTTTGAAGCTGAGGCGGAAGGAGTTGCTGAGGCCGCGGCCGAACGACATCAGAAGAAGGATGGAGAGAGTCCCCCAGGTGATGGCGAACGTGATCAGGGCGGTTTTCTTTTTCCGCTTGCGAAACTCTCTTGCAAAGTAACGGAGAAGCGGGACGCGCATCGCCTATTTCCTCAAAGCTTCGATGGGATTCGTAGAAGCGGCCCTCCGGGCGGGCATCAGGCCCGATATGATTCCGATGGTGAGAAGGATCAGGATCGTGGCCACGCCAACCGCGGGATTTATTTCAGGGATTCCGACGTACTCCTTGATTTTCTCGATCGGGATGACTCGCAAGACCAGGGCGGCGAAAAGGAAACCCAGGCCGCCTCCGAAGAGGACGATCGCCAGGGACTCGGCGAAAAACTGCCAGAGGACATGCCTCCGCTTTGCGCCCACGGCAAGCTTGATCCCGATTTCCTTGGTTCGCTCCTCGACGACCACGAGCATGATGGAAGCCACACCCACTCCCCCGACCAACAGGGTGAATGAGCCGATGACGCCGAGAAAGATATTGAAGGCCAGAAAGAAAATCGAAAAGGATTTTTCAAATTCGGTCCAGTCCCAGACGAACAGGGCGTCCTTGTCGTCGGGCGAGAACCCGGCCCGGTTTCCCAGGTCCTCCCGCACCAGGCGAATGATCCGTTTGGAGGCCGCCGGGTTTTCGGGCTGGAAGATGAAGCTCGAGACGTACTTATCGCCGAAAAGCGCCGAGTAAGTCGTCCAGGGAATGAAAACGCAGTGCTCGTCACGTTGGCCGCTGAAGTTAGACGTCTGGATCTTTTTCTTCATCACCCCCACGACGGTGAAGGGAAGCCCCTCGATGAAGATGGTCCGGCTCACGGCCTCCTCTTTGTGGAACAGGTTTTCGGTGACGGTGTTGCCGAGCACGCAGACACGGCGCTTGAGGGCGATGTCGGTGTCGTTGAGGTAGCGGCCTTGGCCGGCGATGATGTTGCGGATGTCTCCGTATTCGACCGTCAGTCCGCGCACCGTGTTGAGGACATCTTCCCGGCTGTAGCGGATGCGCCGGGTGGAGGTGAACTCGAAGGCCATCCTCCTAATTCCAGGCACCTTCTGGCCAGTCAGGATGACCTGCTCCGGAGTCAGCCGGACGAGGCGGCCCTTGGGAAGACCCTGATAAGGCAAAGTCGTGCTCGCCGGGAAGGCGATAACAAAGCCCTGTCCGACGCCGCGGAATTCTTTCATACTTTGCCGGCCGACGGCTGAGCCGAAAGCGAGCAGGAGCACGACGGCGAAAGTCCCCCAGCCGACACCCGAAAGCGTCATCGCAGTGCGGAGGGGCTGACGCCTCAGGTCCCGGAAGAGGTTGCGAAAGAAGGTGAAGATCATTCGATTTCCCGAGGCGGCCGTTCGACCACGAGGTCGCCTTCCTTGAGACCCTCCAGGATTTCGATATTCAGGCCGTCCGAGAGACCAGTCTTGACTTCGACTTTGCTGATAATCTCGCTTTTCTTGATTTCGACAGAGCGCTTATCGCCCTCCGAAAGGACCAGCCGCTCGGGGATGATGAGGACACCTTTGTGTTCTTGTATAACGACGTAGGCCGTGGCCGAATATCCAGCCCGGAGGATGATCCCGGGCGCCTCGCCGAGAACGATCTCCACATCGAACAGAGTGGCATTCCCTTCCTTTCTCGCCTTGGGGAAGATGCGTTGGAGCTTTCCGTGGATTTTCTTTTCCGAATTGGCCCCGATCTGAATCTCGGCCTCCATGCCCGGCACGATTTTTCCGACGTCAATCTCGTCGACGGTTCCCTTGAATAGAATATTTTTCATGTCGGCCATGGAGCAAAGGTCGGTTCCGGGCTGGTAATTGGTCAGCGGGACGACTGGGTCGCCCTCGTGGGCGCTGAGCGAGAGCATGATGCCGGAGATGGGGGCCTTGATGATCGAGTCGATGTTGCGGTTGGACATTCGGATCCGGCCCTTTTCCAGGAGTTCGAACCTCTCCTCGGCCACGCGGTGGCGGAGCCGCGCCTCGTTGTACTCCGCCTCCAGGGAGTCCATCTGAGACTGGGAGATGAGCTCTGATTTGTATAATTTTTCATTCCGGTCCCGTTCGCTCTGGATCCTCGCCAGGGTCACTTCGGCCACTTCCATGTTGCGGCGGGTTTCGACGTATTCAAGAGGGGTGGGGTTGGGCGAGATCTTGAATAGGGGGCTGTCCTTGGCGACGGTATCACCGACTTTAAACAGCACTTCGGAGACGATGCCCGGTATGGTCGATTTGATCTTGATTTCCTGTTCGGGCTCGAGGGTGCCCACGGCCAGGGCCCGTTCGGCGATATCGCCCAGCTTGGCCGGGACGAATTTCAGGTCATTGCCCTTCTTTTTCCGGCCGGAGACAAGAACAAAGACAACGGCGACTACGACCAGGACGAAGATAATCGGAATGATGATTTTCTTTTTCTTCATGGCTTCACCCTCTTAGATAATAAAACTCTCTCTTATAGATTACGAAAAATCTGGGAAATAGTTCACTTTTGGGGACGGTTCTATTTTTTCCCAATTTTCTCCGTCCTTGACATTTCCTGGGGTGCTCCTTATGCTTGCTTACAAAGGCAGGATTGTGAAATTGGGGAGGAAAATGATGCCGAAAACAAAACTTGGAAAATGGGCAGGTGCATTGTTGGTCGTTTTCGTTGTGCTTATTGTGGCGCTTATCTTTGGCCGATGGCGACCAGGGACCGCGCCGGCCCGCATAGTGGGACTTGGCGCTGGGGTCGCCGGAATTGCCGCTTTCGTTACCGGGCTGGTCAGCCTGATTAAGTTCAAAGATCGCTCATTTGCTGTAATATTGGCCGTAGTCATTGGGTCCCTTGCTCTCCTTATTGGAATAATGGAGGTAGTGGAGGGTATTTCCTGGCGCTTAACGCACTAGAAGATAAAAAAACGGGAAAGGTCAGTCCATATCCAGGGCGAACCGGATTTTTTAATAATTGACACCTGACCTGGTGTCAGCCGCCTCATTTGTATGCCCTCGTTCAGATAGATTAGTGACACCTCTAGTTGGGTTAGAATGGTGTCACTATGAGGATACGAGCGAGTTTTATTCCAAAGTTATCACTACTTTTCCTCGAGCGTGGCCTTTTTCCAGATACCTCATCGCCTCGGGGACCTCACTCAACTTATAGCGCCTGTCGATGACCGGCGCCACTTTCCCGGTCGCCATGAGCTCGCGAATGGTGGTCAGGTCTTCTTGGTTCCGTCCCCATTCCCAATAAATATGCTAAAATGAACGGGTCGAATGAACGTCATTGTGCTTGACAACCTGCGTAAGTGCTACGGAGACCTTCGGGCCGTGGACGGCGTGTCGTTCGAGGTGCGCCGCGGAGAGATATTCGGGATGGTCGGCCCGAACGGAGCGGGCAAAACGACGACGATCGAATGCCTGGAGGGACTCCGGCGGCCCAGCGATGGACAGGCGATGGTCCTCAACCTTGACCCGCAGCGGCAGGGCTATGAATTGCGGGAAAGGATCGGCGTCCAACTGCAGCAGAGCTCGCTCCCGGACCGCCTCAAAGTGCGGGAGGCCCTGGATCTATTCTCCGCATTTTACCGGCAAGCCCTGGAGTGGCGTCCGATCCTTGATGAGCTCGGCCTGACAGATAAGGCGGGTGCCCCGTTCGCCAAGCTTTCCGGCGGACAAAAACAGCGGCTCTTCATTGCCCTGGCTCTGGTCAACGACCCTGAGATTGTTTTCCTGGATGAGCTCACGTCTGGCCTCGACCCACAGGCCCGCCGGGCGATGTGGGACCTTGTCAAGCGCATCCGCAACCGGGGCAAGACGGTCTTCCTGACGACCCATTACATGGAAGAAGCGGAGCTATTGTGCGACCGCGTGGCCATAATGGATCACGGAAAAATCGTCGCCCTCGACACGCCGCAGAATCTCGTCGCCTCGCTCGAGGCGGAGAACCGTGTCGTCTTTGCCGCGGACGGCCCGCTCGAGCTTGACTCTTTCCGGACGATCCCCGGCGTTTCGCGGGTGGAACAAACAGGGGGCCGGGTCATCGTCTTCGGCCGCGGTGACGAGCTCGTCGTCCGGGTCGTCATGGCCCTGGCGGCGGCGAAAACCCGTTTCCGCGACCTTCGGACAGAGCAACCGAGCCTCGAGGATGTTTTCCTTTCTTTGACCGGCAAGGAAATGAGGGATTAGGAGGGAGAGATTCATGCGCGGCCTCTGGAAGCTCATCCTTGTGGAGGTGAAACTGTATCTCCGTGAGCCAGCGGCCACGTTCTTCACCATCGTCTTCGCCCCGATGCTTCTCCTCCTCTTCGGCACGATCTACGGGAACAAACCGACTCCCTTTTTTGGCGGTCGGGGCATGGTCGACGTGTCCGTCCCGTCGTATATCGCCCTTATCATCATCTCGGTCGGGTTCATGGGCATCCCCATCGCAACCTCGGCCAATCGAGAAGCCGGCGTCCTGCGCCGTTTCCGAATTACCCCGCTACGGCCGGCCGCCTACATCGTTTCGAATATCGGTTCATACTACGTCATGACTATGGCCGGCGTCATTGCCCTAGTCGCCGTGGGCAAGGGGGTCTATGGAATGAAATTCCAGGGGAATGTCCTGTCCGTCTGGGCGGGGTTCACCCTGGGGAGCCTTGCGTTTTTCGCCCTGGGCTACCTTATCGCCGGGGTCGCGCCCACAGCCCGCGTCGCCCAAGCCATCGGCATGATCGCCGCTTTTCCGATGATGTTTCTCAGCGGCTCGGCCATTCCTCTGGAAGTGCTGCCTCAATCGGTTCGGAACATCTCCCGCTTTATTCCCCTGACCCATGTCGTGACCCTGATGCGCGGACTCTGGGCTGGCGCGAGCTGGGGCAAACATCTCACCGAGGCGGCCGTCCTTAGCGTAGTCCTTCTCGCGGGCCTCGTCCTCTCCGCCCGCCTATTCAGGTGGGAATAAAAAAGGGGACGGTTCTGTTTTTTCGCCCCGCCTGAGATGGAATAAATAGAACCGTCCCCAATTGTCAACTTCATAGAAAAAGAGGTCAGTCCATATCCAGGGCGAAGCGGATGGCCTTATGGATCTCTTTCATTTTCCGCTCTGAGAGCCGCGCGATTCTTGATTCGAGATAGGCCTTCGGAATGGTGAGCAACGAATCGCAATTCACGGCGCACGGCCTGGGGAGCCCGTCTTCGAGTCCGAGCGAAACCTCGACGGCGATTCCGCGGATGGTCGTTGTCACCGGCGCCACTGTGACGGCCGTCCGCACGGGATAGGCTTCGTCCCGGCTGAGGAGGACAACGGGCCTTCGTCCGGCCGGCGGCTTCAGCCTGGCCCACCAGACCTCGCCTTTTCTCAAGTCCAGTCCTCTTCCGGCATGGACTCGGCCGCAGTGTCTGCCATGGCCTCTGCGACGGAAGCGTCCTCGGGCTTCTGGCGATACGCGTTTTCGTATGCCCGCACCAATCGTTCCCTTTCGCGCGCTTCCTTCCAGGCGCGGAACGTCGCCAAAAGAAAGCCGCTGCGGCTCAACCCGGCTTTTTTGCGAATAATCTCCAATTCCTTAAACTCCTCCCATGGAAGACTGACGGCGAATTTGGCGGATTTTCTCATGGTCATGACCTGCCTTTATCAGTATTCCAATAATATTACCGAAGTATTACCATTGTCAAGCCGCCGCATAAGCATAAATTGGGAAATTGGGGACGGTTCTATTTTTTTTGGCTGCCCGCTCGCGTGAAATCGCAAAAAATAGAACCGTCCCTAATTTCCCGTTCTCATCGTCATCGGCGCGCTCCTCCAGATCGTCGGGCTGGCAGGCTGTTTTCTTCCTTGGCTGGCCGGGCCTCCCTTCAATTTCCTCGGCTTGATCTTCCTTTGCCTAGCCAAAGGATGGGACACCTTCAGCCCCGCATTCTTGATCGTCATGGCCGCTTTGACGCTTCTGACGATGATCCTGGACTATGTCCTTCCGATAGCTGGAGCCAGAAAATACGGCTCGACCAAGCGGGGTTTCTGGGGAGCGTTCCTCGGCATGGTCATCGGCGTCCTCTTCTTCCCGCCCTTTGGCATGATCATCGGCGCCTTTATTGGCGCGGTGGTCGGTGAACTAACGGCCGGGAAAAAGAATGCCGAGGCGATGAGGGCCGGCTGGGGAGTTTTCCTGGGCGTCTTCGTCGCCTTGATTTCAAAACTCGTCGTCTCAGGAATCATGGCCTTCTTTTTTATTAAAGCCTTGTTATAGCAGCGCCACCTGTAAATGGGGACGGTTCTATTTTTTTTTTTTCTATTCCGGGCGGGCGGGGAAAAATAGAACCGTCCCCATTTTACTTAAGAAATTCTTCTTTTGTTAGTTTTGTATCTTTGATGATCTCCAGGAGCAAGCCCTTTCCGATATCTTCCCCCTTGTGAATCGGCACAATAGTCGTCCGGCCGTCGGGATGTCTAAAAAAGACATGACTGCCGCGTTGCCGGATTTTATTAAAACCAAGTTGTTTCAGTATGGAGATGACTTTCTTGTTAGGCAGCGCCTGGAGCTTCATCAGAAGGAGACTTCGATCTGCTGGATTCCCACAAATTGGAGATTTCCGGGGATATCTTTCTCAACCTCCAGGTAGAGCTGGATGGCTTCTTTAATCCTTTCTTGCAGCATATCAAGGCTTCTCGCCTGGGTATGGCAGCCGGGGAGCTCGGGTACCAGACCGACGAAATTCCCGTCCTCGTCCTTCTCGATGATAACATTGAACTTCCTGCTCATGACTTTACCCTTTTTTTTGCGCATGACCAACTATGGGTATTTTACAGAAGATGCAACGCCAAATCAATTTAAAGTTCCTTATCACCTTAAGAGACGATTTGCCTTATGCTTGATTCTCAGTAAAAGGAACGTAAATCGGGGACGGTTCTATTTTTCCCGGCCCGCTCCCACAAATTAAAAAATAGACTGTCCCCATTTTACCCATTTTATTTCCAATTTTTTTGTCAGCTCAATGATTCAATGAATCTAATCCGAACGTCCCTTTTATTGAGTTTTAAAATAATATCAGAGCTCAACATGCCCGCTCTATATGTAAATTATAAATTGACATATAGCTTACCTTTTTGAGCTCTTTCCTTTGGCCTTCAGGGAATTCCTGGATTTCAAGGACAGCGCGTTGAAAATCCCTGCGGATCCCAGGGACATTGCCCGCCCCGTTTTCGAATCCATATCGCACCTATACGAAGAGTATCTCCGCTTCGGAGGATTTCCCGTCGTCGTCTTGAAGGCGAGCGCGGCCGAGAAAGCCATGGCTCTGGACGAAGGCAAGGTTTTTGAAAATTCGATCTTCCAAAGTTTCCGGCTAAAAGGAGAGGTCGCTTACTATGAAAGGAAAAAAGGAGCAGAAATCGATTTCCTTATAGTAACTCGCTATTGCAGGATGCCGGAATGTTTATTATTGCTTGACTTAATAAACAATTTTGCCTTAAATTGTTTATTAAGGTAAACAATTATGAGCGCGGACGTCTTTCAAAAAGTTATAGCCGAATGGGTCCGCGGGCCAGAACTCCCGATCCTGACTCCCCGCGAGCGCCCCCTTCCCGACCTGTCTGCCCCTGGCCGGCCGATCCTCGCCGTGGTCGGCCCTCGCCGCGCCGGCAAAACGTACTTCCTCTATCAAATGATCGAGGATCTCCTCCGCGCGGGCAAAGCCCGCCGGGATGATATCCTGTTTGTTGATTTTGAGGATTATCGCCTCAGCGATTTTCCTTCCCAAGACATGGAAAAGCTGCTGGCCGCTTTCCATCAGATGACGGGCAAGCCGCCGCGGTACCTGTTTTTTGACGAGATCCAGCGCCTGCCTTCGTGGAGCCGGGTAGTCCGGACGCTCCACAACACAAGGAAATATTCTATTGTGGTGACGGGGAGCAACGCCACGCTCCTGAGTTCGGAAATCGCAACGGAACTCAGAGGCCGTTACGAAGACTGCCTGATTCTGCCCTTTTCGTTTCGCGAATTTCTTCGCTTCCGAAAGATCGAATGGACTCCTGCTCTTCTGGCAACGCCGGAAGTCGGGATCGTCCTCAAGGCCTTCGACGAGTATCTCCGCTGTGGCGGATTCCCGGAACTGGCCGGGATCGAAGGGGAAACTGGCAAGCGGCGGCTCCTCCAATCCTATTTCGATACGATCTTTTATAAAGACATCCTGGACCGCCATGGTATCCGGGCTCGCCACCTTCTCGATCTTGTCATGAAAAACCTCCTGGAATCTTACGCCTCAGCCTTCTCTATTTCGGCTTTCGAGAAGCAGTTGAAGGGACATGGGCTCGCCGGCAGCAAGAGGAGCATCGCTGATTATTTGCGTTTTCTCGAGGAGGCGTTCTTTTTGATTGTTATTGAGAAGTTCGATTTTTCGCCCCGGAAACGAATGATGAACCCGAAAAAGGTGTATCTCATGGACACGGGCTTTTCCCTGCTGGGTGGCGCGTTCGTCGAGAATCGGGGCCGTCTCCTCGAGAATATCGTCGCCATCGAGCTTGTCCGGAAGCGGTGTCGGGTGATGTATTTTAAAAGCAAAGGCGAATGCGATTTCATCGTTCGGGAGGGGGCCAAGCCAAAAGAAGCCTGGCAGGTGTGTTGGGAGGTCGGCCGCGTTAGCGAAAAGCGGGAGATAAACGGCTTGGCCGCAGCACATCGTGAGCTTGGGATTAAAAAGGGCGGAATTCTGACTTACAATCAAGAAGGAACTCAAACGCTTGCAAGAGCAAAGATCCCTCTCTTTCCTGTCTGGAAGTGGCTATTAGGTGTGCCCCACCGTGGGATCTCGGGACTATCTTCGCTTTCCTAACCCCCTGTCCGCCGCGTAAACATTAGTTGACAATTTCCTAACATAATGTTATATAAGGCCCAAGGGGACGGCGAAAGCGATTGCGCTTCCGCCTGCGCAACCGAAACAACCACCGCCACCGGAGCTCGAATCAATGCATGGCGTTCTTGGCGCCCGCCTCAAAA
>CAZLFV010000054.1:0-1026 GCA_964558915.1 uncultured Eubacteriales bacterium | reverse complement strand
CCCCTGTCCGCAGTGTAAACTTTTGTTGACAATTCCCTAACATAATGTTATATAGACCCCTGCAGGGGCGTAAGTAAAGGATGCAAGGGGTTGTCGGCTCGAAACTCAAAAAAGCCCGCCTCGATCTGGGCCTTTCCCAGGCCGCCTTCGCCCGCGCGCTCGGGTTCTCCTCCGAGTTCATCTCCCTCCTCGAAGCCGATAAAAGGGCGCCCTCTCTCGCCACCCTGAACAAGATCGCCTCGTTCCTCAAAAAGGACTTCGCCTATTTCCTCCAGGAAAAAGAATCCGCTTTCAGCCTGCTCTTCCGCGCCGCCGCGCTCCCGGGCGCCGAAGGGCTCGACGAAGCCGGCCGCTCCATCCTCCAGCGCTTCAAGAAATACTGTGACGACTACCTCCGCCTCGAGCGCCTCGCCGCCAACCGCTCAGGCTCCTTCTCCCGCCTCCCTCTCGCGCCCCTCTACTCCGCCTCCTCAGCATCCTCCTCCATCTCCCCCGAGCGCCTGGCCGACGAGGAGCGCCGCCGCCTCGGTCTCGGCGACGAGCCCATCCGCGACGTCTTCGCCCTCTCGGAGCTCAACGGCTGCCGCATCCTCCGCCTTCCCATCCCCGCGGACTCCAAGCTCTCCGGCGCCTTCATCTTCCTCGAGGACAAGGAAGCCGCGTTTGCCCTGATCAACAGCGCCGACACCCTCGGCCGCCAGGCCTTCACCGCCGCCCACGAATACTGCCATTACCTCAAGGACCGCCACGAAGGCCCTCTCATCGACGACCCCGGCGTTTTCAGCGATGAATTCGTCTCCCTTTCCCGGCCTCGCGAGGAATTCGCCCAGACGTTCGCGGCCTGCTTCCTGATGCCCGCCTCCAAGGTCCGGGCGACGATCGAGAAAGAATTCGACGGACGGAAGCTCGCCTACGAGCAAGCTCTCTACCTGAAGCGCTATTTCGGCGTGAGCTTTGCCGCCATGCTCCGGAGGTTGAGGGTATTGGGATATCTATCGGCGGCGCAGCACGAGGATTGGCTTAAGC
>CAZLFV010000053.1:0-17942 GCA_964558915.1 uncultured Eubacteriales bacterium | reverse complement strand
CTGCTTTTTCCTTGACAATGCGGCGGTTTTTTTGAATATATTGTTAGCTCCAGGGACAACATATTCGCAGTTTGAGGAGGTCCTCATGTTCAATGATATCCAAGAGGCGTTGCTTAAAGGCCAAAAGGAAGAGGTGGAAAGGCTTGTCGACCAGGCCCTGGCTTCCAAGATGTCAACTGCTCAAATCCTCAACGAAGGACTCATTGCCGGGATGGATAAACTCGGCATTATGTACAAGAACAACGAGGTTTTCATTCCCGAGGTGCTTGTTGCTGCCCGTGCGATGAACGCTGGGATGGCCAAGCTGGAGCCGTTGTTGGTCCGGGATGGGGTCCAGCCAAAGGGTTCCGTCGTAATCGGGACAGTTAAGGGCGACCTGCATGATATCGGCAAAAACCTGGTGGCAATGATGCTCCGGGGAGCAGGATACAAGATTATTGACCTGGGCATCGATGTGTCCGCAGAAAAATTCGCGGCCACGGCCAAGGAGCACAGAGCGGACATCGTGGCCCTTTCGGCCTTGCTGACGACGACGATGATCCAGATGAAAAATATTGTGGCAACTATTCGGGCCCAAGGGCTCGAAATGCCCATCATCATCGGCGGCGCTCCTGTCACCCGGGAATACGCCGACCAGATCAACGCACAGGGATATGCACCTGACGCCGCCAGCGCAGTCGAGGAAGTCGGAAAACTGCTCGGCCGATAGGTCCGTTAAGATCAGGGCCAGGAAACAAGAAAAGCGCCGACTGTAGCCAGGACGACCGCAGCCATTTTTCTCCTTGTAACTTTTTCTTTGAGGAAAATGGCCGCCAGGATGAAGACGAAGATCGTGCTGAGCTGGTTGAGCGGAGCCGCCACAGAAGCCCGGGTCAGCTTCATTCCGGCCAGCCAGGCGAGATTGGAGATGTAAGCGCCCAGGATGGAGGCCGGGACCATAACCCGCCAGTTGGAAAGCACAGCCAGCGGACCGCAAAAAACCCGCCTTTTCGGGTGAAACCCCACGAAGGCTGCTAAAACAAGCGTCGCCGCGCTCATCCTCACGAAGCTGGCCCAGAGAACCGACGTGTGAGCCAGCAACGGCTTGATCATCACGATTCCTGCCGCCATCGTCACCATGGCCAGGGCTCCCAGCCCGATTCCCAGGATGAGGTTGCGGCGGGCCGGCATTCCTTCCTCTCTTTTCAAGGATATGAGAAGAATCGCCAGGAGGATGAGCAGGACACCGCAGCCCTGGCGAAGGCCCATCCGTTCACCGATGAAGAGAATAGAAAAGAGAATGACGAAGGGGCTGTAAAGGCAGTCAACGATGGCCGTCAGCCCTGCGCCCAAAAGGTTGAGGCAATAAAGAAAGAGCGTATCGGAAAGGGCCAGGCCGATGGCTCCGCTCAGCGCCAGGAGTCCGTAGTCCTGCCAGGGAACTTTCGGAAAGAGCGGGCTTCCCAGAACAAATATCGTGAGGAGAAAGAGGGCAACAGCGAGTGCGTTCTTGAAAAGATTCAGCCCGAGCGGGTGAACCGTCCGTCCGGTAACCCTGAAGAGGAGAATGGCAATCGCCCAGATGAAAGCAGAGCCGAGGGAAAGAAATTCTCCGCTCAAAGGATAGCTTGGGAGGGATTGGAAAAATTCGGCCATGGCGAGGTTAAATCTTTAGAAGTATTTTGGCCTTGGTCACGGCCCAGGTGACGAGGAGAATCAGGCCGGTCATGACCGCTGCATTAAGCATGCCGGGAAGTCCGCCCTGCTCCCTGAGAGGCCAGAAAAACTGGTCTGCATTAACATGAAGGGCTGATGAAGCGAAACCGATCAGGCTGCCCAGGATGCCGGGAAGAATATAGGCCACAAGCGGATTTGTGCCGATCGGCTGAACGAACCTGGCCCACCGCCTTATTTTAAAGACATCCATCAGCACATAAAAGGCCAGTAAAAGAAGGCAACAAATCCCCGATGTTACGAGAGCGTAAGATTCTGTGGCATTGATTTTGCTGAAACCGTGGAGAGGCCTGAGCAGATAGCCGGCGAGGAAAAGACCTGTTCCGAAAGCACCCATTGAAATGATCCGTTCTTTGGGCTTTTTTGTCAGCGCTCCTGGGATAAATAAAATCCCGACCAGCATGCCGGCAGTAACGATGGCCGAATGCGACCCAAGTTCCCTTCCGATATCGAGAATGCGAGTAACTGGCGCCAGAAAATCGAGCCCGCCGTGTCTGCTGCCAATATAGAGCGCGATCATCAAGCCCATCGCTCCCATGAGAGCCACCGGCCGGCCTTTTGTGAGAAGATAAACGAGGCTACAAGTGAGATAGCACCAGCCGATTATGCCAAGGATTCCCCACCAGGGGATCTGGAGCCAGGTCACGCGTCCATCTTCTGCCCTGGCCCTGAAAACAAGGACGAGGATAAAGAGTAGGATGATCGCCGCGATTCTTAATGCGAGATAAAGAGTCCGACGCCTCCGGCTTTCCGTTTTAGGATAGATTGTCCAGATTGCAATGACAGCTACATAGGCTAAAAAATACCACAGCCCCCGACTGAGTCCTGTGTCCCTGGCTGAGTAAATTTCTTCGTTGACCATAATCAGGCCCAGGAAAAGGAGTCCCGCCGTGCGAATAAAGATGCGGCCAATGACTTGCCCAAGCGGATCGCCCCGGGCAATTCTTTTTTGTAGAGAGAGCGGGATGGCCACGCCCACGATAAACAGGAACCCCGGAAAAACGATGTCCGTCACGGTGTAGGCGTCCATTTCCGCCGGAGCGTGCCTCAGGAGAAAAGGGATCGCCTTCATCCCGGCGATGTAGTTCACAAAAATCATGACCAGGATGTCAAACCCGCGAAAGGCATCCAGGCAGGCCAACCTCTCGGGCTTTGCCGTCTTAGCGTCGCCTTCACTCATGGGAAACGCATATTATATACGGAAGCCGGCGAAAGTTAAGCCCTTCTCTCATTCCGGCTTGACTCTTTTTTGGGGAAGTGTTTCTAATAGAGGCGGACACATCGGCGAGGAGGTCGCGATGAACCAGGTCTGGAATATTTTTTGGGTTTTTATTATTTTTGTTTCTCTCCTTCCCTTGCTCCAAAAAAAGATTATGGAATCACGGCGGCTTTCCCTAATCAGGAAGATCGAAGACAAACGGAAATCCCGCGTCATCACCCTCATTCACCGTCAGGAAACGATGAAATTCCTCGGGTTTCCGTTGATGCGGTATATCGATATCAACGACTCTGAGGAAGTGCTGCGCGCGATCAGGCTGACGCCGGAAGACATGCCCATCGACCTGATCATCCATACGCCCGGCGGCCTGGTCCTTTCGACTGAGCAGATTGCCATGGCCCTGGTGAGGCACAAAGCCAAAGTGACCATCTTTGTGCCCCACTACGCCATGTCAGGGGGGACCTTGTTGTGCCTGGCGGCTGACGAAATCGGACTGGATAAGAATGCCGTGCTCGGGCCGGTCGACCCGCAGCTCGGCGAGTATCCGGCCGTTTCGATCTTGAAGCTTGTCAAAGAGAAACCGATCAAAGATATCGAGGACAAGACGCTCATCCTGGCCGATGTCGCAGAAAAGGCGCTCGTTCAGATGAGAAATTTCGTGGCCGGCCTGCTTACGCAGCGGACGGACAAAGAAGAGGCCGAAAAGCTGGCTACGACCCTGACCGAAGGCAAATGGACGCATGATTATCCCATTGTTTTTGAGGAAGCAAAAAGGATGGGTCTTCCCGTGACCGGAGAGCTGCCTGAAGAGATATATCAGCTGATGGACCTCTTCCCGCAGGCCACTCCTCAGCGTCCCTCGGTCCAGTATATTCCTGTGCCGTATAAGAAATCGGGGGAGAAGCCGGGACGTTAACGGCTGCCGGAACAAGCTGAGGCGCCATGAAAATTCTCGGCCTCAATCCCCTGGACGCGGGGATTGTCCTGCTCTACCTTGTGGTCATCCTCTGGCTGGGGAAGAGAGCTCAGCGCCGGACTCAAACGTCCGGAGATTTTTATATCGCCGGCCGGCGTCTCGGCAAGTTCTATCAGTTCTTCCTCAATTTCGGTCACTCCACAAATGCCGACCAAGCCGTGGCGGTTGCCCGGGAGGTTTACCGTCAGGGGATCGGCGGGATGTGGATTCAGTATCTTGTGCTTTTCTTGACTCCTTTCTACTGGTTCACCACTGCTTTCTACCGCCGCGCCCGCCAAATCACTATCGGAGACTTCTATACCGAGAGATTTAAAAGCAAGTTCCTTGGCGCAGCCTTTGCCGTTTTCACGTTGCTCCTGGCCGTGATCGGGGGAGGGGTGGGTTTCATGGTGGCCGGGAAGACCGTCCAGGCCCTCACTCCCAAGCCGGTGGAGTATTATACGGCGGCGGAGAAGGAAAGCGTCGACCTTTTTACGGAATACCAGGCGCTCAAGCAAAAGCTCGACCTTGGCCTGACGGCAGAGGAGCGGGCCCGCTACGAGGAACTTGATAACCGCTCCAAAAAAGGAGAGCTCCGGTCGTTTATTTCCTATATTGACCCGCTTGTCGTTTATTTTGTTTATGGGCTGATTGTGAGCATCTACACCATGCTGGGCGGGTTTATCGCTGCCGCCCTCACGGATGTCATCCAGGGATTTTTAATCGTGGTCTTTTCGGTCATGCTGATTCCCTTGGGGCTGAGCAGGATCGGCGGTTTCGCCGGCCTCCACGGCCAGGTCCCCGATTATATGTTCAAACTCTTCGGCTCTGTCACGACGAGCGAGTACGCCTGGTACACCATCCTGGCCATGGTCCTGGCCAACCTGGTGTCCATCATCGCCTCCGCCCCGATGATGCAAACCGCCGGTTCGGCCAAAAACGAGAACACGGCCCGGTTTGGGATGATCGGGGGGATGTTCTTCAAGCGGTTCCTGATGATTTTCTGGGCTCTGGCCGGCCTTCTGGCCGTGGGCCTGTTCAGGGGGCAGCTCCATGACCCGGACCTTATCTGGGGATATATGACCCTCAACCTGCTTTTTCCCGGCGCCGTCGGCCTCATGCTGGCCGGAATTCTGGCCGCCAACATGTCCACCCTTTCCGCCACGTCTGTGACCTACTCGGCGCTCTTCATCCGCAACCTCTATCAACCTTTTGTTGGGCCGAAGTCCGACCGTCACCTGATTAACCTGGGTCGCGCCGTCATTGTCGTGACAATGGCGGGCGGCATCGGCGCCGCCGTTTTTGTGGGAAACCTCCTGGATCTGTTCAAGTACTTTATCTCCATGCCTGCCGTGTTTGGCGCCTCGATCTGGCTGGGGTTCCTCTGGCGCCGGTTGACGAAATGGGCGGTCATCATCCAAATCTTTGTCTGCTTCGCGATCTATGCCGTGATTCCCAACGTTTTTCAGACCTTGGACTGGGCCCGGAACCGGCCCGGTTTTCTCCAGGAAACAAGGTCGAGAGTTGTGCTGATCCAGACGGAAGCTCTCCAGGACGATGTTGAGGCGGGACGGGCTAAATCCGTCGGTGAGATGATCAGCCGGGAGCACGTCGTCGAGCCCGCAGCTATATTTTATGAGAAGGTGGCCCGGATTCGGCCGGAGGACGTCGACTCGCCCAAGATCGGGATTGGAAGGTTCGAGGCCGAAATCTGGGTCCTGAGCTGGCTGGGAATCGATTTTACCCGGTTTTCCAAGGCCCAGTTAGTCGCGACCCGTTTCTTCTTCGATGCGCTTTTCCCGTTCGTCCTCCTCTTTGCGTTGTGCTTCCTGACACGGCCTGCCTCCAAGGCCGACCTGGACAGCTTTTTTGGCAAAATGCACACGTCGGTCCAACCCACGGCCGAGCAGGACGAGGAGGCGGTCAAAGAAGCGATTGCGCATCCTGAAAAGTGGAAGAGAAATAAGCTGCGGCCGAATTCGAAATGGGAGATTATGAAGCCTCAGAAGGCTGATATCCTCGGGTTTGCCGGGACCTGGGTTCTTGTCGGCGTGATCATTTTGCTGCTCTGGCTTATGGTAACAATAAGGTAAAAAATTATACAGGCATATGGATAAAAAGGATATTAAGGACTTGAGCTTTGAAGAGCTGACGGAAGAGCTCAAAGGGTGGGGCGAGCCATCTTACCGAGCCTTCCAGATTTTTGACTGGATTTACAAAAAAGGCGCGACATCATTTGAGGGCATGACGGACCTTCCCCAAGACTTGAGGCTGAAGCTCGAGCGCAGCTTTTCCCTGCGGTCACCCGTGCTCGCCGACCATCTGACCTCGCATGACGGAACGGAAAAATTCCTTTTCGAACTCGCCGACGGTCATTTTGTCGAGACGGTTCTTATCCCGGCCGCAAAAAGGAAAACGCTCTGCCTTTCGACTCAGGTGGGCTGCAAGTTCGCCTGTGTTTTCTGTGCCAGCGGGATGGCCGGTTTCAAAAGAAACCTGCTTCCGTCTGAGATGCTCGGTCAGGTCCTTGTTCTCCGGGACAAATTCAACGTGAACTTGACCAATTTTGTCTTCATGGGCATGGGCGAGCCGCTAGACAACTCCGAAAATGTCATTCAGTCCGTGCGGATCATGAATGATCCCAAGGGGCTCGGGATTGCGGCGCGCCGAATCACCATCTCGACTGCTGGGATCACGCCGGCGCTCGAGCGCTTCATGGGACTTGGGCTTCAGGTGAACCTCTCCCTCTCGCTCCATTCAGCCAAGGATGCAGCGCGCTCCCGGCTCATGCCCATAAACAAAAAATATCCTTTAAAAGGGCTTCTGCGGGCCTGCGAGAAGTATGTCGAGAGAACGGGCCGGATGATGACGCTCGAATACGTTTTGCTCTGTGATATTAACGACTCTGCCGACGATGCGCGCGAGCTCGCGGCCGTGGCTAAAAGGCTCCGGGCTAAGGTGAACTTGATTCCATGTAGCGCCGTGCGCGGCCTGGACTTCGAAGCGCCGCCTTTGGAAAAAATGGAATTTTTCTCGAGGTGGCTTAAAGAAAAAGGTGTTAGCGCAACTCTGCGCCGCTCAAAAGGCGGGGATATCCAGGCCGCCTGCGGCCAGCTGGCCGGCAGACAGAAAAAATCCAGGACATAAACTCAACTAATGTGCGCCGCCAGGAAAATCCCCGTAGGACGATAAATCAATGGCCCGGCCTTTCTTGCTCCAGGAGACTCCGAGCTCCGACGGCAGAACCCACCTGTCATAGCATTCCTTCAGGACCTCGGCCAGTTCCTTGACTGAGATTGACCGCTTTTCCGGCTTGCCCTTTTCTATCAGCAGGAACCGCGGGAAGCTCTTGATTCGGGGCATCGAATCATGCGCTCCGTTCAGGCACAATGTCTGGCTCATGGCTGCCTCAAGTCCGCAGGCCGGCCGGCCGCCGCTCTGAACAAGGCCGATTGCATCCCACATTTTTTGAAGCGGCTCCCTGTCGGGCGAACCGTAGTTTTTTTCGCCGCCGTCGGACAGACGGGCCGTGATATCTGAATTTCTCCCGCTCAAGCTGATTATCCCTTTCTCGAATTCATACGAGAAAACCGGGCCAGTGTCGGCGTCTGCTGCATGGGAAACGTAGAACAGGATTTCTACATTTTCCTTTGTAAAACAACGTATGGCGGCGGTGTCAAAATTGGGAATGTCGTAGGCGCGATATAACTCTGCTTCCACGCGTTGGGGCTCGGCGCTTGAGTCCCATGTCTGGCCGAGGACATAGAACATGTTGTGGAGATCATGGGCCATGGCGTTGTTCGCCGGGCTATCGAGCACCCAGCGGCCGCGGCCATCTTTCTTGCGCCCCGCCCAGGAGTTGCGACGAAAATAAGTCTCGTCCCGGGGCCAGAGATACAGGCACCGCATCCGTCTTGGCCTGCCGAACAATTCTTTCCGAATGTCTTTCTTCAAATTCTGGACCGCATTGCTAAACGACCATTGGTATCCGACAGCGACCCATCTCCGGGCCTTCTTGCTCGCCTCAATCATCTGTCTCACTTCCTGAACCGTGGCTGCCGCCGGCTTTTCGCAGAGGACATAACTTCCCTGCGAGAGCGCCAGGCAGGTCTGTGGGCCGTGAAACTGGATCGGCGCGGCAATGATTGCTAAATCTGCCCGATGCCTCGAATAAAAATCTTCGAGCGACTTGAAGACGGGAATATCCAAGACCCGGAGCGCCTCAAAAGAAGGGCTCTTTCGTGGAAAGGGATCTACCACTCCTTCCAGATGGAATAGTCCGCTCGTCCTGTGCTCAATGAGTGACGCCAAATAGACGCTTCCCATCCCTCCGATTCCAACCAGGACGATGGAGACGGGTTTCTTCATTCTCTCCTCAATAGTTGGCCCAGCGATGATATTCATCCAGCATGGCCATGAAATTATCGTACCGGCTCCCCACGGCCACGCTGTGGCTTGTCCCGAGGATGAACCGGCCGCCCTGCTTGGCGCATTCCATGGCCCGGCGGACATCTCGCCGGACATCCGCAGCCGTCCCCGCGATGAGGTTTTCGAGGGACACTCCGCCCCAGAGCGTGATCTTGTCGCCGTAGCTCTTCTTGAGGGCGCAAATATCCATTCCCGCCGAGCCTTGGATGGACTGGTAGGCATCAAACCCGATGTCGATGAAAAAATCCATAAAAGCGCTCACGTTGCCGCAGCTATGAAGGATGACTTTTTTGCCGTATCCCTGGTGGAGATTTGTCACCCTGGCTGCATTCGCCTCCAAAAAGAATTCCTTGAACATGGCCGGGCTGATGAACGGCCCCGTTTTGTGGCCGAAATCATGGGACACAAGAACGGCGTCCGAATCAGGATGGACCATAATTTCATCGGCGAGGTTTTGCTCCTCGAGGAAATAGGTTGTCGCTGCTTTCACGAGCTCGGGATTCTGGATGATGGCCGTTGCCCCCTGCTCGAAGTCCCCCAGATAAACAATGCCGACGATCCCGCCGGACGGGCCGCAGATAAACTTCTCCTTCTTGAGCTCCTGGACAACAGCATCAAGAATTTTCCAGGAGCGCGGGTCGCGCTCGGGCCGCGGCGGTTTCTTCCGGAAATCCTGGATCGAGTATTTTTGGGCCTCTTTGACAGGGTCCTTGACGCAGATAATGTCTTCGGCCTGGGGAGAATATTTATAGACCCGTCCGTATTTATCCTCCCATGTGGAGTCGTCGGTTTTCCGCGGCTGAGGGTCCTCTGTCTCCGGAGGAATCTCCCAAGTGGCCATCGGGAAGGTGACGATGTCGAGCTCGAGCCGGCGGTGGAGTTCGATATGGTCCTTGAGATAGCTCTCGGCAACTTCGGCATGCCGTCCTTCCCAAAAGGCTATCCGAGACCTGGCTTTGGCCCGGAGGAAGGTCTCGTGGCCAATAATCTTTTCCACGGTGTCGAAATCGATGGCGAATTCAGCCCAGGGCACGCGGTCAGGAATAAGCCCCTCTAACGTTTGCCGGACTCGCTCTTTGGAATTCATGGCTTTTTTCGAACGGGCTCTTCGAGGAGGTTGACTTCCCTGAACCGGCGAGTTTTTGGGCTGAACCTCAAGGTCCTGACCTCGAACGGAGAGAGCCTGACTTTCTTGATGGCCGGGACCCAGGGCAGCGAAAGCGTCGTTGTCCTGTTCGCTCCGGTGGGCTCAAAAAGACGGATGATGAGGTCCCCGCCTTTTTCAGCTTTCTTCAGCGCTGCCACCTGAACCCCCTTATCACTGAGGACGATAAAGGGCTCAGTCGTTTTGTTGCCGCCGGGCGGAAAGTAGGCCAGGGCAAACGGCTGTTCGTTTTTCACCAGGGCTTCGCGGTCGATGAGTTCGAGCCGTGACGAATCGCTGCTGCCCTTGACCCAGAAGCGGAAAAATCGTTCTCCTTGGTCGATGCGGGGCACATACCGGTCCTGAGCAACCATGGGGCCGGAGGGAACCGGGTCTGCAGAATATGCAGGCGACCGGAGGAGCGAAATCCGGAACTCGCCGCCGAGAAAATCGGAGCCATAGGTGCCTTCATTGATGCAGGTGAACGCCGCGCCTTCTGTTTGAGAGAAGACTCCCACCCATTTCTGAGCGACGGCTTCATTCCCGTTGGCCGGAAGCTCGGCCACGCCGTAGGCTGTCTGTCCGAGGTACCGGCCGCTCTTGAGGCGAGTCGGGACCGAAAACTTGAGCATCTTGTCTTTTTCATTCCAGTGAACGCGCAACTCGATTTCGACTTCAGTCCCGTTTCTGGGCAGCTTGTATCTCTGATAAATCGTGGAGTTGCCGAAGACAAGGACCGCCTCAACGACGGTTCGCACGGGTCCGTCTTCGACCACGCGCACTGATTTTGCGGGAGCCGCCGAGATGCCGGATAAATGGCCAGCATTTTCCGGGGAGGCGAGCTCAAAGTTGCCGGCGAGGTCGCGGAAGCTTTTCACCGTCATTGCCCAAGGGTCGGCGGAGTCGTTCATGACGAGAGGCAGGAAGGAATTTTTCTCCAGGAAATCGAAACCATTGGCCTTATAAGCATCGATCAAACCCGTCTGGGTATTGATGGCAACTTCCAGTTCTCTTGTTTTAAAAAAGATTCTTCCATCTTTTTCCTTGAGCCTTGGGAAGGGTTTGGACAGCGTCCTGATCAGCCGGCAGGAGAACCGGTTCGTCCGGCTGGGCTCGAGTTCAGCGGCGAAGACCACCTTTTTGCGCCACTCGATATTGAGGTTGCTCACTTCCTTTTCCGGCTGAGAGGGGAGAGGCTTGCCGTCCTTATAAATTTGGGGACGGAGATAGCCGCCCGACCAGTTGATCTCGTAGGGCTCAAGCTCGCACTCGATAAGAGCCTTGGTCCTGAAGGGGTGAGAATTATAGACGAGGACGGGAATTTCTCCGTTTTCGGCCGGCGGCTCGCCCGCGGCAAAGGCAAAGAAGGCCCTCGCCTTGAGCCGGGAGAGGATTTCAAGGCCGTGGTCAACCCGCCGCAAGGACGATTCTTCGGCCGGCTGGATGCATGAGCCTGGAAGGATATCGTGAAACTGCGTGAACGCGAGGTCGCACAGGGCTTCCTCGAGTTCCTGACGCGGATAGGCCATGAGCCCCTGGAAGTGAGCCGCGCAGACCATTTTTTCCGTCGAAAAATATTCATTCTCGAGGTGCCGGTATTTCTGCTTGATGCGCGCCATGGTCGTGTAGCAGCCCACCGCCCACGGGTTCATGTCCTTTTGGTGCCTGGGGAGGGATGACCTTTTTTTCCGCAGTTCCCGGAAATACGCTTGAGGATGAGAATGGAGAATCTCGACATCCTTCCTCTCTTTGATCAATTCCTCGAGCTGGAGGAGGTCGGCGCGGGATGCTCCACCCCCGTGATTCCCCACGCCCCAGAGCAAAAGGCTCGTCTCTCTCTCCGGGTGGGCGGCGATCCAATCCAAGACTTTTTTCCGGGCCCCGCCGGCCGCGGAATTGTAGTGGGCAGAAACGCGTGTCGCCATGACCTCGGAGCCGTCAAAACCCACCCAGAGAAAATCATCGGCGGGGAGAGGGCACTCAGCCTGTCCGGGGCGGCAGAAGATGTAGGAATCATAGCCCGCCTTCGCCATAATCTGGACTAAGCCCCGGGTATGTCCAAAGGGATCGAGGTTTGCGGCAGTGGTGACGTCAACTCCGAATTTTTCTTTGAAGTACGTTTTTCCCAACAGGATCTGGCGGGCGAACGATTCGCCGCTGGGCATGTTGCAGTCCGGTTGAAGGTGCCACCCGCCCAGGATCCGCCACCTTTTCTGTTTGACCAAGCGCCGGATTTTTCTGAAGAGACATGGCTCGAAGGCTTCGACCCAGCGGTAGAGGACGGCCTCATTGTGGTTGAAGACAAAGGCCTTGAATTCATCACACAGCGAGGCCGCGGCGCGGAACGTCGCCAATGCCTCTCCGGCCCCTTCTTCCCAGTCCCAGAGCCAGACCGGGTCAAGGTGGGCATTCGCGACGAGATGGATTCTTTTTTTAGGCATGTGCTTCAACTCCGACAGGTTTAACATTATAATGCTTCAATCCGATAGTCTTCAATTCATTACATCGGAGGGCTTTTTATTCAGTAGAGGACGTCCGGCATGTCAGCAAAGGTGTTTTCCCCGCTGAAGAGCCCGCTCGAGAGACGGGCCCATAATAACCGGGTTTGTTTTAGGGCAGGGCAGGCCGGTGCGCGGCCTCCTGAGGGGAGGGCGGAAAAGGCAGGTAGAGGCTACATTTTGGTCGAAGCTGCGGAAGCGACGTCGGAACTTTCATCTTCGTCTTCGAGCTCGCTCTCCACGCCAAGAAGCTTGGCTGTGCCTTCATAGATCATCCGGTAGGACTTCTTGGATTCCTGAAGTTCGGCCAATCTTTCCCGGACCTTCTGGAGTTCCTTTTCGATCAGGGCATCGACTCCCTCAAGCTGTCTCTTCGCCTCCTGCATCGTCTTCTTGTAGAGGTCCTCTTGGTCTTTGCTTAGAGGCATTTCTTTACTCCTTTGCGGGTGGATTTATCTTGAAATTGAAATCATATGATTTCCAGACCTTGACGTTGACACCGTCTTTTTGGGCCGGAGTGAATTTCCACTGTTTCAGGGCATCTTGGGACGCCTTTTCCAGGCTCGTCCCGTTTTTAACTCCTTTCAGGATCTCGGTCCTGAGGACATTCCCTTTTTCATCGATCAAGGCGTTGACGGTTATAGCCCCCTGGATGCCCATGTTGAAGGCCAGGGTGGGGTATTTCGGCTCGATTCTTTTGACGATCACAGGGCCGACATCAACGGTTTCCATGTTGACCAGGTCTCCGACCTGAGCTTTGGCGGACGGTGGCTCGCTCACCTGAGGCTGCTCTGCGGGCAGCTGGGAGACGTCCTCCTGCTCACTTGTCTCGGCCGGCGGTGCTTGCTGCTCAGCGGTCTGCTGAGCCGGCTGTGGACTGGGCTCAATCGGCTGCACATTCAGCGGCTGGGGAGTGGTGACCAGCGGCGCAACGGGCGCGATCTGCTCAACAGCTTCGGAAGTTTGCTGTTCAGGTTCGGCCTTGGCGGCTGTCTTTTTGCGGTCTGGCTTTGAAGCGGGTTCCTTCAATCCCGCCTGGGAAGGCACGATTTCGTCTTGCCTGGAAGAGAACTCTGAAGGAAGCGTCTGTTCCATGGTAGAAACCTGTTCCTGGGGCGCCTGGCTCGCTTTTTTTGATTTAAGAATGAAGAATGTGGCGCTGCTCGCAATGAAAATGACCGCGACCAGCCCCCCGATAAACAGGAAACTGATGTTTTTCTTTTTGGGCTCCGCGTACTCATGGAATAAGGTGCCCTTTCTCACAACCGGGACTTCTTCTGTTTCAAGGGGAAGTCTCTCGATTTCAACGGCAGCCTTTTCCAGGTTCAGCGGGATCTTGTCGATCTCGATGAGCGTCTGATCGATTCCGAACCGGGCTTTTTTGACGTCCGCGTGGATCTTGGACGCTGAAAACGGGATGTTGTTCCCGGCTTTTTCTTGGAAAGGCATTCTCTCCTTAATCTCTTTGGCAATCGGGATCTTTTCTTTTTTCTCCGGCCAGGGCTCCGACTTTGGAGGAGCGGGAGGTTTCAAGAAGGGTTCGGGTTTGACTGGTTTTGGCTCAGGGACGTGTTTCAATTCCGGACTTATTCTGAGTTCCGGTCTCGCGGTCTCGACCTTTTTCTTTTTTTCTTCCAGTCCGAGCCCGCCGATAGCCCCCCGGAGCATGGCCTCGATCTCTTTATCCACGCTCGGCTTCGGCTCTGGCTTTGCCTCCTTGACTTCCTTCTTCCTGATGGGACCGGCAAAGGACGATACAGCCGCCTGGAGTTCCCTTTCGATTTCGTCGATGTCTTTTCTCATTGTCGGCTCTCTTGGTACTGGTTGAGGCTTCCGGACCTCCTTGGCCGCGGGCGAGGCGGTTTTTGGCGCGGGCGTCTCCACTTGTTTGCGGGGTTGACTCTCCTTGCCCTCGATGAGGAGATGGAGCATCTTGGACCGGAGGTCATCCTTATTCCAGGGCTTGGTGAAGAATCCCGATGCGCCGTAAATCTGGGTGGCCTCAAACTTGCAGGATGGTTCGCGGTAGATTCCGGTCACAACGATGACGGGCACCTTTTTGAGGGGATCCTGAGTTATTTTCCTGCAGAGCTCAAACCCGTGCAATTTTGGGAGCATGGGTTCCAGGATGACCAGGTCAAAATCATCAGCCTGAAATCTCTCATATCCGGACAATCCGTCCGAAGCCGTGACGAACTCAAATCCCTCTTCGGAGACTAGGTTCGAGAGGGAAGCGAGCGATTCTGCGTCGAAATCCACGATCAGGATTTTCTTATTTTTCATAGGTTCTCCCAGAACCTTCATTTCTCCTTGCTCGAATAGCCTCCGAGAGAAGCAGGCTTTTCGGCCACAGCACCCCATTTATTTCACTGGGGAAATGGAGGGTCAATCACCCTTTGAGGTGATTTTGAGGATGAATTTGTCCCCCCTAAAACGTGGAGAGGCAAAAATCATGTTAAAATAGCATAAAATATGGAGTTTGCGAGCCGTTTATGATCCGTGTCGTTGAAGTCCAGGCCAAGAGCATTCTCAATAAATCCAAGATTTTTGATTACTGCGTGAATGCCTATACCGGATGTCAGGTCAACTGCCGCTACTGTTATGCCCGCCTCTTCATGAGGCGATATTCTGGCCACAGCGAGCCCTGGGGCGCCTTTGTTGATGTCAAGATCAACGCGCCCGAACTCCTTAGAAGACAGCTGCTCCGGGCTAAGAAGGGAACGGTCTGGCTCTCTTCAGTCTGCGATCCTTATCAGCCCCTCGAGGCCGATTATCAACTGACCAGGCGGTGCCTCATCGAGCTGGCCGAAAAACAGTTCCCGGTCAACGTTCAATCAAAGCGAACTCTCCTCCTCCGCGACCTCGACGTCCTCGAGACATTTCGAAATGTCGAAGTCGGGATGACCATTACCACGGGCAGCGAACAGATGGCCAGACTTTTCGAGCCCGGCGCCTCTCCCGTGGGGGAGCGGATCGAGGCGCTCGGAAAGATTCATGCGCAGGGCATCCGGACTTTTGCCTTTATCGGGCCGCTTCTTCCCGGAGACCCTGAACAGCTCGTCGCCTCGCTCGGAGAGAAAGTGGACCGGATCCTCATCGACCGGATGAATTATCTGGATACTTTGCAGAGCTTTTACCGCACGCTCGGCCTGCACGAGGCTATGTCCGACCGCTTCTTCAAGGAACAGGCCGGCAGGCTGGCGGACGAGGCGAGCAGGCGCTGCATCCCGTTCGAGATTCTTTTTTAAACGGGTCAAGCATCAGGTTGCGTTGGGGGGAGCATTCTCTTATAATTCGGGTTTAGTCACAATGTGATTGGACGATCAAAAAATGAGCAGTTTCGGATCAGAAACCGCAAGAGAGAGTAAACCGCGATGAATGATAGGTTTGCTGAGGCAGCCCGACCAAAAGTTGTCCCTCCTCTTCACCCGAACTTCCTTTCTGCGGCGCTCTGGAACAGGGCCTTCCGCGAGGCGGCGCGGCAGCACTCTGTGGCCGTCCCCCTGGTCATCGGGCTGGAACGGGCCGACGGCTCTGTCTCCCGTTACGAAACTACTATATTCCCATCGGAGCACTCGCTCTTTAGAGTCAGCCTCCGCTACGCTGAGCGTCTGGTCAAGTCGCTCCTCTGGATGAGGGGCGGATACAAGATTATCGTCGGCGGCCCCGACAAAGTCGGAAAGTATATCAAGAACGCTTATTCGCCCAGGGGCTCAAGGTCCTTTGATGCGGGGCTGATGTCCACGGCTTATGATAAAAGGTTCGCCGTCGAAATTACCGCTCCCAACGCCGTCCCGCCGGCGCAGGAAAAGACGCGGCCTCTGGGAAGGCATCTCGACGGCTACCGCATCGGGTTTGACCTCGGAGCCAGTGACCGGAAAGTCTGCGCCGTCGTCGAAGGAGAGTCGGTGTTCACCGAGGAAGTCCCCTGGGATCCCCGCAACCAGACCGACCCGGCTTATCATTACCATCAGATCATGTCGGGGTTGCATCAAGCCGCGTCCTATTTGCCCCGCGTTGACGCCATCGGCGGGAGCGCCGCCGGAATATATATTGACAACAAGGCCATGGTCGCTTCCCTGTTCCGCGGCATACCCAAGGAGCTCTTTAAAAAGACGATCAGGAAGATGTTCCTCAGGATGCATAAAGAGTGGAAGGTTCCTCTGGAAGTCGTCAACGACGGCGAAGTCACGGCCCTGGCGGGGTCAATGTCCTTGAACTCGAACCGCATCCTCGGCGTTGCCATGGGCTCGAGCCAGGCCGGCGGCTACGTCAACGACCGCGGGAACATTACCGGCTGGCTGAACGAGCTGGCCTTCGCCCCGATTGACTATCATGAGCAGGCTCCTGCCGATGAATGGTCTGGGGACAACGGCTGCGGCGTCCAGTATTTCTCGCAGCAGGCTGTTTTCAGGCTTGCGCTGGCCGCCGGGATCAGCCTCGATGAAACCCTGGTTGCCGTCGACAAGTTGAAGGCGGTTCAGGACCTCCTGGGCAGGGGCGACGAGCGGGCGAGGCTTCTCTTTGAAACGATCGGCTGTTATCTGGGATACGGCGTCGCTCATTACGCCGATTATTATGATATGGCCCATGTCCTCATCCTCGGCCGGGTGACTTCAGGCGAGGCGGGGCCGATCATCGTAGAAAAAGCCAGAGAAGTCCTTCGGGCCGATTTCCCCGACTTGGCCGGCCGTCTGACGCTTCATCTTCCTGACGAGGAGAGCCGTCGCGTCGGCCAGGCGGTAGCTGCAGCCAGCCTGCCGGTCATCGAGAAAGAGGAGAGATGAAAAATGGAACTCAAGCTGAGGAAGGCCAACAACGAAATTTTCGTCCCGGATGGAGTGGCGGTCACAGAGGCGATTTCAAGGACGACCTATATGGGCATTGCGGCCCATCCCGATGACCTCGAGATCATGGCTTTTCACGGAATCCTGAAGTGCTTCGGGAGCAAGATTGACTGGTTTTTTGGGATCATTGCCACCGACGGCGCCGGAAGCCCGCGGGACGGGTTCTATAGGGATTATACCGACGACGAAATGAAGGTCGTGCGCAAGAAGGAACAGAAAAAGGCCGCCATAGTCGGCGAATACGGCGGCGTGGCTTTCTTGAATTATACGAGCGCAGAAGTCAAGAACCCTAAGAACCTCAACCCGCGGGACGATATCCGGGACCTCCTGGCTTTGGCCAAGCCGCGTTTTGTCTATACTCATAATCCGGGAGACAAGCATGATACGCACGTCGCTGCGGGCTTGAGGACAATTCAAGCCATACGGGAGCTCCCGCCAGAGCTGCGGCCCGAGCGTCTTTACGGCTGCGAGGTCTGGCGGGACCTGGACTGGCTGCTTGACGAGGACAAAGTCGGGCTGGATGTTTCGGAGCATCAGAACCTGGCCACGTCGCTCGTCAGCGTCTATGATTCCCAGGTTTCGGGCGGCAAGGGCTACGACCTGGCCACGATCGGCCGGCGCCGCGCCCACGCCACCTACCACGCCACCCATGCCGTGGATGTCTCGACCTCGATGATTTTCGCCATGGACCTGACCCCTCTTGTCGAAGACAGGACTCTGGATATCAAGGAGTTTGTCAACCACTATATCGATCGGTTCGCGGCCGATGTCAGAAAAAGAATCGAGAAGCTGACCTGAGGTATACTTTCAAACTTATTTTCGCTAAAATATAAAATCATGTATGACGAGTGCCTGTGCGATCGAGAAAGGAAGGTTTCCATGAGCGGGAAATTTTATGTCGAAGGCCACAAATCTAAAGAGAACTGGGAAGACGAGAATACACTTATTGTCGAGAGCGGAGAGGGGTATAGTTCGCTTGAGGAAGCGACAGCAAAAGCCAAAGAGTATTTTGATAAACAAAAAGAACTGGGGTTGATGGTAATCTATAAAAAAGGGGTAGAGGGTTCGAAAGAAGGCGTGAAGTTTATCTTCAAGAACGACGAAGGCAGCCTCGAGGAATCCGACCTTTTCTGGTAAA
>CAZLFV010000052.1:0-18219 GCA_964558915.1 uncultured Eubacteriales bacterium | reverse complement strand
ACCAACCCTAAGAATTTGATGAAAGGGGATGACGTCTGTATCGCACGTTTTGTTTGGGAAGCTTAGGCCTTAGCCTAACTAAGTCATTTTCGTTGCCCTGCGGTTTAACCCAAACAACGAGAAGGAGGGGTCAATGAAAAACCCAGTTTTGGTCGTTTCTTTAGTCTTGCTGCTTTGCTTTGTGTTTGCCTGCCAGAACAAGGCTGAAAAAGCGGAGCTGGAAAAGTTCAGGGCGCAGGCAAAGCTTGAGGAGGAGAACAAGGCTATTGCAACTCGTGAGTGGGAAGCGTGGAGCAAAGGAGACTTTGAGGCTTTTAAGGAGGTCGTAGCTCCTGGATATGCTTGGTACGAGCCCTCAGGAAGTACTCAACCAAAATCCTTGGAAGAAGCAATAGAGACAGGAAAGATGGTGCATAAGAATCTTCCAGATGTTACTTTCAGCATTGAAGAAATATTCGCTTCGGGAAACCGAGTCGTAGTCAGGTATATAATGAGAGGCACTCAGCCAGGAGAACTTCAAGCCCTCCCAGTGGCTGGGAAAAAGATTGAAGTTAGCGGGATCATGATTCACCGCATTGAAAATGGAAGAATTGTCGAGGACAGGGAAGAATTCGATATGTTCGGCTTGAATCAACAGCTCGGCATGGAGCTTAAGCCGAAAGAAGTTAAGAAATAGGGGATCAGCGAACGAACATAATTTGACACTCGTCTTCCCAAAAATCTTAATTTTAGTGAATATCAGTTAACCGCCGTAAAGGCAGCCATATGGGAGAAGGAGTACCCCTGGCCGGACTCGAACCGGCGACACATGGACTAGGAATCCGATCTGATCGTATTCCAAAGTCAATGGAAAAAGCGAGTTCCTCCCGTAAAACGTGTTTTTTCTTTTAAGCACCATTCAGGCAGCCCAGCAGAAAAGCAAATTGTTATCAATCAATATATCTCTTTGAGTCGTGATTTATGTTTCCTTACGATGGTTGGAGGGGCACAGCCAAAAAGGAAACTCTCATTCTCAACCAAAATTTTACGAATGGTAGCTGTATATGAGAAAATAAAACGGCTGAGTTTTAAGTAGATGAAAATGAATCCCTACCAACGTTTCCTAACGCAAAACTTTGTACCTTTTGATCCTTTAGAACTGGCAAGGGAAACTGAGAAAATAGTAACTAGACTTGGTCGGGAGGGATTGGAAAGGAAGTATGTTGGCTTTTATTCAGCCCCTGTCTATCGAGGAATAGCAACGGGGTATGCCGGAGGCTGTTGTCTTCGCTGCATTTATTGCTGGGCGAATTGGTCTAGAGATTTTCCTGAAAAGCTGGGAGAATTTTGCTCTCCTAAAGACGTGGCTCAGAGACTTTTCAAGGCAGCTGAGAATGGGATAACTTCTCCAGGTTGGGAACGTTTTAAACATCTTAAGGTTGAAAAGCTTCGTTTATCAGGATGCGAACCAACAATTGGCAAAGAGCATTTATTATCGGTTTTGAAATATGTAAAAGATTCGAAATACCCACTTTTTATTTTAGAAACGAATGGCATACTTTTTGGTGCTGATAGAAATTACGTGAAACAATTAAAGGAATTCAAAGAAAAACTTTATGTCAGGGTTTCATTTAAAGCTGCTATCCCCGAAGGTTTTACCCAAAGAACTGGAGCTATTGGGGAGTATTATGAATTGCCATTCAGAGCTTTAGAATATCTTTTGGAAGAAGGCATTTCAGCAAGAGCCGCCGCCATGACGGATCCTAGAGTTATGCCAAGAGATGAAAGGGAAATTTTAATAGAGAAATTGAATAGAATAGACCTAAAAGCAAATTATTCTTCCGCTCTGGAGGAAGAGCAGATGGATAGGTATGATACAACACTCAAACGACTAAAGGCTTCTACTGATCTGGAATTTGCAGGGAAACTGGAGAAAGGAATTGAAGAGGAATTTGAATGAATAAATTTTCTACTTTTGGCTGGACCAGCTTTCGGGTGACGTCCATGGGTTGCTAACCTTACTTGAGAGGTGGTATCTTGATTGGGGGCAGGTCAGTATCAGGCATGAGCGAAGACCGCATTAAGGAAGCCATGCTTTATGAACGTCTTGGTGCCAAAGTCCAGTGTCTTACCTGCGAAAGGCGCTGTCTAATCCCTGAAGGAGAGACCGGCTCCTGTGCTACACGAAAGAATACGAATGGGCGTCTTTATACTCTTGAGTATGGCGATATTTCTTCCCTCAGCGCGAACCCTATCGAAAAGAAGCCTTTCTTTCACTTCTATCCGGGGACAAGAGCCTTAACTATCGGCAGCTGGTCATGCAACTTTACTTGTCCCTGGTGTCAAAATTATGAAATAAGCAAATCACGCGATAACATAGGCAAGGGCCAATTTATAAGTCCGAAGTTCTTTATTAAATTGGTTAAGACACACCGGTGCCAAGGTACCAGTGTGTCTCTTAACGAGCCGACTCTACTCTTTGAATATTCCCTTGACATCTTCGAGCTTGCCAAACTTGAAGGCTATTACAATACCTATGTTACTAATGGCTATATGACCTCTCAGGCACTGGACATGCTCGTGGCTCATGGCTTAGACGCAATGAACATCGATATAAAAGGTGAAACCGAGGCGGTCAAGAAATACTGCGCTGCCAATATAGATATTGTCTGGCGAAATGCTATCCAAGCCAAAAAGCTAGGGGTTTGGATTGAGTTAGCCACTCTGCTTATACCCGGTGTTAATGACGGCGAAGACGGGCTTGCCAGAATTGCCCGAAGAATAAAAACGGAATTGGGAATTAATGTCCCCTGGCATCTTACCGGCTATTATCCATCCTACAAATTTAGAAATGAGACCTATGTTCCTCCGACACCCGTTAGCACTTTGGAGAAAGCCAGAATGATAGGAAGAACGGAAGGGCTGAAGTATGTGTACGTCGGTAATGTGCCTGGCCACCCTTATGAGAATACTTACTGTCCGAGCTGCAATCGATGCCTGATTGGGCGCTATGGTTTCAGTTTAACCCGATATGAAATAGGTATGGACAAATGCTGCCCTTACTGTAAAGAAGAGATTCCCATAAAATGCTCGCCCCTATGTTCTAAACCATGAAGCCTAGGCGAAAAACGAACACGGAGATAAGCAAAATCGAATGCCTAATTCAGTTGTTTCCGCTTTACTCTGAGGACCTGGGCATAGACCTTTCTACACCTTCAGGAAGATTTAGGTGGTTTGTCGCTTCTATTTTGTTTGGAGCTCGAATCGGTGAACAAATAGCCGCAAAAACGTACCGGTGTTTCGAAGCTGCTGGCGTCCTTGATTCTCCCGACAAGATGCTGAAAGCCGGGTGGGACCGGCTCGTAGAAATCCTGGATGCTGGCGGCTATGCGCGGTATGACTTCTCTACGGCAACCAAGCTTCTTGAGATAATGACCGTTCTTCAGCAAAAATACGGTGGCTTGGAAAATCTTTACCGTCAGGCATCGACAGGGAAAGACCTGGAAAAACGACTTCTAGAGTTTAGTGGCATCGGACCAACCACAGCCCAGATATTCTTACGCGAGTTGCGGGGCATCTGGCATCTCCAACCAAGAGCAGCCGAGATTGCGCAAGCCGCCGCAAGGACTCTGAGTATTGACCTGAATCAATTGGAAGCGGGAAGGTTAGCTCGGGTAGAAACCGCCCTGGTCAAGTTATACCTAAGGTACTGCAAAAAGAGGAAGTGTAACGAGTGCCCGATGGAAGATTTCTGCAACCATAAAATTAGACAATGATTACTAATAAGAGCGCTCGCAGACAGGTTTAGGCAAATTGTGTTGCGCCGGTGTGACATGGGGAGAGGTCTGCTTTCTCCGTATTTGACTCATTGTTTTTTTGGTGATATTCTTTTTTCAAGAAACCAAAGGGGTCAGCAATGACCATTAGGTGTCCCAAGTGTCATTTTAATAATCCCGAAACCAAGCAGTTCTGCGCGGATTGCGGGACGCAGCTTATTGCCCCATCCAGGGACATTCAGCCAAAAGTTACGGAAACCCTCCAAGCGCCTATCCAGGACCTAACCACAGGCTCTACCTTTGCGGGCCGATACCAGATCATCGAGGAGTTGGGGAGAGGCGGAATGGGCAAAGTCTACAAGGTCTTTGACACCAAAATCAAAGAGAAAGTGGCCCTTAAGCTGATCAAGGAGGACATCGCCTCCGATAAAGATACGATCGAGCGGTTCAGTAATGAAATCCGGCTGGCGCGCAGGATTGGTCACCGGAATGTCTGTAAGACGTTCGACATCGGCGAGGCCGAGGGCGCCCACTTCATCACCATGGAATACGTTCAAGGCGAGGACTTGAAGAGCATGATCCGTATGTCGGGGAGTCTGAGCCTGGGTATGCTGTTGAACGTGGGGAAACAGGTTTGTTATGGGTTGGCTGAGGCTCACAGCCTCGGGGTTGTCCACCGGGACCTCAAACCTCAGAACATCATGATTGATAAGGGTGGGAACGCTAAGATTATGGACTTTGGGATAGCCAGATCAGTTAGAGAAAAAGGGCTGACCGGTCCAAGCGTGCTGATTGGGACACCGGAATACATGTCTCCCGAACAGGCAGAGGCCAAAGAGGTAGATCATCAGTCCGACATCTATTCCCTGGGAGTGATTCTTTACGAGATGGCGACGAGCCATGTGCCGTTTGAGGGGGAGACCGCCCTCAGCATCGCCATGAAGCACAAAAGCGAGATTCCCAAAAATCCGAAGCGGTTTAATCCTAACATCTCTGACGACCTGAGCAGCGTCATTTTAAGATGTCTGGAAAAGGATAAAGGCAAAAGATACCAGAGCGCCGAGGAAATTCGCTCCGACCTGGAAAAGATCGAAAAGGGGATCCCCACGGCGGAACGAATCGTCCCCAAGGCAAAACCGTTTACCTCCAGGGAGATCACGGTCAAGTTCAGCCTCAAAAAGCTTCTGGTTCCGGCCTTGGCCGCGATCGGCCTCATTGCGGCCGCTATCGTCCTCTGGAGGCTCATCCCCAAAAAGGAAGCTGCCCCGGCCGCGCCGGTCGAGAATTCTGTGGCGGTTATCACTTTTGAGAACCAGACCGGAGACCCTGCCTACGACTACCTCCAGAAGGCCATCCCCAACCTGCTCATTACCAACCTCGAGCAATCGGGCTCCTTTTATGTAGCCACCTGGGAGCGCCTCCGCGACCTCTTAAAGCAGGTGAAAAAGGGAGACCTGGAGGTCATCGACCCGGACTCGGGCTTTGAGATCTGCCGCCGGGACGGCATCAAGGCCATTGTCCTGGGGACCTACACCAAAGCCGGGAATGTGTTCGTCACCGACGTCAAGGTCCTGGATGTAGCCACCAAGAAGCTGGTCAAGAGTGCCAGCACCAAAGCGGAAGGCGTGGACAGCATCCTCAGGTCCCAGATCGACGACCTGGGCCGGGAGATCGCCCAGGGCCTGGGGGCGGCTTTCCAGGCCGGCCAGAGGAAAGTGGTAGACGTGACGACCACCTCGCTCGAGGCCTACAACGTCTATTTGAAAGGCCTGGATGAATATGACAAATTCAACAATGACCAGGCCAGAAAATTCCTGGAGAAAGCGGTCGAGCTGGACCCCTCGTTTGCCAGGGCTCACCACGTTCTGGCCTATGTTTCTTACTGGCTTGGCCAATCCGAGGCTTCGGATGAATCGCTGAAGAAGGCCATGGCCCTCAGGGACAAAATCACCGAGAAAGAAAGGCTGACCATCGAAGCCGATTATGCCCAGACTATAGAGCATGACCAGGACAAGTATTTTCGACTTCAAAAACAGGCTGCCGAGAAATATCCCAAGGAGAAAAGAATCCGGTGTGAATTGGGCACATTTTATGTAGAGCGGGGCGATCTCGATAGGGCGGAACAAGAATTCCGAGCGACTTTGGCTCTCGACCCTGAGTTTTCGCGGGCGCTTCTTTCTCTGAGCGAGGTCATGGTCATGAGGGGTGAATATGCCCAGGCACTGGAAGTTCGCCAGCGATGGGCTGCCCTGTCACCCGGGAATCCCGACGCGCTCGATGCTCTGGGCATCGTTTATTTTTTACTGGGAGAGAGCGACGAAGCCCTGGCCAAGTTCAAAGAGGCTCTCATGTTCGTGCCCGGCTATTTGTCTTCCGTCGTCGGCCTTCAATACATCTGTGCCCAAAGGGAAGATTATGGCCAGGCCCTGGCTTGGCTAGGCCAGCTCCTCTCCGAGGGGAATCCTCCGCGGTCTTTGCGCGACGGCCGTCTTTGGAATGCCTTCTACTGTTCCTGGTTGGGAAAGCACGAGGAAGCGCTGGCCGAGTTGCGCAAAATAAAGACCTTGTCGCCTTACGGAGCCCAAGTGCTGGAGGCCTGGATCTGGTATGATCGCGGCCGGGCCGACCAATTCTGGAAAAAATACCAGGACAGTTACAATGCCTTTTTAAGAACGAATCCCGAAATGAAGCGCCTGACCATGGCCGATGTTCAATTTGGCCAAGGGCTGGCGGCCCTGAGGCAGGGCCAATTGGGCTTGGCGCGCCAGAGGTTGGCGGAAATGAACTCTCTTGTGCCCAAA
Organism: uncultured Eubacteriales bacterium; assembly: GCA_964558915.1. Taxonomy (GTDB): domain Bacteria; phylum Acidobacteriota; class Aminicenantia; order Aminicenantales; family UBA8522; genus CAZKEW01. The sequence goes on along the minus strand of CAZLFV010000052.1, from coordinate 11,663 downwards.
CTGCCCAAGTTTGAACACTGGACAGAATGGCAAGAAGAGGCCGCCTCAAAACGTGATCTTCTCTCCGCGGAAATCTGCCTGGCTGAAGGAAAACCAAAAGAGGCCATCGCGATTCTCCAAAAAGCCACGCCCCGGCCTTGCCCCTTTTTCTTTTACTTCACTGAGGATTGGCTACGCTATAATTTTCCCTTCGAGCAAGACACCCTGGCGAGGGCCTACGCACAGAACGGAGAACCCGAAAAAGCGATGGCCGAATACGAACGGCTGACGACATACAATCCCAAGAGCGATTCGCGGTCTCTCATCCATCCCCGGTATCATTACCGGTTGGCCAAACTGTATGAACAGCGCGGCCAGATGGAAAAAGCGGCGGCTCAATACCAAAAGTTCCTTGTGCTCTGGAAAGATGCTGACCCAGGCCTGCCCGAAGCTGAGGGTGCCAGGAAGAGGCTCGCTGGGCTGAAGGGCACATAATATTCCTGTAGGTTAATTTGGTCTGACCAAAACTCGGCTTAACAGGGGCCGTCAAGTGAAGTCAAATAATTTCATCCCAAATCAAGGAGGGGTAAATGAAACGAATTGTTCTTGCGGTCGGCCTTGTTTTCTTGGTATTCGTCGCAGCCATCCTGGCTCGGACCCAAGCACAGCCAAAAAGTGAAAGCGTGGAACAAGAGCTAATAAAGTTGGAGAATGGTTGGAACGATGCCTTAGTCAAGCACGACTGGGCATTCCTTGAGCAGATTTTGGCGGATAACTCTCTCCACACAGATAGCGACGGTGCTGTCTCAACTAAAGCCCAGGTAATAGCGTATTTTAAGTCTGGCGAGATTTTGATTACATCTGCGGTAGCTGATGACTTTAAGGTCCGTGTCTATGGAGATGCAGCAGTCGTCAGTTTCCGATGCACTGACAAATCACAGTCCAAGGGTAAGGATACCAGCAGTCAGGGCAGAATTACGGATACCTGGGTCAAGCTTGCCGGCCGTTGGAGGTGTGTAGCAGGCCACGAATCGAGGATAACTCAGAAGTAGGGGCATCGGCGAACGAACATAATTTGACACTCGTTGTCTGGCCTTGCGTTGGTCAGGGGTCTGCCTCCCTCGGCTTGACTTTGCATTTTCATCGTGCTACTGGTTAAGCCATAATAGATTGGGGACAATTTAAGGTCAGCTAAGTCGAAAAGTTACACTCAATTTGGAAAGCTGCCTTTAATTCCGCAACCCACAAGCTGCAATAAAGGAGGGATTTTATGAAAACCAACAAACTCATTTGTATTCCGAGAGTGTTGGCCATCGTTTTTATCGTACTTCTATTGTCCTTGGGACTGGATGTTTTCTCCGAGAACGCCCCCTTCATAAAAAAAATGTACGGCTTTTTCGTGCATTCTGTGCCGTCATTTGTTCTGATCCTCATATTAGTTATTTTTTGGAAAAAACCTCTCATTGGCGGGTTTCTATTCATCCTGTTCAGTATCGCATTCACGTTGCATTTTCATACATATAGGTCTCTTCCAGGTTTGTTATTTTTGACTCTGCCGGTCGTTCTGATTGGGCTACTCTTCATCGTTCTTGGTCTGATAGCGAAAAAAAACGCAAAAGTAGTCTAGACGCCTGGAGTTGAGGATGCCAGGCTAAGGCTGGCTGGGCTGAATAAAGGGGCTCAAAGCTTTTTATATAGATATTAGCTTCTAAATCTAAAAACGGAGGGTTTTCATGAAACGCGTTGCTTTTGTAGTCAGCGTGGTAGCCTTGGTCCTCGCCGTCGCCGTCTGGGCACAAACCCTGGCACAGCCAAAAAGTGGGGATGTGGAACAAGAGTTGATAAAGTTGGAGAACGAGTTGAACGATGCTTGGGTAAAACACGACGCGGAGGCGTATGCCCGGCTTTTGGCGGATGACTACCTCGCCACAGGTCCGGATGGTATCATGATGACCAAGGCTCAGGAGCTTGCGTTGCTTAAGTCCACTGAGACCACTATAACGTCTGTGATAGCTGATGATTTCAGGGTTCGTGTTTACGGAGACGCGGCCGTAGTCACCTTCCGATTGACCCGTAAAAAACAGGTTAAAGGCAAAGAAAGCACCGGGCAGATGCGATTAACAGACACATGGATTAAGCGTGGCGGTCTTTGGCAGTGTGTATCCCTACATGGTTCGAGGATAGCCCAGAAATAGGGATCATCGAACGAACATAATTTGCCGCTCGTATTCCCAAGAACCTTAATTTCGGCAAACCTCAGTTAGTCGCCGTTAAGGCAGGCATATGGGGGAAGGTGTACCCCTGGCCGGACTCGAACCGGCGACACATGGATTAGGAATCCATTGCTCTATCCATACTGAGCTACAGGGGCACCCTTTCTCTGAAAGGCCCCGACTTCTAAAAGAGCGGACTTAATATAGCGCAATTCCCCCGGATTTTCAAACTTCAGGCGCCTAAGCTCCGCTTCCCTTGAACAGAGAAACCAGCTTTTTCAAACGCTCCAAAATCGTGTGCTTATTGCAGCTCGCCTCGATGTCTTTCTCGGATAGCTCCCTGATCTTCCTCAAAAATTCCAGGTTTTTCTGGTTGCGGGAGCTCACCAGATCGGCGATAACCTCTGCCACTCGCGGATTCTGGCCCAGCAGGGAGGCAAAGTGTTCAGCGGTTATTTCCAGGAGCTCCGCTTCTTCTTCAACGAAGCCCGTCGCCGTGCGCGGCAGCCCGGTGAAAAGTGACATCTCCCCAAAAATCCCGCCTGGACCTATTTTAAACTCAGAAGTATATTTTTTCCGTTTTTCCTCGTAAATGATCTCGCCCCTGACCAATCCTCTGGCCACGATATAGCAGCTTTCTCCGGGGTCGCCCTGCCGAAAAAGGACTTCGCCCCGGGCAAATTTCTGGCGCCGCACACGCCCTGCGAGCTCGCGGACTTCCTCGGGCGAAACAAGAAGCTCCCCGGCCTTCTCCCCTTCCTGATAACGCAGCAAGCCGGACTTGAGCAGGTCCGAATAAGTCCTCTCTTTTTCCTCTGCGTCTGCAACCGCGGCCTCTTTTGCTCCCACCGCCCGAACAACTTCCTTGACTTTCTCGGACAGGGCAACGGGAATCTCGATATTATTCCGCTTAAACTTATACCAGATGAGCCGGGCGACGTCTCCGCTGATGGTATATTTCCGGGCGAAATCTGTCACCCAATATTTGACCAGATAGGAAATCCCGAAGTCATCGTAGCTTAGGATATAGGCCACGGGAGCGGGCGAGGAGAGGACTTCGGGAACCTCCCGGGCCGCTTCGCGCAAGATATCCAGGACGACAGACGGAGGCGCGCCGGAGGCGACCTTCAAAGGTATGGTCAGCGCAGTTTTAGTATCCGGATGGGAAAAGTTGATGATCATCTCCGATGCCACGGTGTTGTTGGGGATGACGACGATGTTCGAGGCGCGGTCGAGGATCAGCGTCTCGCGCCAATTCGTATCCTGGACCACTCCTTCATGGGGGCCGATCTTGACCCAATCGCCGCGGCCAAAAGACTTGGTCAAGTTGAGCGAAATCCCGGCCAAGACATTGCTGAGCACCCCCTGAAAAGCCAGGCCGAGGATGGCCGTGAAGATTGCTGATGTGGCCAGGAACGGCGTGATGTTCAGCCCCAGTATTCCCTTGAGAACGGTAAAAAGCACGACCAGGTAAAAAACAAACAGGATAAAACCGTGAAGCACTCCGGGAAGAGGGAAAGAAATATGCCGTCTCCTGTAGCGGTAAAGGAGCCAAGTGTCGACTAGACGGATGAGAAAGAGCGCGGCCAGAAAAATAATCGCGGCATTAACGTAATCGTAGAATTTTTGGCTCAGCGAGAAGGCTCTCCGGAGGACATCGAGCTTAAGAAGGAACGCGACGATAAGAAAGGCGATCGGCAGGATCAGCCGGGAAATAAAAAAGACGGGAGCGGCGGCGCGCGAATCTTTGAGTTTTTCGAGGACCCGGCGCGCCGGGAAAAATAAAACAAGCCCGCCGATTAAGGCAAGAAGTGCGGCCAAGAGCTCGAGGTAGTTCATCGTCTGTCCTCACTTAATTAAATTATTTATTATAAACAGCTTACACGACCTTCAGGCGCATCCGTTCGCGCGCGGCATAAGTCCGTCGAAATTCCTTCCTCGCCTGCTTGACCATCTCGTCGATCTGGCGGTCATTATGATCAGGGTTGAAATGAGAAAGAACCAGTTTTCGGACGCCGGACTGCCGCGCGAGCTTTGCCCCTTCAAGCCAGGTGCTGTGGCCCCAGCCCTGCCTTCTCAGATATTCCTCCGGAGTAAAAGTGGCGTCATAAATAACACAAGTGACTCCTTTGATGAACGACGCTAACCGCTCATCCATTCCCTGCTCCGGGGGCTCTGTGTCAGTGGCGAAGACAATACTGACCTTCCCCTCCTCGATCCTGTAAGCCAGGCTTCCCTGGGGATGAAGAAGAGGGCAAGCCGAAATCTTGAGTTTCCCGATCGAATAACTATCCTTTTCAACCTTCACGAACGATTTCCGCGAGGCGGTCTCCTTGAAATCCACCGGAAAAGACATCCCTCCCATGACTGCCCGCAGGCACTTCTCCGCTTCTTGGGGGGAAAGATGAGAATAGAAGGTGAAAACCGCCTGAGGTGAATATAAAGGAGCGAAAAAAGGAAGCCCGATGACGTGGTCGAGGTGAAAATGAGTCAGGAAGACATGATAGCGCGTTTCGTCTGCGCCTGCCGACTCCATCATTTTCTCGCCAAGGTCCTTAATTCCCGTCCCCGCATCGATGATGACCGTCTCCCCGGCTGCGCCGGTCACAACAGCGCAAGGTGTATGTCCCCCATATTTCATCTTATCCCTGCTTGACACGGGGGCCGTTCCCCGCACTCCCCAGAATTCAAGCTCCATAAGCGGCCTTCCTTCTATTTTTCTTTAAGCTCAAAAACTCCGTCCCAGTCCTCAGGCGGTGGATATTGTCTCATGCTCTGGCAACGAGCGGAATAGAGCTTTGCCAGCGGTTCCTCTCCGAGGTTCGCGAACAAGCCCAACGCAGTGTCCCAGTCCCTCTTTTGATAAGCCTCGTGGGCGCGCTCAAAGACGCCCAGCCTCTCAAGTTCTTCTTCTCCGACCTCGCCCTTTTCCCCGATGATTTCGTATATTGAAACCGGTTTCTTCTTCCCAACGACGCGGATCGTATCCACCAGCCGGGCCACAACGTCCTCCCTCACGCGGGCATATGTTTCCTCTCCCAAAAGAATGGGCACGTGATACTGTTTGCAGGCGCCTTCGAGCCTTGATGCCAGGTTCACAGTATCGCCCATAGCCGTATAGTCAAAGCGCCTGCTCGAACCCATGTTTCCGACGACAGCATACCCGGAATTCAGGCCGATGCGCATGACCAGGGAGCGGCCATATTTTTCTTCGAAGCGGCCGCGGAGCTCGGTCAAACGCTTCTGGCAGCGCAGGGCAGCGCGGCAGGCCCGCAGGGCATGGTCAGGCTGGTCAAGCGGCGCGTTCCAAAAGGCGATGATGGCGTCTCCCTCGTACTTGTCCAGAGTCCCTCCGGTAGAAAGGATAATATCAGTCATCTCGCCCAGGTATTCATTCAACAGGCTGACCAGTTCCTCGGGCGAGAGGGCCTCGGACATCGTCGTGAACCCGGCGACATCGGAAAAAAACGAGGTGATCTCCCGCCTCTCGCCGCCCAGAGTGAGGAGCGAAGGATTCTCGATAATCCGTTCGATGACATCCGGGCTCAAATAATGACGGAAAACGCCCTTGATGAAACGGCGCTGGCGTCCCTCGGCACTGTAGTTAAGAAGGGAGGCGCCGATAAAACTCGTAAAAACGGCAAATTCATGAACGACAAATTCCAGCCACCAGCCCGAGTTGAAGGCGAGCCAGGCTGCTCCGAAAGGGATAGCCAGACAAATAAAGAAGAATACAATGTGATGCCAGATTTTCCGGAGCAGTGAGGCGCCCACCGCTGTGAACATAGCAAACACCAGGACAAGGCCGATAAGAATCATCAACGCCGGGATGCGGACAAAATCGCCCTTCAAAATATTGTCCAGGACCGTAGCGTTTATTTCGACACCGGGATAAACTGCGCTGAGGGGCGAAGGCCTGAGGTCGAGAAGGCCGGACGCGGAGGCGCCGACAAGGACAATCTTTCCGGCGAATTCCCCGGGCGGAATCTGCGGCTCCTTCCCTTCTTCAACCTGGGCCCAGGAATTGATGATGGCGGCAATGGAATAGGTTTTGTACGTTCCCGCCGGCCCATAATACCGGATAATCATCCGGCCTGAATTATCGAGAGGGATTTGCGGCAGCTTCTCCCCTCCCCACACAAAGCGGACCATAGCTATGGAGATCGATGGAATAATTAGGTCACGATAAGAAATGGCCAAGGGAAGACGCCGAAAAATTCCGTCAGAGTCGGGTAAGAAAAGGACATTGCCCGCCCCTCTCGAAGCATTGAGGAGCACTGAAACGGGAAGGGTCGCAGACACAGCGCGGGGAAAGGATTCCAAAGGAAGTTCTCCCGGAGAAAGGGAGAACCGTTTGAGAACGTCGCCCGGAGTTGCTTCTATTGATTCCTCTTTCTGGCTCAGGGATAAGGGCAAAAAAACATTGCCCGCGCGCTCCATCGCCCTGGCGAAATCTTCATCGTCTTCGACTCCGGAGCGCGACGCTTCGGAAAAGGTCAGGTCAAAAAAAATAACCTTGGCTCCTCCCTGCCGGAGGTAATCAACCACAGCGGAGTAGACCTGCCTCGGCCACGGCCAGGACAATCCCTGCTGTTTCTCATAAATGTCCAGGCTGTATTGGTCAATGAGAAAAATGACGATGTTGCCGCTCGCTTTGGACGCGTCTGAAAAAAGCCTGAGCCTCAAGTCCCAGGATTTCCATTCCAAAGGCCGGGTGATTTTCAGGCCGTAAAGCAAGAGGGCAACGGCGAACGCCGCCATTCCCACCAGGATTCCCCGGACGAATCTTTTCCGCGCCACAGCCTTATTTTATAGCCCGGCCACAGCTTTTTGGAATCTCTTTGTCCGGACGGGCTCGCCTCTCAGATCAGTTTTCAGGGAAGCGACTTCTGTCTGGATTTTTCCTGTTCTTTGCTCGGAAGTGGGATGCGTTTTGAACCAGCCCTTCTCAGAGACAGCGGATGTGTCCCCGACCATGGTCCGGAGAAAATCCACAAGGCCCTGCGGAGAATAGCCGGCCGTGGACGAAAATTTGACCGCTAGACTATCCGCTTGATACTCGAATTTCCGGTCGTACCCCCTGAGGATGAGAGTGTCGACAATGTCTCCCAGGGTGTCCGAGTATAAATTCGTCAAGTGGGCCAGCTGTTCGGGCCCATACCGGGTGGCCGCCTCTTTCCCGATAATGCTGAATAACTCAAGAAGGCGGGATTTCTTTATCGATTGGAGCCCGTGCTTAGCCGAAACGTGCCCCACTTCATGGGCCAGGACGTCCGCCAGCATCTCCTCATTTTTGCACCGCTGGAGAAGCCCTCTAGTGATAAAGATGAGCCCTCCAGGAGCCGACAGAGCGTTGACTTCCTCGGTGTCCAGGACGAGAAAATGATACCCCGCGTATATCTCCGGCCTGTCCGAGAAATAAACGATCGTCTGGCCCACCGTGTTGATATATGTATTCAAGGACGGATTATCATAAACCTTATAGCGCGAAAGGATCAGGGCCGCCACTCCTCGGCCGATATAGTATTCCTGTTCTTCGGTGATCTCGGCAAAAGTCGCTTGGACCGCCTGGCTCGTCTGGACGATGGCTTTCTTGTCGCTCTCCGAGATCTGCCCGGTTGCGGTCAGGATGTCCGCACCCTGCTGGACAACGGAACAGGAAGGGAGAAACGCGATAGCGACATAACCAACAAAAATCAGCGCCAAAATCTTCGTGCTGTTCATTTGGCACCTCGAAACTCTCCAAGCTTTCCCTGCCGCATAAATTCCTCTACCTGGGAAGCGGGAACCTTGACCAGCATCATCTTGTCCACCCAGACATAGCTCAAGTCCCGATGCTCAGTCCTGTAATTCTCTTCCACCTGCTTATTAAAGCCTTTTCCGGCCAGAGCTACTTCGCTGGCCGAGGCCTGGGTTTTCAGGCTTTTGTCCATGGCCAGGAGGTCAAATTTTTGAACTTGAACGGCGCTTGAATGCACCCACCCGATGACTCCGCTGGTTGTCCTGACCTGCAGCCAGCCATCCTGACCGTTGATTTTCTCAATTCTCTCGCCCGCCCTCAGGTTCCAAAGAACGGGCGCATAAAATTTCGGGGTTTTTCTCAAGCCCGTCGACTGGACTTTGACGATGAGCGTTTCGGCCGCGAGCAGACAAATAACCAAGATCAACAAACTGGTTACCGCTATTGAAGCTATGGGCTTTTTCACCTGCACCTCCTCTTTTTTCCTCATCATAGAAGAAAAAATTGAACAAAGTCAATTCAGGCGAGGAAGGAAGGCCGGCCTTGCTGGAGTTTTTCCTTGAGGCGGCCGTTCCTCTTGACCGGCTTATCGTTCTTGATGGCGATGTAAAGAGCTTTGTAGGAGCCGACGATCACGCTCAATTTTTTCGCCCGGGTCAGGGCCGTGTAGAAGAGATTCCTCTGGAGTAGGATAAAGTGCTGGGTCAGGAGCGGCATGACTACGGCTTCATACTCACTTCCCTGGGCTTTGTGGACAGATACCGCGTAGGCGTGGGTGATATCGTTGAGTTCATCTTTCTCGAACCCGACCTCGCGGCCGTCAAACTCAACCAGGAGCCGGAATCTCTGTTTGTCCGCATGGAGGACAAACCCAATGTCTCCGTTAAATATTTCCTTGTCATAGTTATTGCGGATCTGCATGACCTTATCCCGGACTCGAAACTCCCTATTCCCCACCTTCAGGCCTTCCTGATGAGGATTCAGCCGGGCCTGAAGCTCGGCATTGAGATTGTCGACTCCGCAGATTCCCTTGTACATCGGGCTGATGACCTGGATCTTCGAAGTCAGCGCGGGCACTCCCAATTTCTGAGGAATGTTGTAACAACAAAGGCTCATGATAGTCCTGAAGACTTTCTCCTCATCCTCGTGGTGGAGAAAATAAAAATCAGAATTCCGGTCTTCCCGCGGAGGGTAGATCAACTTTTCGCCCCGGTTGACGCGGTGTGCATTCAGGACGATCAGGCTGTCCCGTTCCTGACGGAAAATCTCCTCGAGCCTCATCACCTCGACGCAGCCGGATGCGATGATGTCCCGGAGCAAGTTGCCCGGACCGACAGATGGCAACTGGTCCTTGTCTCCCACAAGGATGACCCGCATCCATGGAGGCGCCGCCCGGAGCAAAGAATACATCAAAGGAAGGTCGACCATGGAGAATTCGTCCACCACGAGCGCATCCGCCCGGAGCGGATGCCTTTCGTTCCTCTTGAAGCGGCCTTGCTTCGGGTTGTACTCAAGGACGCGATGAATCGTCTTGGCTTCTTTCTGGGTGGCTTCGGAAAGCCTCTTGGCCGCTCTTCCCGTGGGCGCAGCCAGGAGGACTTGCTGCCCGAAGCTCTCAAAGATGGCCACAACGGCCCGGATGATGGTCGTCTTTCCGGTCCCCGGCCCGCCCGTAATGACAAGCATCTTTTTATTAAAACAGGCTTTGATAGCTTCTTTCTGGCCCGAAGAAAATTTCAGGCGCAGCTCGCCTTCGACGACGGCGATTGTATTGTCCATATCGGAGGGCGGGCTCGGCACAGCCAGCGAACTGAGCCTCAGAATGTTCCCGGCAACTCCTTCTTGCGCTTCAAAGAGATAAGGGAGATATACAGCCGTGCCTTCCTCGACTTTTTCCGCGACGACTAGTTTTCGGCGGACAAGATCAGCCAGGGCAAGGCAAGTCTTTTCCCCACCGACACCGAGTTCGTTCTGGCAATTCATCTCCAAGTCTGCCTGGAAGGTAAAAACGTTGCCCTGCTCGGCGTCCTTTTCAAGGAGATAAAGCACAAAAGCTTTGACCCGTTCAGGAGAGGAAGGGTCCATTCCGAGTTTCAAAGCAATCTGATCTGCCGTCTTGAACCCGATCCCCCAAATATCCAAGCAGAGCTGGTAAGGATTGCTTTTCAAGACATGGAACGATTTCTGGCCGTACTGCCGATAGACCTTGGTGGCGATAGCTGTTGAGACATTGTGCTCCTGGAGGAAAATGATCAGGTCACGGATGTGCCGGTTCTCTGCCCATGACTTTTTGATCTCCCTGAGCTTTACGGCTCCAACACCCTCAACTTCGCGGAACTTCTCCGGGTTCTTGGCGATGAGGTCGATGGTCTTCTCGCCGAATTTCTTAACGATCCGCCGCGCCAGCACGGGGCCGATGCCTTTAATTAACCCGGAAGAAAGAAATTTTTCGATGCCCCGGACAGAAGAGGGCAAAATGGGGACAAAGCTTTCGGCCCGGAACTGCTGCCCAAACTTCGGGCTGACCTCCCATTTTCCGCTGACGCGCAAAACTTCGCCGGGCGAAAGCGGAGGAAAAGCCCCCACGACGGTGAGCGCCTGGCCGGTCTCAAGTGAAAACCTGAAGACGGTATAGCCGTTATCAGGATTGTAATAGACAATCCCCTCGACCGTGCCCTCAAAGCAATCCGCGCTTGTGTTCTGGTTCACCATCTATGAGCGCTTTCCGCGAATCGCGGCTATCTTTATTTCCTGCCCGGGCCGAGACCCGATTTTTAGGGCGGCAGATTGTTCCCGGGCCGAGACTTCAACGAGCCCGAGGCTACCGGCGAGGAAAAAAACCTCGCCCTTTTCGGCTTCGGAATAGCTTTCTCTCAAACCCCCATACCTTTTCCCCTTCACAAAAAGGGCCATACTCTCTTTCCCTTTTTTCGCTGCCAGGCGTCTCACCATGCCGGCCGGGACGTCCGTGATCAAGTTGCCGAATCTATCGGCGTAGAGAACCCGGCCGTGAATCTCGCCACCCACTATCCGGGCCTTTCGTATCTTCCTTCTGTGGATGCTCTTAACCGCCGGCCCAAACGCCTCTATCGGCGTCCGCTTGGACAACCAGGCCGCTGCGGGCGCCATCTTGTCCCGGCCCTCAAAGGTTTGGCTCGCCGGCGTAAGAAAAAAGGCGGGGTTGGTGATGCTCCTAACCTGACGCACGGTTTCCTCACTGAGCGCCAGACTCAAAACGCCGTTATCCGGAGCGATAAAAAAGTACTTTTCAGTCCTCACTAAAAGGATCCGCCGCTTTGAGCCGACCCCGGGATCAACGATAGCGACGAAAATTGTGTTCTCCGGAAAGTACCTGTAAGCCGCGAAAAGCACAAACCCGGCGGATTCGATATCAAACGAAGGGATGCGGTGGCTGATATCAACGATCCTGGCCTCGGGGTTCAGGTTCAGGATAACTGCCTTCAGGGAAGCGACAAAAAAATCCTCCTCTCCGAAATCTGTGAGCAGTGCGATAAGCGGAGCTTCCATGTCAATTCATCTTATGCCATTCGCTCGAACGGGTCAACCCGCGTCACCAAGCGGGTGGCGCAACTGGGGGGATGCTGCGACAGGACCCGTTTGTTAATCATGGGGGCGATTTTACGGGGCGGGATGGATGCCGGCCCGAAGCCCCCACGGGGGAAGAGGCGAGGGTGTTGGGCGAGGAAGCCCGTCGAAGACTGAGCGGGCAC
>CAZLFV010000051.1:0-18284 GCA_964558915.1 uncultured Eubacteriales bacterium | reverse complement strand
TTTTTTAAAACGTCTGCAGCTATTATATGCCCCTCATTCGTCCGCAGTCAACGAATGGCTGGAGGAGGGAACCATTTCCGTTGCCCCTATCATTTTGTCCTGGAATAGGGGGCCTGCCGCGGCTCGCCTCCTGCCAAGTCACCCTCCGCGGGTTATTGGCCCAATCACTGAAACGGAAATGCCTCTCTGGAGGGGAGGGGGGAAGCGACTGGCTTTTCGGGAGAAAGATTTCCAGGGACAAAACGAACTGACTAAATTTTTTCTTCCAAGTCTTCCTGGAAATTGGGGATTTTCTCTTTCTCCTTTGTTTTGCCGAAATGAAACCCGACAAAAAAGGCCGAGATGAGGATGGCTATCGTAAAAAGCGCTTTAAAAAAGTCCTTCATTTTAAGTGCCTCGCAATCTTTTTTATTTTCGCTCAAGAGCCGGGAAAAGTCAACGTTGCCAGGACCTCTGGCATTTGCTTTTTCTCTTCCCGGCGAGTATATTTTTTTTGAGGCAGAAATGAAAACAAAAAAATGGCTTGTTTTTTTGGGGCTGCTCTTCGGGACAACGATGGCCTGGGCCCAAGGCATCCGAAAGCCTTCCTGGGCCGGGTCATTTTACGATTCTGACAAAAACATGCTAAGAGGTCAGATCGAGGACTATTTGAAGAACGCCAAAGAACTTCCCTCGCTGTCCTCGGAGCCCCTGGCTCTCATTTCGCCGCATGCCGGCTATGTCTATTCTGGCCAGACCGCCGCTTACGCCTACCGCCTCGTCCAAGGGAAAACATATGAAGCCGTTATCGTCATCGGGCCCTCTCATCAATACGGGTTCGAAGGCTGTTCCATATACTTGAAGGGAGGGTTTGAGACGCCGCTCGGAATCGCTCAGGTTGACGAAGACTTGGCCGGACGGATCGCTCAACGGTCGGGATTTTCCTATATTGCCGAAGCCCACGCCAAAGAGCATTCGGTTGAGGTCCAGATTCCGTTTATCCAAGTCGCCCTTCCGGAAGCAAAAATTGTCCCGATCATCATGGGCTTCCAGACTAGAAAGACGATCAGCGTCCTCGCCAGTGCCCTGGCCGAAGTCTTGCCCTTAAAAAAAATTTTGATCGTGGCCTCCACGGATTTATCGCATTTTCTGTCCAAAAGCCAAGCCAATTCTCTTGACGCCAAGACGATTGCTCTCGTCCAGAACCTCAACGCGGAAACGATTATCAATAAAATGGCCGCAGGTGAAAATATCATGTGCGGCGGAGGGCCCGTGGCTGCCACTCTGCTGGCCATGAAAAAAAGAGGGAAGCCGCGCCTGGAAGTGCTCCGCTACGCCGACTCGTCAGAGGTCACACAGGATGACTCCCGCGTGGTGGGATACCTTGCCGCCGTCCTCACCCTGGATTCATCACCGCCCCTGCCGCCGGAATTTTCTCTTTCTCCCGAAGAAAAAGGCGAGCTCCTGCGCCTGGCCCGAGAGGCCGTCAGGCTCTATGTCGGGGAAAACAAAATCGTCGAGTACGAGACCTCCGACCCCAACCTGATCGCAGAGAAAGGAGCCTTTGTGACACTCAAGAAGAACGGTCAGTTGCGCGGCTGCATCGGATTCATCGAGCCGCTGTTCCCGCTCTACGAGGCCGTCATCCGGGCAGCCATCTATGCCGCTGTCCGGGACTACCGCTTCCCGCCCGTTTCCAAAGAGGAGCTGAACGACCTCGAGTATGAAATCTCGGTCCTGACTCCGCCAGTGAAAATTAATGATCCCACCGTTGTGCGCGTCGGCAAGCACGGGCTCGTGATTTCCCAGGGTGAGAAGAAGGGTCTCCTGCTCCCCCAGGTTCCGGTGGAAAACCATTGGTCCCGGGAAACATTCCTCGACCAAGCCTGCATCAAGGCCGGCCTCCCCCCGGGGGCCTGGAAGAAGGGCGCCGAGATTTTTGTATTCGAGGCGATCGTTTTCTGATAGCGAAAAACAAGGGGCCTTCCCTGCTGGGCCCTGCCCTTTTATTCTATTCCCGGCTCTGTTATAATGATGCCTCGCTTGAAGAGAAATATTCCCATGCCCCTATATGAATACGTGTGTTGCCAGTGCGGACAACATCTCGAGGTCGTCCAAAAGGCAACCGACCCCCTCCTCCGAAAATGCCGGTCCTGCGGCGGCGCTCTCAAAAAAATGATCTCAGCGCCGGCCATTCAGTTCAAAGGGAACGGCTGGTACATTACGGACTACGCCAAGAAGCCGGCCACCCATGAGGACCACAAGCCCAAAGAAAAAGCAGGGGAAAAAGCCAAAGAGAAGCATGAACCAGCTGACGCTCCCGCAGCCCCAGCTCATAAGCGGGACTCTTCCCCGGTCAAAGAATAGGCCTCCTCCACGGTTTCGTTCCGTTTTGACAACTCATCGCCCCCAGGAATACAATTGTAAAGATGAAAATTGTCGTTCGCGTGCCCAACTGGATCGGAGACTGCATCCTGGCTTTGCCGGCGATTGAGAGCATCCGGCTCAACTTTCCTGAAGCTCAAATATGGATCGCAGCTCAAGACTGGGTTAAAGACCTCTTCGCCTCAAACGGCCTCGTCCATGGGGTCATTCCTTTACCCCAGCTCAAGAAATGGAAAACTATCCGGGCGTCCGCCCAAAATCTCAGCGAGGGCGGCTTTGATACAGGAGTTCTCTTCACCAATTCGTTTGCCTCGGCGTTCCTGTTTTATCTCGCCGATATTCCCCAAAGATGGGGGTACGCGACGGACGGCCGCAGCCTGCTCCTCACAAGATCTGCCCGGCTTAAAGACGAAGACATCCCCCGTCACCAGGTTTATTATTACTTGGGGCTCTTGTCTGGGCTCGGGCTTCAGGCATTTTCTGCGGGAATCAGACTCCCGCTCGCTCCCGCGGAACGAGAAGCCGGGCGCGAGCGTCTCCTGTCTTTGGGCCTCGACCTGCAAGTCCCGCTGGTCATCCTCAGCCCGGGCGCAACCTACGGACCGGCGAAACGATGGCCAGCCTTCCGGTTTGCTGAAGTGGCAAGCCTGATTCAGAAAAGAAAGGGCGCCGAGATCGTTATCGTTGGCTCGGCGGACGAAACAGAAATCGCCAAATCTATCAGCGGGTTGATGGAAAAAAAGCCTGCCATTCTGACAGGCCAGACGAGCCTTCCGCAAGTCTTGGGGCTAATCAGTCAAGCAGCGCTCTTTATATCCAATGACTCTGGCCCGATGCACCTTGCCAATGCCCTCGGCGTCCCCGTCGTGGGCATTTTCGGTCCCACGGACCCGGAGGTGACGGGTCCGTTCGAGCAACCTTCGCGCTTCGTTAAAAAAGAGGTGCCCTGCTGGCCGTGCGCCTACAGAAAATGCCCGTATGACCACCGCTGCATGATGACTATCTCGGCAGAGGATGTTTTCAGGGCCGCTGAAGAGGTGTGGCGGTGAAAAGAAGAGCTGTCTTTCTCGACCGCGATGGGACGATCAACGAGGACGTGGGCTATCCCCGCCGCTATAGTCAAATCAAAATTTATCCGGAGAGCTTCCGCGCGGTCAGCCGCTTCAATCAAGCCGGGCTGATGGCGATCGTTGTCACCAATCAGTCGGGAATCGGCCGGGGGCTCCTGACCGAGGAAGCCCTCGAAGATATCCATAAAAAAATGCTGGCGTCATTCGCCAAGAAAAAGGCCCGCCTCGACGCCTTTTATTATTGTCCTCACTACGAGCTGTCCAGCGTTTCCCGTTACCGCAACCTCTGCAGCTGCCGAAAGCCGAATCCCGGCTTAGCCCTCCGGGCCGCGGCCGAATTCGACCTCGACCTCCCTCATTCCTACATGGTCGGTGACAAAGTTGAGGATATCCTCTTTGGCCGGAACGTCCAGGCAACCCCCGTCCTCGTGCTGACCGGCTCCGGCGAGAAATCCCTTGCCGAGCTCAAGGGCCTAGGCGTTGAGCCTGCCCACGTCGCCGCGGACATCCTTCAAGCGGCGGATTGGATCATCGCCAGAGAAAAGACGGCGGCCTAATCATGATCCGTTTTGACGATATTCTCGACAAAGTCGCCGCTTCCTACAGCGAAAAAGACATCAATTTGCTCAAAAAGGCTTACGTCTTTGCCGCCCATGCGCACAAGGGCCAGACGCGCCGCTCCGGGGAGCCCTATCTGAGCCACCCGTTGGAAGTCGCCAACATACTCGCCGATATGAGGCTGGATAGCACGACTCTGATCTCCGGCCTCCTTCACGACGCCCTTGAGGACACGGATATCACCGCCGCTGATCTCCGCGATAATTTCGGGCCAGACGTCGCCGACCTCGTCGAGGGGGTGACCAAAATCAGCCGCATTCAGGAAGCCTCTCCCGAGGTCCGGCAGGCGGAGACGATTCGCAAGATCATCCTGGCTATGACCGATGACCTCAGGGTGATATTCATCAAGCTCGCCGACCGTATCCACAACCTCAAAACACTCAATTTCTTGCCCGAAGATAAACAAAAGCAGGTGGCCAAAGAGACACTGGAGATCTATGCTCCCATTGCCAACCGTCTCGGCATGGGCAAGATCAAGGCCGAGCTCGAGGATCTCTCTTTTCGTTATGTCGACCCGGACGCTTATTTCCGGATCGTGGCGCTGGTCGAACCGCAGCGACAAAAGGCAGAGAAAGAGCTCGCCAAGCTCAAGGCGACGCTTGAAGGCCTGATGAAGGAGAACAATATTCCTGTTGAAATTCAGGACCGGATCAAGCGCCTCTACAGCATTCATGACAAAATGCAGAGGCGGGGGATCGATTTCGACCAAGTCTATGATTTCATGGCCCTCCGGTTGATCACAGACACAATCAAAAACTGCTATGCGGCTCTGGGCATCATCCACCAGAAATGGCCGGCGATTCCTCATCGCTTCCGCGACTTTATCGGTATGCCCAAGCCCAACCTTTATCAGGCTTTGCATACGACGATCATTACTGCGGGCAAGCAGACTGTGGAGATTCAGATCCGGACGCAGGACATGCACCAGTTGGCGGAAAACGGCATCGCCGCCCACTGGAAGTACAAAGAGCAGGACCCATCCCTGCTGGTCCGCGAGGACAGACGCCTGGAATGGCTGCGGGAAATGGCCGATCTCTATAAAGAACAAAAGAGCCCGCGGGAATTCCTGAAGAACCTCAAGACCGACCTGATTCCTGAAGAGGTCTATGTGTTCACCCCAAAGGGCAAGGTCATCAACCTCCCCCTCGGCGGTTCCGCTCTCGATTTTGCTTTCAGGATTCATACAGAAATTGGGCTCCACGCCACCGGGGCCAAAATCAACGGAAAGCTCGCCCCTCTCAAGGCCATCCTGAAAACAGGGGATATCGTCGAGATCTCCACTTCGCCGGAAAAGACTCCCCGGCGGCAATGGCTCAATATTGTTTTTACTTCGAGCGCTCGTCATCAGATCAAACACTGGCTCAACCAGCAGGAAAAAGCTAAAAGCATGGCCCTGGGAAAGAAGATCTGGGACAAGGAGTCCAAAAAATATGCCCTCCCCCATGAGCTCTTAAAGGGACAAAATCTGCTCCACCGCCTAGCCGAAATCCTCCCGCTCAAGATCACAAGCCTGGATCATTTTTATGCTAATATCGGCCTGGGCAAAATTGTCATCAACAAAAAATTCATGGCCAAGCTCAACCCCGCCGGAGAGCCGGTCGAAAAGAAAAAGGATTTGCTGCAAAAATTCGTGGAGAAAGTCAGCGGCAAGCCCGCTTCGGGAATCCAAATCAGCACACCTTCTGCCGAGTTTATCCAACTGGCCCGCTGCTGTTCTCCCATCAAAGGAGAACCGATCGTCGGCTACATGACCGCCGGAAAAGGCATCACCATCCACTCCACACGCTGTCCACTTGTGGTCAAGGAAATCCTCGACAGCGAGCGGATGGTTGAGGTGTCCTGGGATTCTGCCGCCACCGCCGATTATTACAAAACCCGTCTCTTGATCAAGGCCAATGATCACCCGGGTGTCCTGGCTAAAGTCGCCACCGCCATCACTCAGCTCGGAGGCAATATTACCAAAGCCGAGGTTATCACAACGGCGGACAAGAAAGCCCAGATCAAGCTCAGGCTTGACATCCAGAACATGAAGCACCTCGAGGCCATCATGAAGAAAATCGCCGGCATCAGGGAGATTTATTCTGTCGACAGGGTTTGAGATAGCCGGCTAGGCGGCCTTGGCGACTTTTCCAGACCGCAGGCAGCGTGTGCAGACCCAGATCTTGCGCACTCCGGATGCAGTCTTGGCCTTGACCAGCTGAAGATTAGGCTTCCATTTTTTGGGTGAGGCCTTATGAGAATGGCTAACGCTGTGGCCAAAGGCGGGACCTTTATGGCAGACGGCGCAAGTTTTCGGCATCTTGACTCTCTTTCAAAGCCAAGTTTATACCACAAAGGCCTGGCGTTGCGCAATGCTTATTTCAGGCCGCGGCGCCTCTTGAAGGCCTCAAGCGTATTTTTCATCAGCATGGCCACGGTGAGGAGCCCGACACCGCCAGGGACGGGCGTCATCCAGCCGGATTTTTCAAAGACGCGAGGATGCACGTCACCGACGACCGTATAGCCCTTTTCCGCAAAGTCTTTCTCTCTCTTTTCATCTTTCCCGAAGAGCTCTTCGATTTTGGCTCGATCGGCCAGCTGATTGATCCCAACGTCAATAACCGCCGCTCCCTCCTTAACAAAATCGGGCGTGACGAAGGCCGGCCTGCCCATCGCGGCAATCAGGATATCGGCCCGGGAAGCGATGCCGGCCAGGTTTCTTGTCTTAGAATGACAGATGGTGACCGTAGCGTTCTCATTGGTCAGCATGGCCGCCAGCGGCTTTCCGACAATAAGGCTTCGGCCGATAACAACAACATCCTGGCCTTCGATAGGAATCTGGTAAAATTTCAGCAATTCGAGTATGCCCATGGGAGTGCAGGGTTTCAGGCCCTCCTGGTTGCTCAGCAGATTGCCCAGGTTAAAGGGGTGAAATCCGTCCACGTCTTTCTCTGGCGATATCGCGCAGATGATATCATGGGCGTCGAGATGAGGCGGGAGCGGAAGCTGGACGAGAATGCCGTCAACGTCGTCACGCGTGTTCAATTCCTCGATCTTTTCCTTGAGCCCGCGGGCATCCACGGACGCCGGAAGGGTGAGGATTTCCCCAGCAATGCCCAGGGCCCGGCTGGCTTTTTCTTTACTTCTTAAATAAATCTGGGAAGACCTGTTTTCTCCCACCAGGATTCCAACGAGGCCTGGAGCCATGTTCGTCGTTTTCTGCCACTGGCTGACCTCTGCTCCGACTTCTTCTTTAATTTTTTCCGCCAGCACTTTCCCTTCGATCCAGCGTCCCATGGATTCCTCCTCTCTTTTTCTGGCCGTCATTATACCCGGCCTTCTATTTTAAAACAACTCAATCGCCCCTTCTGCCTTCTCTTCACAGGAAGCACCTCTGTTTCCGTAATATTGAGGCCATAGTCTAGAACGGGTGACACGGCCGGGGGCCCCCACCCACCGGAGCGTTTGATGCCTCCAGATTCCTGTTCGCGAGATTAACACAATGGCCTGCGAGGATGTTGGGGGGAAGCCGTGCCTGGACCCTACTCTAAAACAAAATGATTGCGGAAACAAAGCTGCTTCCTTTTCACAAAACCACTTGCAATTGGCTTCTTAGCGTGCTATGATTTCGAGGCCTTCTTGGACGCCCCTCAGCAAAACATGAAGGTTTTTCCACAGTTGTGGAAATTTCTGTGGAAATCAGATGAACGGCCATGCAAGATAAAGAAAAGGTTAATTGTTGGCTCCAGATCCTCCAGGATATCAAGAAAAAAGTTGACCAGAATAGCTACGAAACCTGGTTTGACCCGACCCTGTATATCGGCCGAGAGAAAGATATCCTTTACATTAAGGTCCCCAACTCATACTTTAGGGACTGGCTCTCCTTCCATTATTCCGGCCTCATCCAGGAGAGCGCCGAGTCGCTTTTCGGAAGTCCCCTTGAGATAAAGTACATCTTCGATGAGACTCCGGCGCCCTTCATGCGGCGCTCTCCAGAAGAGCGGCGTGCCCAACACGGGGCCCTTCTCAACCCCAACCTGAACCCCAATTACATCTTTGACAATTTTGTCGTCGGCTCATGCAATCAGTTTGCTCATGCGGCCGCTATGGCAGTCGCCAAAAATCCGGCCAAGTCCTATAACCCGCTTTACATTTATGGCGGAGCCGGCCTTGGCAAAACCCACCTCATGAACGCTATCGGCCACTTCACCCTGAATAAGCACCATCGCTTGAAAATCCTTTATGTCACCACAGAGAAATTTATGAACGACCTGATTAATCATCTGCAGTACGGGAAGATCCTTGACTTCCGCCAAAAGTACAGGTCGGTCGACGTCCTCTTGATGGACGATATCCATTATCTCTCCGGCCGGGAAAGGACGAAGGAAGAGTTTTTCCACACCTTCAACCATCTCTATGAGAACCAAAAGCAGATCGTTATTTCGAGCGACTGCCCTCCCAAGGAAATTCCACAGCTCGAAGAGCGCTTCAGCTCCCGGTTCGAATGGGGGTTGATCGCTGATTTGAAGCCGCCCGATATCGAAACCCGCATCGCTATTCTCAAGAAAAAGGCCGACCTTGAAGGCGTCGCGCTCCCCGAGACCGTTGCCCTTTTTATCGCCGATAAAGTCCACTCCAATATCCGCGAACTTGAAGGTTATCTGCGCCGCGTGATCGCCTACGCTTCCTTAAAAGGGGAAAAGCTCGACCTCGACATCGCCAAGGAGGCCTTGAAGACCCTGTTGGAATCTATGGCCTCTGTCGTCACTGTGGAAAAAATCCAGAAACTGGTCTGCCACCAGTACAAACTGAAGCTCTCCCAGCTCAAATCAAAAAACAACTCTCCTAAGATTGCTTTCCCCCGACAGGTGGCCATGTACCTTTCCAAAGAGCTGGCCAAAGTTTCATTGCCAGAAATTGGCAAAAAATTCGGTGGAAAACATCACACCACGGTCCTTCATAGTATTCGCAAAATCGAAAAATTTCGACGCAAGAATCCCGAATTCAACAAAGAAATCAACAGCCTGATCGGCCTTGTTCAATAATGAAATCAAGGTCTTGCCGATGTTTTTCACATTTCCAATTGATTTTATTATTTTTATTAATTAAATTATCTTTAACTATAAATAAGGAAAAAGAAAGAATGGTTTAGGGAAAGGTGTCACGATGAGATTTTCCGTTATAAAAGAGACAATTTTGGATGAGCTCCAGCTTCTTCAGGGAATCGTTGAAAAACGGAGCACAATGCCGATCTTAGCAAATATCCTTATGAATGTCGGGGAGGGCCGGGTTGAGCTGACCGGGACAGACTTGGAGGTCGGGCTGAGGACGCATTTCGAGGCGGAAACAGAAGAACCGGGAATAATCACTGTGTCGGGGAAGAAAATGTTTGAGATCGTGAAATCGCTAGCGGACAAAGGAGTCATCGGGTTTACGGAGAACGAGGACCTGATGATGGAGGTTTCCTGCGGAAAAAGCGAGTTCAAAGTGCTTTGCTTACCAAAAGAGGACTATCCGCAAGTTCCAGACGCAAAGTTCGAAAAAAACATCCTCTTTCCCATGGCCACACTCAAGGACATGATCGACCGAGTCTATTACGCCATCGCTCAAGAACAAAGATACTATCTCAATGGGGCGCTCTTGATTCTGAAGAAGAACACAATGGAGCTCGTCAGTACTGACGGGCACCGCCTATCCTATACGGCGGCGTTTGTGGAAAACTTGGCCCCACCCGAGGACGTTCGGGTGATTGTGGCCAGAAAAACGCTCGGAGAGCTGAGAAAAATGACCGATGGGAAGGTGGAATTTGATTACGATGAAAATAACTTATTTTTCAAAGTTGGAAACCGGACACTAATTTCCCGAATCATCGAGAGCAAGTTCCCCAATTTCGAAACGGTCATTCCCAAGGATAACCCAAACACGCTGCACATCTCCAACGAAATTTTCAGCCAGGCCATAAGAAGGGTTTCCCTCTTGTCCTCGGAGAGGTCCAAGGGCATAAAATTCTCTCTCGGAAAAAACACCCTGAAATTATTCTCGTCCAACCCCGAGATCGGAGAGGCCCGGGATAACCTGGACGTCGAATACAAGGGAGCCGAGCTCGAGGTGGGATTTAATTCTCAATATCTTATTGATTTTCTTTCTTCGGTCAGTTGTGAGAGGGTCCGGCTGGAACTCAAGGATGAGAACAGCGCAGCTGTCATGAGGCCGGAGCTCGACGAGGATATCAAATATACGTATGTGTTGATGCCGATGAAGATCTAAGCGGGGCGAAAGAACGCCTCGGACACGCTCGGCCTTGAACTTTGTTGCCCCAGTTTTCGTAGTACCACATGGGACTCTTAATCGGAGAGGAGAAAAGGGATGAGCTCAAAGACGTTCTTTCAATGGTCGGTTCTTGTCCTGGCCTTATTCATGCTCGCAGCCTGTGAAGCAGCGACCACCAAACCGGACGTGAAAACACACAAGGTTCCATTGGGAGAGGCGGATTTTGTTGCAGTCGATATCCGCATGGGCGCCGGGGAATTGATCCTTGAGGCTGGGGCATCAGACCTTCTGGAGGGGACTTTTCGCTATAACGTTGAGCGCTGGATGCCCGAGGTGAATTATCAAGTCTTGAATAAGCACGGGAAGCTCTCCATCCGCCAGAGGAGAAGGCCTGGCCTTCATCTTGGCCGGGCCGAGAATGCCTGGAATATCCGGTTGAACAATCATGTGCCCATGGACATGGCGGTCAAACTGGGAGCGGGGAGGAGTCAACTGGATTTGCGTGAATTTTCCATCGGCCGCCTTGATGTCGATATAGGAGTCGGTGAACTGAGTTTAGATCTCAGCGGCGACCGGAGAGACGAGTTGACCGCCAGGATAGAAGGAGGGGTGGGGCACGGGACGATTTATCTTCCGGAGCATGCTGGCATAAGAGCCGAGATAAGAGGGGGGATTGGCTCGATCCATGCCCCCGGGTTTCATAAAGACGGACACATCTATACCAACGACGGTTTTGAAAAGACGGCGCCTTCTATTCACCTTCATATTGAGGCGGGCATCGGCAGCCTCGAGCTAAAGCTTCGTTAGGCCGCAGCGGATCCCGGACGAACGACGGCTCCTTTTATCGGACCAGGAGGAGGGGAGTTTTGCCGCTGTGCAAGACCTTGTTTGAGACGCTCCCGAAGACCCACTGCCGCAGGCCGGACTTGCTATGGCTGGCCATGATGACCAGCTGCATCTTTCCTTCTTTAGACAGTTTAATAATTTCGTGCGCGGCGCTCCCCGTTCTCAGCCGGCCCGACACCTTGATATGGTTCTTCTCAAAATCCTTGACGGTCTTAGCAAGATAGGCCCCTAGCTCTTCTTTCATCGCGCTGACGTATTGGTCTGAGAAATGAACATAGTCCTGTCCCCCGATCGTGTGGACTCGTTGACCAGGCTCCGCGACGCAGAGGAGCGTGAGTTGCGATTTCAGTCTTTTGGCCATTTCCAGGGCTAAGGGCAGGGTCCGCTCACTGGCCGCTGATCCGTCCAAGGGCAAGAGAATTTTTCCAAAAACGCCTGTCGTCTCTCCTTTTTTCTTGTCCTTGGATGCCCTCACGAGGAGGACCGAAACGAGAGCTCCATGAACGACCTTGTAGGCCGTGCTTCCCATGGTCCAGGGGAGGATTCCGGAGTGGCCATGGGAAACGGTTATGATTAGGCTGACTTTTTGCTGTTGCGCATAGTCGAGAATTCTGTCCGCGGGGTGGCCATCAAGAATGGCCGTTTTGACGGCCGGCTTGACCTTGCCTATATCACGACGCAGTTCATCGGCCGTCTTTTCGATATAGGCCTGGATCAAGCGGCGGTACTCGGCTGTCCTTCCTTCCGTGACAGAGATGAGGTGAATTTCCGATTCGAAACCGCGGGCCAGCTCCTTGGCGTAAACAAGCGCCAGCTCACCCAGCCCCGAGCCATCCAGCGGGACGAGGATACGATCCAGCATCTTGACCTCCATTTATGCATATCTCAGCACGAGAAAGAGCCAGCAGAGGCCGACGACTAAAATCATCGCCGGCAGCGCGTACCTACAAAAGCGGCCCCAGGAGACCGGAAAACCTTCTTTCTCGGCGATAGCCGTCCCCACAACGTTGGCGGAGGCGCCGATGGGAGTTCCGTTGCCGCCGATGTCCGTTCCCAGGGCTAGAGCCCAGGCGAGAGGAGGGAGAGGCAGGCCCGCCCCTCCGAGCCCCCTGATGACGGGGACCATTGTGGCCGCGAACGGGATATTGTCAACGATGGCCGAGGAGAAAGCGGATATCCAGAGGATTATGCTCATGACGATGATAAAACTACCTCCGGAAATCCGGCCGATGAAACTTGCCAGGGTCGTCAATGCTCCCGTTTGCTCCAGGCCGCCGACGCAGAGGAACAACCCGAAGAAAAAGAGCAGAGTCCTCCAGTCGATCTTTGTGATGATGGCAGGCGCCTGCTTGTGTCCGAACAGTATAGTCAAGGCCGCGGCAATGCAGCCGATCGACGCGACCGATATTCCAGTTTGAGCGTGGGTCACCAATAGGACGATGACGAGAATGAACACGGCCACGTAGATTTGGAACAGCCGAAGATCGACAATGGCCTTTTTTGGCTCTGGATACTTGCTCGTATCGGAAGCAATACTGCCTTGGCTTCTTCTGAGGGAGCTGCGGAAGGCGAGATAGAAAAAAAGAAGCGTTACGATCATCCCGATCCAGGCAATGACGCCTGTATTTTTCAAAAAATCAAGGAACGAATAGCCCAGCGCCGTTCCGATAATGATATTCGGCGGGTCGCCGCTCATAGTCGCACTGCCGCCGACGTTCGAGGCGAAAATTTCGGCGATGATTACCGGAACCGGGTCAAACTTGAGCAATCTGGCCAGCTCGATGGTCACTGTGGCCAGGAATAACAGGACCGTAATGCTGTCAATGAACATTGCCAGAAAACCGGAGAGCACCGTGAAAGCGATCAGAATAGAGACAGCCTTGTATTTCACCAGCCTGGCAACATAGAGGCAAATCCAGCGGAAAAAGCCGGCGTGGCCCAGCCCTTCCACCATGATCATCATCCCAGCGATAAAGATGATTGTCTGCCAGTTGACGCCGACGGACTCCAGAGGCTTGTGCCCCGGGAACCAGAACGCCCGCTGCGCAAGCTGAGCGAGATTCAAGGCTTTGAGCACGGTGGCAGGGCTCCTCATAATCGCGAGAAAGACGATGATGATCGTCATAAAGCCTCCGACAAGAGCGGGGATATAGCGGGGCCATCTGTTAATAACGATGACGACGAACATCAGCAGGAAGATGACCACGGCAATAAACTGGCTGAGGATTTGCATGGCTTGAGTCCTCAGACGAATCCTTCTGGAATTCTTGCTTCAGACATGCCCAGCAATATATCTTCATGAAGTTGCCCTTGTCAACCTATGATGGCTAAAGGATTTTCTGCTATATAATTCAATAGGGCGCAGGAAGCTGCCCTTTGGCCCCCGACCCCAGGGGAACCAGTCCCGTCGGTTCCCCCCGTCGGCAACCCGACGGGTCCTCCCTCCGCTACGGGGGCTTCAGGGCAGCTTCCTGCGCCCATTATTAAAATCATTAAACTGTGATGCTTCCGGTGACCGGTTGGATTGTATCTTGATCTCCGTTTGGGTTACAATGGAAACCCTGAAGCGACATGATTGAGGTTTAAAACAGCCATGCCTGTTCAAGTCAGGGAAGTCAAGACGGGGCGGGATCTCAGGGCGTTTATCTTTCTTCCGGAGAAAATTCATGCGAACAACAAAAACTGGGTCCCCCCGATTTATTACGACGAGTGGACCTATTTTAATCCCAAAAAAAACAAGGCGTTCGGCTATTGCCAGACCATTATGCTCCTAGCGCTTAGAGGGAAAAATGTTGTCGGCCGGGCCATGGGTATTATTAATCCGCGTTACAATGAATACAGAAAAGAAAACATCGCCCGGTTCGGCTACCTGGAGACCTGGGAGGACCAGGAGGTGGTGCATGCCCTCCTCAGCCGGATTGAGGACTGGGCTCGTGCCCAGGGCATGACCAGGATTGTTGGGCCTTATGGTTTTTCGGACCAGGACCCAGAAGGCTTCCTCATTGAAGGATTTGAGCACCGGGCTACGATCGTGACTTACCATAACTTCGAATGGATGCCTCGGCTCGTGGAGAATGAGGGATATGCCAAGGACATCGATTATTTTGTCTACAAGATCGATGTCCCGAAGGAACTTCCGGAGTTCTACAAAAAGATCATCGAGCGGGCGGAGAAGAAAGCGAACTTTTTGGTCATCGAATTCAGAACGCGCAAGCAGTTTAAGCCCTGGATCAAGCCGGTTCTTCATTTGATGAATGAATGCTATACCGGAGGCGAAATCTATGGCTTCGCCCCGTTGAGTGAAAAGGAGATGGACAGCCTGGCCAAAAGGTATCTGCCTGTTCTTGACCCGAGGTTTTGCAAGGTTGTGGCCAAGGGCGGACAGGCCGTGGCCTTCATCGTGGCGATCCCGGACATGACCAAAGGAATTCAGCGTGCCCGGGGCCGGCTGTTGCCGTTTGGATTCTTAAAGATTCTGCGGGCAGCCCGAAAGACAAAGCAGCTCGACTTGCTCCTCGGCGCCGTCAAAGAAAAATACAGGGGCATGGGACTCGATGTCCTGATGGGCTCAAAGATCATCAAGTCCGCGCAGGAAGCAGGGATCGAGTTCATGGACAGTCATCACGAAATGGAAACGAATGTCAAGGTGCGGGCGGAGATGGAAAGAATGGGCGGCAAGATCTACAAACGTTTCCGCGTTTATCAGAAGGCGCTCTAATCCCTCAAGCCCCGGTCCGCTATTTTATTTGGCCTCGGCCCAATTGTCTCCCCAGCCGAGGTGCACTTTCAGAGGCACACTGAGCGGAAAAACATGCTCCATTTTTTCCATGACGATATCTTCAACGGTGCGTTTTTCTGCAGCCGGGGCTTCAAAGACAAGCTCGTCATGGACCTGCAGGATGATCTTGGTCTTGAGGCGATGTTTTTTGAATTCGGCCCAAATATCGACCATGGCCTTTTTCATTAGGTCAGCAGCAGAACCCTGAATGGGGGCATTGAGGGCAATGCGCCGGCCGGCCTGCTGAATGACCTTGTCCTTCTGCTTGAGCTCGGGCACTTGCCTGATCCTTCCGAAGATGGTTTCTGTAAACCCCTTTTCCTCGGCGTCGCGAACCGTCCGGTCCAGGAAAATCTTAACTTGCGGGTGCTGCTCATAATAACGATCGATGAAATCCTGCGCTTCGTGCGTTGACGTGCCGAGCTCCTTGGCCAGGGAAAATGCGGATGTCCCGTAGATGATGCTGAAATTAATAATCTTGGCTTTCCTCCTGAGCTCCTCCTTAAGTTGCGGAAGGGCTTCGCCGAACACCCTTCGTGCTGTCTCTTCGTGGATGTCCCGGTCCTTGGCGAAGGTTTCGCAGAGCGCCGCGTCCCCAGAGAGATGGGCCAGAACGCGGAGTTCGATTTGGGAATAATCAGCCGAAAGAAGTGCGTGTCCGGGCTCGGGGATAAAGGCCTGACGGAAACGCTGGCCAAGGGGACCGCGCGTCGGGATGTTCTGGAGGTTCGGGTCGGAGCTTGATAGGCGGCCGGTCGCTGTGACGGTTTGATTATAGGAGGTATGAATCCTTCCCGTCTCCGGGTTGATGAGAAGGGGGAGCGCGTCGGCATAGCCGGACTTCAGCTTGGCGAGTTGCCTGTATTCCAGGGCATATTGGGCCAGCGGATGGAGAGGGGCCAGCTCCTGAAGGATATCCAGTGAGGTTGAGTATCTCTTGGTGATCCTGGTTTTCCTCGAAGGCGTCAGGTTGGCCTTGTGGAAAAGAACTTGGGCCAGTTGCTGAGGCGAGTTAATATTGAATTCCGTGCCAGCGGCTTCGTAGATTTTTTTCTCTAGGCGACTGAGCTCTTGACCAAACTCTGCCGCGAGTACTTCGAGTGCTTTGTGATTGATCTTGACTCCCCAGATTTCCATTTCGGCCAGGAGCTCGATCAGGGGGAGCTCGACCTTGCGGTAAAGACTGTCCAGGTTTTTCTCGACGATCCGGGGCCAGAGGATTGAGTTCAGCTCAAAGGCCATGTCGGCGTCCTGACAGGCATAGGGGACGACCTTCTCTATGATGATGGCATTCATCGTCTGCTCGTTCTTGCCTTTGCCGACAATATCCTGGTAGGGGATTCTGCTGGTTTGGAGGTAAGTGAGCGCTAGCTTTTCGAGGTTGTGCTTGCCCCAGTTCGGCTCCAAGAGATAAGACAGAACCATGGTGTCTTTGTCGATGCCCTGAAACTCGAGGCCTTCCCGTTTTAGGACGATATAGTCATATTTGATGTTCTGGCCGATTTTCTTAATTTTCGGGTCTTGAAGCACTTCCTTCATGATGGCTGAAGCGGCTTCCTTGGGTATCTGGCGGGGAGCCCCGGGATAATCGTGGCCAAGAGGAAGGTAAAAGGCTTCGCCAGGTTGGATCGAAAAAGACATGCCAACAAGACGAGCCCGGGTCGGGAAACGGCTGTCCGTTTCGGTATCCACAGAGACGAGCCCGGCTTTTTTGATCCGGGCCACGAGGGACGTGAGCTCGGTTTCGTCGAAGATGGCCCGATAGTTTTTCTTGGCCTCGGACGGCGTCTTCACGAGTTCCGCAAGAAGGGACGTGAATTCCAGTTCCTGGAAGAGCGCTCGAAGTTCGGAGAGGTTGGGCTCGGAAATGGCGAAATCGTCCAGGTTGAAAGAAATATCCAGGTTTTTCTCGATTGTGACCAGCTGCCGGCTGAGTTTGAGCTGCTCGAGGTTGTTTTCGATTTTTTCCCGCAGCCGCGGGTTTTTGACCTGAGAAATATGCTGGAGGAGGTTTTCCAGGGTTCCAAACTGGCTGATGAGATGCTTCGACGTCTTTTCTCCGATCCCTGGAACTCCGGGGACATTATCTGTTGGGTCCCCCCATAGGGACAGGACGTCAACCACTTGGGCCGGCGCAACCCCGAAGATTTCTTTGACTGTGTTCTCATCCAGGTAGATTTCTTTGGCGGGGTTGAAGACCAAAGTGCCCTCGCCAATAAGCTGCAGCAGATCTTTGTCCGTGCTGACGATTACGGTTGGGATTTTCTTCCGGGAGGCCTTGAGTGCCAGGCTGCCGAGGACATCGTCGGCCTCGTAATTCTCATATTCGAAGAGCGGGATGTTCATGGCCTTGATGGCCTTCTTCAGGACGGGGACCTGAGGGATGAGGTCTTCAGGCATGGGTTTCCGGTGAGCCTTATAGTCCTTAAAAACTTTGTGCCGGATAGTGGGTTTCCCGGTGTCGAAGACAATTCCAAGGTATTTCGGCTTCTCCTGGTCGACGATTTTTCGCAGGGTATTGATGAACCCGTAAATGGCATTCGTCGGGAATCCCTGAGACGTGGAGAGATGGCGAATGGCATAGTAGGAACGATAGAGCAAAGAATTGCCGTCGATCAGGAACAGCTTTTTTTCACTCATCTCGAGAAAGTCCCCTCATCATCTGCCCGGCATCCCGCCCCTGATCGGGAACGCCCTACTTTTCTTGAGGGGCAAGGTAATGTTCGAATTTGCCGTCGGCGATTTCCTTAAGAATAGCGCTGTGCTGGCTTTCCAGGATTTGCTGAATCTTTTCTTGGAGGCGCGGAAGTGCCAGGAAGGAAGTATAATCTGTCTTGCGCGAGGAGATGAGCTTTCCTGATTTATAGATGAGCGATTCAACGCAGCGGGCACCTGGTCCGGAATCCTGGGTCTGGACATGGAAAAGAGCGCCCTTATATTTAACGTCGCTATTGAAGCCTGGCATTTGTTTTCTATTATACTCTCGGCTGGCCAGATATCAAGCTTCTCCTGGAAGTATTGGCGTTCGGTTCTTGCCAAGCGCAGACCGCTATTTAATCTAAATATCTAAATATGGCTTAAGAACGATCTCCGTTTCTGTGATATTGAGGAGGGAGGTCTAAAGAGGGTGATGCCGTTGGGGGGAAGCCGCGGCAGGACCCTATTCCAGAACAAAATGATCACGGAGACGGAGATTGTCTCGTTGCGGGAGCCAGGTTTGACAAAGGGAGGCCAGATGATATAATAGAAAAACCTTAACGAGAACGAAGATGATTATAGATATCGATAAGATCCCCAAAGAGGGTCTCAGTATGTCGAGGGACTTCGAGTTCCTCAACATCGACTTGGTGGAGGAGAAC